>DDSQ01000134.1:0-1947 GCA_002343845.1 Planctomycetes bacterium UBA2386 | reverse complement strand
CCCAAGGGCTGATCGGCGACGGCACGATCGCCTATCGCTTCCTGCTCCTCTCGCCGATCCTGACGCTCTTCTTCGCGGCGACCACCATCTCGCGACTGAACTACCGGATCTTCGACCGCTCGAGGTCCCAAGGGCGGATCACCGATGACCAGTCGACCTCGGTCAAGGTGGCGCGAGGGATGTTCTATCTGGTCGATCCTCAGCGGCGCAAGGCGGGGATCGGCCTGATCAATCCGGTCTTCGTCAAGGAGTTCCGGACGCGGCGGTTCGGCCGCATGCATTGGATCCTGCGTCTGGTCAGTCTGTGCGCCGTCGTCAGCGTTCTGCTCGCCTTCGTCACGACGGTGCAGAGCGAGGTGTGGGGAGCCCGAACGATCGGCGGCATCATGGTTCTGCTCCAGCTGCTGCTCGTGCTGCTGCTCGTCCCCAGCACGTCGGCCGGTCTGATCGCGACCGAGCGAGAGAGCGGCGGTTGGGTCCTGCTGCAGATGACGCCGCTCAGCTCGCTCCGTATCGTGTCGGGAAAGCTCTGGAGTGCGATCGTGACCGTCGGCGCGGTCCTGCTCGGAACGCTTCCGGGCTACCTGGTGCTGATCTGGATCAACCCCGATCTCGAGTACGAAGTACGTCAGGTGCTGATCTCGCTCGGCTTCGCCGCGATCCTGGCGGTCACCGTCAGCGCGTTCGTCAGCAGTCTGTTCCGGCGGACTGCCGCCGCGACCGCGACCGCCTACGGCGTGCTGATCGCGATCTTCATCGGCACGCTTCTGGTCTGGCTCGGTCGCGACGCGCCGTTCGGGTTCGCGACCGTTCGCGCCGCACTGATCATCAATCCGGTCGCCGCGGCGATGGCCGAGATGAAGGTGGCGGGGTTCGNNATCTGGTGCCGATCGCGTGGTGGGTCAGCGGCGGGCTGTCGCTCGCTTGCCTCGTCGGACTCGCCGTCCGGATCGCTCAGATCTCGCGACCGTCATGACGGCCGAGTCGTTGCCGCCGCTCGCGTCGACGCCCGAGCCGCCGTACTGGGCAGTGATCTTCACGAACGAGCGGCGGCCGGACGATCCGCTCGGTTATGCCGAAACGGCGGCGCGCATGATGTCGCTCGCCGCCGAGCAGCCGGGCTTTCTCGGCTGCGAAAGCGTGCGCGATGCGGATGGGGTCGGCATCACCGTCTCGTACTGGCGCGATCCCGAATCGATCGCTGCTTGGCGAAGGGATGTCGAACACCTGGCCGCTCAGGCCGCGGGGCGCGAGCGATGGTATCGCGCGTACCGTCTGCGAGTCGCTCAGGTCGTTCGCGACGCGAGCTTCCCCTGAACCGAGCACCGGCCGTGGCGCTCGTTCAGCCCAGACGCTCGATCTGCTCGATGCGCGTCGTCAGTCGGCCGTCGAGCAGACGGACTTCGACCCGCTCGCCGATCGTCGCTTCGTTCACCGAGANNGCGTAGCCGCGAGCCAGGATCGCGAGCGGACTGACCGATTCCAATCGCCCGGCGATTCCGGCCAGACGCTGCGCTCCCCGTTCGCATCCCGCGCGAACCGCCAGCTCCATCCGCCGCTCCCAAGGATCGAGTCGCTGCTGGAGCAGATGGATCCGGTCGAGCGGCCTCGCCAGTACGGGGCGCGACGCGAGCCCTTCCAGGCGTCGTCGCGCTTCGTTCGCCTTGCCCCGCAGACGATCGTCGAGCGACTCGCGGAGTCGATCCAGGCGGTGCGAGAACTCGTCAAGCGACGGGACGATCCGCTCTGCCGCTTCGCTCGGCGTCGCCGCTCGCAGGTCGGCCGCCAGATCCGAAAGCGAGACGTCGATCTCGTGGCCGACGGCCGAGACGGTCGGAATCGTGCTCGCGCGGACCGCTCGCACGACGCTCTCTTCGTTGAAGCACCAGAGATCCTCGAGACTACCTCCCCCTCGCCCCACCACCAGCACATCGGGCCGGTCGACAT
>DDSQ01000160.1 GCA_002343845.1 Planctomycetes bacterium UBA2386 | reverse complement strand
GGTCGGCCGCAAGTACGAGAACGGCGGCATCGCGCGCGACGGGGCGAAGATGGTCACCGCCGTCGCGTGCGCCAATGTGCCGAAGTTCACGGTGGTCATCGGTGGCTCCTTCGGCGCCGGCAATTATGGCATGTGTGGACGTGCCTACTCGCCACGCCTGCTGTGGATGTGGCCGAACGCCCGCATCTCGGTGATGGGCGGCGAGCAGGCGGCCGGGGTGCTGGCGCAGGTGAAGAAGGACCAGCTCGAGGAGAAGGGCCAGCAGCTGTCGGCCGACGAGGAGCAGAAGCTGAAGGCGCCGATCCTCGAGAAGTACGAGACCGAAGGGCACCCGCTGTTCGCGTCGGCGCGGCTGTGGGACGACGGCGTGATCGACCCGCGGCAGACACGCGGTGCGCTGGCGTTGGCGCTGTCGGCGGCGCTGAACGCCGAGATCCCGGACTACGAGGCGCCGGTCTTCCGGATGTGACGAGCGTCAGCGCAGGCTCGCGGGGCGCACGATCGCGCCCGGTGCCGGCGCGAGATCCGGCGTCAGGACGGCATCGCCCGCGGGCTCGGCGGTGTAGGCAGCATTCGCGATGCGCCACTCGCCGCGGTCCTTCACCAGCGTGAACACGTCCACGCCCCCGTGCGAGTCGACGCCGTCGACGCGGAAGCGGTAGGGCGTCCAGACCATCGCGACCGGCCCGCGCTGCAGGATGGTCGGCTGCCAGTAGGTCTCCACCAGTCGTTCGGTGCCGGTCTTGAGTTGCTCGGCGAAGTCGCGCATCGAACGGGCGCGCAACGCGGCCCGGCCCTCGCGGATCGTCACGCTGTGCACCATGCCGTCACCGGTGGTCGTGGCTGCGCACGCCTGCGGGTCCCGCGCCGCCATCGCCTCGAAGAAGCGGTCGACCGTGGTCAGGATCGCCGCGTGGTCCTGCGCGTCGTCGTGCGTGCCGGCGACGCTCGGTGGTGCGGTGGAGCAGGCGGTGAGAGCGAACAGGGCCAACGCGACGAGTGGGCAGCGCATGGCGCAGAAGTTACCGCGTTGCGACGGGCGCCGGCGTGCGCGACAGTGTGGCGAAGCACCCGTGGCAACCCTCTTCGCGGCATCCCGTTCTCGTTCGGTCCTCTCGTGGCTGCGGCGCGCGGTGGCCGGTGCGCTGCTCGCGACCGGCGTGGTCGCCCAGGCGCCGGACCCGATCCTCGCGCGGCTGTCCGCCGAGACCACGAACGTGCTCGTCGTGCGCGACGTGCTCCCCGTGCTCGAGGGCGTGCTGGCCTCGCCCGCGGTGGCGCAGTTCCTCGACGGGACCGCGAAGCTGCAGCGCGAGACGATGGGGACCGCGTTCGACGTGCGCACGTTGCAGCGCCAGCTGCGCACGATCGCGCCGTTCGTGCCGACCGAGGTCGTCGTCGCAGCACCCACGCGCACGATGGATCGGTTGACGCACGCAGCACCGCTCTTCAGCAGCGTCACCGTGCTGCAGATGCTGGCGCGTGCCGGCGTGAAGGAAGGCGAACTCGTCGACCAGGCGCGCGCGACCGCCAACGCTGCGTTGCGGCAGTTCGACGATCTGCCGCTGCAGGCGTGGGTCACGGTGCGTGACGAACGCACGGCCGAACAGTGGTTCGACACGGTGGTCGAGACGGCGAAAGGCGCTGGCGCCGCCGCGGGCCTGACCGTGGTCGTCGGCGATGGCCGGCTCGAACTGCGGGTCGAACCGTTCGGCGCGGCCTCGCCGTTGCATGCCGTCATGAAGGACGTCGGGATCGACGCGACGGCAGCGCCGGCGTGGTCGGTCGAGGTCGTGTTGGAACAGCGCGGCCCGACGATCTCGATGCAGGTCGGGAAGCTGGCGCCGGGTCCATGCCCGCCGGCGGCGCTCGGCGAGGCGTGGGCCGAGGCGCCCGGCGCCCTGGCGTTCGCCCGAACCGAGGTGGGCGAGGGCGCCGCGGAGCTGGCCGATGCCTGGCTGCAGATCGCCGGCCTCGGCGACGTCGAACTGGCCGATGGCGATGTGATGCTGATGGTGCGGCTCGTCGAGTTCTTCGGTCGCGTCGATGCGGTCGCGACCGATCAGACCGTGGTGCTGGCTGTCGATCGTGGCATCGAGTGGACCCACGACACGCACCTGTCGGTGGTGGCGGTCGAAGACCACGTGCCGGTGCCGCCGTCGCTGACGAAGCTCGCCGATGCCGCGGCAGGACCGTTCCTCGCCAGCAGCGACGCGCTCGACGTGTTCCTGCTCTCGGCGCTGGAGATGTTCACGGACGGCGAGCCCAACTTGAGCGCCGCGGCGGCGCAGGTCGTGGAGTACCTGGAGGACGAGGACTCGTCGCGCTTCGAGGCTGGCACGCTGCTGCTGGCGCGCCCGGCCGAGTTCCGCGCCGGCCAGCAGTGGAAGCACGGGCCGATGCCGTTCGCCGCGGCGGCGCTCGTGGCCCGACCGATCGAGGTGGGCGACGGCGCGGCCTTCATGACCGAACTGTCGACGCGTCTCGCAATCGCCTTGGAGATCGAAGGCGCGCTCTGGGCCCCGCGAGAATTCGAGTTGCCGGCGAAGGCGCATGCGTTGCGCCTCGATGCCTTCGCGCCGGAACTCGCAGGCCATGGCCTCGAGCACGCCTTCGTGCCGCACTGGATCGAGAGCGACGGCTGGCTCGTCCTCGCGACGGATCCGCAGTTGACGCGGGACGTGCTGGCGGCGCTGCGTGCAGGGGGTGCGGAGCCCGCCGGGCCGCGGGTGCTGCAGAAGTTCGACCTGCGCGGGACGACGTTGGTCGACACCCTCGCGGCGATGGCGAAGTGGACGCCGCACGTGGCCGCGTTCGGCGGCGAGATCCCGGCGGACGGCGTCGCGTTCTTCGCGGCGTGCAGCGCGCTCGCCGAGCAGGTCGATTTCGTGCAGCAAGTCACCACGTTCGGCGACCACGTGCTGCGCGAACGGCAAGTGGTGAGGCTGCGCCCCGCGAAGTGATCCGGTTGCTGCGGCAAGGCCGACACGCGACATTGCCCGCATGCACGCCGACGACCTCGAACCTGCGGATCACGGGCGAGGTTCCAGTGCGGCCAATGCAGTGCGAGGGTCAACGACTCCTAGGCGGCCATGTCGTTGAAGTCGTCTTTCTCTCTGCTCGCAGTCGCCGCCGTTCTCGGCGGCGCGCTGCTGACGTGGAATGCGCGTGATCCCGACTCCGCCCCCATGGGTCGGGTCGACCGCCGGCCGGAACCGACGAATCCCGCGGCGCATCCGCCCGCTGCCGAACGAGTCGACGCGTCCCCTGAGGAGGCGACTGACTGGCCGCGATCGGAATCCGATCTACGCTCGCAACACCTCCAGAAGGCGCCGCGACACTTGCAGCTCGCCGCGGCCGACCTCTTTCGCACCCAGGCCGATCACTTCAGGGCGAAGGCGAGCGAAGTCGACGAGGCCTCGCGCACGCGCGAGAGTTCGCTCGCCCAGCTGGATGATCGGTTCTCGGAGCGACTTCGTCGTGCATGCATCGAACGTCTCGAGAACGGAGACGGCTTGCTCGTCATCAGCGGTGATTCGTACCAGCATCGAGTCGCGGGCAAGAAGCACCTGCTTTGGGCGGGTGGAGCTTCCTACTTCGGGATCCAGGCCGAGGTCTTGGTCGTGCTGGATCCACCTGACGAGGAACTCGAGCGGATCGAGCGATCGTTCCTCGACATGCGTGCGGTGATGCTGGCCGAGCTGCTGATCCCGTTCAACGCCACGAGTCTCGAGCAACGTGCAAAGGCGATCCTGGCCTTCAAGAAGCTCCGGGCGGCTGGTCCGGTGAGGGAGAGCTGGTTCGGCATCCCGCCGGAGATGCTCAAGCACGTCATGGTCGATGAGCAGAACTGGTGTGTGCTACCCGTGCCGTACTGACGCCACGAATCGTGCGCACCGGCGGCAACGCGGCTGGTGGTGGCGCTTGTTCGGCGACCACGTGCTGCGCGAACGGCAGGTGGTGAGGCTGCGCCCCGCGAAGTGATCCGGTTGCCGCGGTGCGACGGGCGCGCCACAGTGCCCGCATGCGCGTGCGCTCCGCCGACCTGCAACCCGCCGACCTCAAGCTGCTCGACGACGTCGACGAGTTCGGTGTGCACGTCGTGCACGTGCCCGAGGACGACGATGGCCCGGGGTTCTCGTTCACCGTCGGGCTGTGGCACTCGTTCCAGCAACCCGAGGTCGTGGTGTTCGGCCTCGCCGAGGATGTCGCCCACGACCTGCTGAACGCGATCGCCGACGAAGCGGCCGACGACCGCAAGTTCCTCGCCGACACGCGGCACGACGACGTGCTCGTCGGTTACCCCGTGCGCTTCTTCGCGGTGCCCAAGTCCTGCTACGAGGACGTGCTGGGATCCGCGGTGTGGGCCTACGAAGGCGACGAGTTCCCGGCGGTGCAGTTGGTGTGGCCCGACAAGCAAGGGCGCTGGCCGTGGGATCCCGACGTGCGCGAGGGCTTCGCGCGAGCGCAGCCGGTGCTCGGACGGAACGCGCCGTGAGCCGATCGAACGCGCAGCGCCTGGCGGCCGGCTGGTTCCTCGGCGCCATCCTGTGCGCGGCAGCGGTGTTCGCGTGCCTGCGCGGCGCCGGGCGGTTCGTGCTGCCGCTCGTGTTGCTGGCGCTGCTCGGCTACGGCGTGCGGCAGTTCGTTCGCGCGCTGCGCGCACCGGTCGACTGAGCGCCCTTTGCAACGACAGAGCCCGCGGTCAGGATGGGCCCATGAGCGAACGCGTCGAGGCGGCCTACGACGACTGGTCGACGAGCTACGACCGGGATCCGAACCGCACGCGTGATCTCGATGCCGAGGTCGTGCGCACCGTGTTCGCCGGGCGGCGCTTCGGCGTCGTCGTCGAAGCCGGATGCGGTACGGGCAAGAACACGGCGAGCTACGCGGCGATCGCCGGCGCCGTGCACGCGTTCGACAGCTCGGCCGGCATGTTGGCGCAGGCGCGGGCGAAGGTCGGTGCGGCACACGTGACGTTCGCGCCCGGCGACGTGACGCGGCACTGGCCGTTCGCGGACCGCATCGCCGACCTCGTCGCCTTCGATCTGGTGCTCGAACACGTCGACGACCTGCGTCCGGCATTCGCGGAGGCGGCGCGCGTGCTGAGGGCTGGCGGCGAGCTGTTCGTCTGCGAGTTCCACCCGTTCCGCCAGTACGCCGGCAAGCACGCGAACTTCCAGCGCGGGGCGGCCGTCGTCGACGTGCCGTTCTTCGTGCACCACGTCTCCGACTTCACGGGTGCTGCGGCTGCGGCCGGCCTGCGCCTGGCGGAGCTGCGCGAATGGTGGCACGCGGAGGACGTCGGCAAGCCACCGCGCCTGCTGTCGCTGCGATTCTCGCGACCTTCGGAATGACCTGGACCGTGCGTCCGCCTATCCTCGGCCGTGGAGGTGGATGCGATGCAGAACTGGTTCCCGTTCTTCTCGATGATGTTCTGGTTCGTGACCAAGGTGACGGGCCTCGGCCTCGCCTACGTCGGCGTGCAGGTGCTGGTCCTGCAGGTCTCGGTCGGCTTTACGATCACGGGCTTCCTGTTCGGCGCCCTGGTGCCGCTCGCGCTCGGCGCCCTGATGCTGCTGACCGAGATCGTGTTCGATCTCGGGACCGCCGAGATGAAGTCGCGGCACGCGACCGAGATGAAGTCGCGGAACGCGACCGTGAAGTAGGCGCGAGGCGGCTCCCGGCACGTCCCGATGGCGAACGACTCTCGCACCACGGAACACGCCGCGAGTCGTCCATGCACGATCGAGCTGCGCCTGCGCGAAATGGCGCAGCTGTTCGACTCGTTCGACCCGGCGCCATTCCACGAGAAGGACCTCGACCGCGATGCCGAGGAGTTCATCGTGTCGTGGGCGCTCGAGCATCCGCCGGACGTGGCGCTGTTGTTCCGCCTGCACCTGCCGCGCGACCAGCAGCGGCTGCAGCCCGAGCGCGTCGTACAGGAGGCGATCCGCAACTACTTCGACTACCGCAGCAGCATCGCCCGGCTCGAAGTGCGGCGCACGCTCCAGCACGGCCGCCAGAGTCTCGGCGTCGGCCTGACGTTCCTGGTCGTGTGCATCGCGTTGCGCGAGCTGTGGAGCTCGCTCGGCGTCGCCGAATGGGGGCGCATCGTCGAGGAGGGGCTGCTGATCATCGGCTGGGTGGCGATGTGGAAGCCGCTCGAGCTTCTGCTCTACGAATGGCGGCCCGTGCAGCGGCGTCGGCGTACCTACGACAACCTGAGCCGCATGCGCGTCGAGGTGCACTACTCCGACTGAGCGCCCCGGACGCCAGGCAGAACGCGCCTGGCGGCGTCAGCAGTTCTCCATCTCGAGGATGTGGTAGCCGCGCGCCGTGATCGAACTCACGACCGCCGGCGTCGCCTGCTCGACGTGGCAGAAGCGGCACTCGCGGGCGCCGAGGATCGCGCCGGTCTCGCCCTTGCTCTGCAGGTAGGCGCGGCCATGGCCGAGGATGGTCGGCATGTCCTTCTGCGTGTCGGGGACCAGGATGTCGAAGTGCATCACGCGGCCGTCGGCGCGGCGAACGTAGGTGTCGTAGACGGATACCTTCATGGCGATGGGCGGGCATGCTGGCGCGCGTCGCCGCGAACGTCCAGCGGCTGTCGGCGTCGGGTTGCCGCCTTGCGCGCGAGCGCGCCGTCGGTCAGCCGCGCAGCGCGGCCTGGGCGATCTTGCGCGCCATGGCCGAGGGCTCGAGGTCGTCGCGGTTGCAGAGCACCACGACGACGAGGTCCGCCGCCGGCACGCGCAGCAGCTCGGCGCGGTAGGCGGCCCAGGCGCCACCGTGGGACACGCACGGCGTGCCTTCGAGGTCGCCGAACATGAGCCCGGCGCCGTAGTCGATCGCCGAGCCGTCGTCGAGCTTGCCCGGCTGGCGCATGGCGGCGAGCAGCTTCTCGCCCCCGACCGTGCCGGTCGTGAAGTTGCGTGCCCACTTCAGTAGATCGCCGACCGTCGTCATCACCGCGCCGTCGCCGGTCTGCTCCCAGTTGCTGAAGTTCCAGCGCCAGCCGCCGCCGCGCGCGCGCGAGTAGCTGAGGGCGCGGCCCGGCACGAGCTGCGTGCAATCGACGTGCACGTGCGTGTGCTGCATGCCGAGTGGTTCGAACAGGCGCTTCTGCGCGAACGCGGCCAGCGTGAGACCGCACGCGCGCTCGACCACGGTCGAGAGCAGGAAGTAGTTGCTGTTCGAGTAGGCCCACTTGGTGCCCGTCGCGAAGTCGAGCTTCTCGACCTTGCCCAGCGCGCTCAGCGCGTCCTCGGCCGTGGTGCGGTCTTCGAGGTGGTGCGGCGCGTCCGCGCCGACCATCAGGTTGATGTAGTCCGGGATGCCGCTCGTGTGCAGCATCAGGTGCCGCAACGTCACCGGCGTGAAGCACGGCGGCAGTTCCTTCACGTGCTTGCGAAGGCCGTCGCCGAGCGCCAGCGCGCCGTCCTGTTCGAGCAGCAACAGGCTGGCGGCGGTGAACTGCTTGCTCGTCGAGCCGATGTCGAGCACCGAGTCGACCTGCAGCGGCACCGCGCGCTCGAGGTCGGCCTGGCCGTAGGCGCGCTGGTGCAGCACGTGCTGGCCGCGGGCGACGAGAACGACCGCGCCGGGTGAGTTCGGACGTTCCGTCGCGCGCATCAGCCGCGCGATCTGTTGCGCCAGCGGATCGGCGGGCGGTTCTTGCGCGAGGACCGAAGCGAACGGAAGGCAGGAGAGCGCGAGCCAGTGCGCGCGCAGGGTGGCGATGGTCGGCATGGCGAGCGGTGCGCGGCCGATCCTACCGGTGCGGCCTCGGCGGCGGGCCTGCTGCTGCGGCGTGGCGCGTCACCGCGCGACGAGGCGCGCCCGGTTCGGCCGTTGGTCGTCGCCAGCGCACCAGAGCCGGACGCCCTCGTCGGTCACACGCACGCGGATCGGGCCGTCGCCGAGCGGATCGCGCACCGGCGGCAGGTCGCGTCCGAGGTGGCGATCGACCGCCATGCGCAACAGGCGCAGACTGGCGATCCCCTCACGGAGGCAGCTTTCGGCGTTGGCGAGGTTGGGCACGCAGTTGGCGGCCAGCGGGTTGTCGCCGTTGGCGATCGTGGCGCACTCCTGTTCGATCAGCGCCTGCCGTTGCGGCCAAGGCAGTTGGCGGGTGCGCGCCAGCTCGGCCGCGAGGTCGGCCACGCGGTCGAAGGCGTCGGCGACCATCCACTGCTCCGAGAACAGGAACCGCCATGGCGCGCGCGTCGCGCCGTCGCCGCTCGCTGGCTGGCTGCGCAGGGCGCGCGCCAGGAACAGCAGCTCGGCGTCCTGGTCGAGCCACGGCGGCAGGCTGCGGTCGATGCGCTCGAGCCCGTCCGCGAGCAGCGACAACGCGTCCTGGTCGAGCCGCGCGAGGGCCGGCTCCGGCCAGGCTTCACCGCTGCCGATCGTGAGCATCGCGACGCCGATCATCTGCTGGATGAGCGTGCCGTGACGCGCGATGTCGGCCCCGAACGCCGCCGCATCGAGCGTGTGTTGCACGGCCTCGACGCCGCGGCCTTCGTGCCGTGCGGCGCGCGCCGCGAACACCGCGGCGTTCGCGACCCAGCGGCACGACAGCAGGCCGTTGACGCCCGTTGGCGCGCCGTCGATCGGCTGCAGCGGCGGCATCGCGCGTTCGGCGTGAGCACCGGCGCGCAGTGCGTCGACGACTGGCTGCCAGCGTGCGCGCAACTCGCCCGTCTGCTCGGCGACTTCGGCGTCGCTTCGGCGCAGCGTGGCGACCAACGCGTCGTTGTCGGCGCGCAGCAACTCGGCGGCACGCGACGTCGCGAGGTCGTAGTGGTCGAAGGCGTTGCCCGGCGCCACTTCGCCCCAGGCGACCGGCCGTGCGAACGAACGTGCGTTCCAGGCCGCCTGCAGTTCGCGCACCCGTGCGTCCATGCCGCGCTGGATGGCGTCGTTGCGCTCTTGCACGAACGCGGCGCTGCCCAGCAGGACGGCGAGCGAGGCGATGATCCCCAAGAGAACGAGGCGCCGTGGCCTGTTGGAGACGGGCAGCATGTGCGGCGTATCGGCCCTGGGGGCGGGCGGTCGTGCGACGAACGGGAACTCCCGATCGGGTGGGGTCCGCAGGCGCGGTATGACACCCCTCGTGGTGTTGGCGTCGTCGATCTCGCGTGACCGGGCGCTTGCCGCGCTCGCCGAGGATCCGTTCCGTCCGGCGTGGTGGGCGCGAAGTGGACTGCTGCAAACGCTCGCGGCGCTGCGTGCGCCGCGCGTGGCGGCCGTGGCATCCGAGATCTGCACGACGCCCGACGACGACGAGTTGCACGTGCACTTCGGTCCGGGCGGCGACAGCTCGTCGCGCGCGCCGGTCGTGCTCCTGCTGCACGGACTCGAGGGCAGCCGCGAGTCGTCGTACGTGCGCGAGACGATGCGCCGCGCCGCCGGCAGCGGTTGGCGGACCGTGGCGCTCGAGTTCCGCTCGTGCGGCGGGCGTGCGAACCGGGCGCGTCGCTCCTACCACAGCGGCGAGACCACCGACCTCGCGTTCGTCGTGGCGAAGCTCGCCGCGCGCTTCCCTGGCGCCTCGCTCGGCATCGTCGGCTGGTCGCTGGGCGCCAACGTGCTGCTGAAGTGGCTCGGCGAAGTCGGCGACAAAGCGCCGCCCGAACTCGTCGCCGCGGTCGCGGTGTCCGCCCCGTTCGACCTCGCGGTCGGCGCCGATCGCTGCGATCGTTACCTCGGCGGCGTGATCGCGCGGCACTTCCTGCGCACGTTGATCCCGAAGGCGATCGCGAAGGCGGCGCGGTTCCCCGGCTACTGCGACGTCGCCGCGGTGCGCGCGTGCCGCACGCTGCGCGGCTTCGACGACCTCGTCACGGCTCCGGTGCACGGACTGCGCGACGCCGCGCACTACTACCGCACGCAGAGCAGCGGTCCGTTCCTGCCGGCGATCCGGCGCCCGGTGCTGCTGCTGTCGGCCGCCGACGATCCGCTGTCGCGGCCCGACGTGCTGCCGCATGCGGCGGTCGCGGCGTCGCCGTTCCTGGTGCCGTGCTTCCCGGCGCACGGCGGGCACGTGGGGTTCGTTGCGGGTGGAACGCCGTGGCGGCCGCGTCGCTGGGCGGAGGCCTGCGCCGAGCGGTTCCTCGGGCTGCACTTCGGGGGGTGACGACCCGGCGTAGCCGACGGCGGGAACGCGACGGCCTGGGGAAGGTCGCCCGGCCGCGCCTGGGCTCGTCCCGGAGGCCGGGGCCTGGGCAGGACGCGAAAGCCGCCTTACGGTGCCGGCCGAACGTGGCTCCAACGCCGGCGCCGACCCCTCCGGCTGCCGTTTTCCGTCCACGAAGGACACGCCGATGCATCCGACCTTGCTCGCCGGTCTCGCGTTCTCCCTGCTGACGCCGTTCGCCACGGCCCAGATCCACTCCGGCATGCCGCAGCCGCTGCCCGGCACGCCGATGACGCCGCCGCCGGTCGATCATCCGGCACTCGGCGCGCAGCCCGGGTTCGGCGGCGATGCGCCGCGGCCGACGGGCGGCGGAACGGGTGGCGGTGGTGGACAGAAGGGCACGCCGCGGCCCGCTCCGCCTGCTCCGCCCGAGGACACCGTGGGTGCGAAGCTCGGCGGTCGCGACCTCAAGAAGGCGGTCGCGAAGGTGAAGGCGCTGAAGTGGGGCGCGAGCCTCGAGGAGGCGTTCGTGCAGTCGGCGGCGACCGGCAAGCCGGTGCTGTGGCTGCAGGCGCTCGGCGACATCGACGGCTTTGCTTGAAGCGCTCTCCAGAGCCTGCGGGGCGTGACCCTGCCGAACGAAGAGGTGATGGAACTGCTGGACGAACGGTTCGTCCTCGGCGCGCGCAACATCGAGCGTGAGTCGCACGTCGGCACGTCGCACGGCTACTCGCCGTCGGACACGGCCGTGGGTACGACGAACGGCGCTGGCGGCCGCAACGTGCAGATCCTGGTGCTCGCCGCGGATCGCACGGTGGTGCACGCGCTGCCGGGCTTCTGGCACGCCGAGGACCTGCTCGCCGAACTGCGGCTGGCGCTCGATCTGCACAAGCTGTGGCGCGACGACGAAGTGTCGCGCGAACAGAAGCTCGCGATGTTCCCGCTGCTGCACCGTTCGCACCTGCGGCGCCACGGCGCAGCGGCCGAACGCCGCGGCGGTTGGCAGGGGTTCGACCAGGCGCACGAGTTGATGCGTGCGCAGAACGAAACGCGCGACACCGTGATCCGCGAGGGCGACGCGCCGCCGCGGCTCAAGTCGATCCCGCAGCTCGTGCACGACCGCCTGCTGGCGCGGCCGTTCAAGAAGCTCGCCGACTTCGGCATGGAGTCGTTCGTCGACTACGGGCGGCCGTTCTACGACAACAACGCCGGCCTCGACGAGGGCAAGAACTTCCCGCGCGCGGAGCAGGCCAACCAGAAGCGCGAGCGCGACCAGGAGAAGGCCGCGCGCGCGGCGGCGAAGCAGGGGCCGACCAGCGGCGAGGCGAAGGCCAAGGCCTTCTGACCGCGCGGTTCACATCGCCGTTCGATGTGCCGCGAGCCACGCGCTCGCGAGCACCGTCATGATGATCAGCACGCCGCCGGCCGCGGCCAACGGATGCGGGGCCTCGGCGTGCACCCACCACGCGAGCAGCGTGCTGAGTGCTGGCTCGATCATCGTCAGCAACGACGCGCGCACGGCCGGCACGTGGGCGATGCCGCGCACCAGCAGCGTGTAGGCCAGTCCGACCTGGAACGTGCCGAGCACCGCGATCACCAGCCAGTCCGTCGGCGTGCCGGCGATCGGCTGCTGGCCGACGACCGGCATCAGGGCGAACGCGATCGGCAGCGTCAGCAGGTTGCCCCACGCGACCAAGGCTCCTTCCTCGCCGCGGTCCCTGCGCGCGAGCCAGCGCAGGCCGAGCAGCAGCAGGGCGTAGCTGATGCCCGAAGCGACGGCGATCCAGTCGCCGAGGCGCGGGTTCGGCGCGGTGGCGATCGCATCGGCGGGCGCCACGAAGAACGCCGTCATGCCGAGCCCGACGCCCGCGAGCACGATCACGTCGGCGCGCGTCGTGCGTTCGCGCAGCAGCAGCGGGCCGAGCAGCACCACCCACAGAGGTGCGGTCGACTGCAGGAAGATCGCGTTCGAGGCAGTGGTCAGCGTGTTGGCCACCACGAACAGGCAGGTGGCGCCGAAGTAGGCGGGCACCAGCAACAGGATGCGGCGGTTCGGCCACTGCCGCGCGGCTGGCAGCAGCAGGAAGATCACCAACGCGGCGATGGCGGCGCGGCAGCCGGCGCGCTGCAGCGCCGGCAGCGTCAGCAGCTTGATCAGGGTGCCGCCGGTGGCGAACAGCGCACCGGCGAGCACGACGCGAAGGGCGGGCGGCACGGGTGCGGGGTTGTCGCACGCTGGGAGTTCGGCGTCCATCGCGCCGGCCCCTGGAATCGCAGGCCGCTGCGCGCGACGTTCCCCTGCCGATGGCCCGCTACCAGACCCTCGAAGTCGTTCCCGACGGCCCCGTGCTGCACGTCAAGCTCAACCGCCCCGACGTGCGCAATGCGTTCAACGGCGTCGTCGTCGACGAACTCAGCGCCGCGTTCGCCGCTGCCGACACCGACGCGACTGCTCGCGTCGTCGTGCTGGCGGGCAACGGCAAGAGCTTCTCGGCGGGCGCCGACCTTGCGTGGATGCAGGAGCAGGCCGAACTGCCGCCGGCGCAGAACCGCGTCGGCGCCGAGAAGATGGCGCGCATGTTCCTGGCGATCGCGCGCTGCCGGAAGCCGGTGGTCGCGCGCATCCACGGCCATGCGCTCGGCGGCGGCACCGGGCTCACGGCTGCCGTCGACATCGCGGTGTGCACCGAGGACTGCCTGTTCGGACTGACCGAGGTGAAGCTCGGCATCGTGCCGGCCGTGATCTCGCCGTTCGTGCTGCAGAAGCTCGGCGTCGGCCGCGCGCGCACGTTGTTCCTGACCGGCGAGCGCTTCGACGGGCGCGAGGCGCAGCGCTTCGGGCTCGTGCATCGCGCGGTACCCGAGGCGGGTCTCGACGCCGAGGTGCAGCGCATCGTCGGCGAACTGCTGGCCGCGGGGCCGGCGGCGGTAGCGAGTGCCAAGCAGCTGATCGCGCGCGTCGGGGCGTTGTCGCTCGAGGACGCGATCCCGATCACCGCGGACTGGATCGCGGCGCTGCGCAGCACGCCCGAGGCGCGCGAGGGGTTCGCCGCCTTCCTCGGCAAGCGCAAGCCGTCGTGGCAGGCGTGAACGGCTTGGCGCCGCGTCAGCCCGGCGCGTAGCGGCGCCGTTCGTGGGCGGCGGCGGCTTCACGCAACGCCGCGAGCCGACGGGCGTCGGTCTGCGTCGCGCTGGCGCGGGCGAGTGCCTCGCGCGGCGTCTCGCCCGGCTGCAGCGCGAGGCCGGCGGCGCGCAGTGCCCGTTCGAGCGCCAGCACTTCGGGCGCCGCGCGTCGGCGCCGGCGCAACACGAGGAACGCGATCACGGCGACCGCGCCGACGCACGTGAGTGGCCGTTCGCGCGGCAGCGCCAGGGCAGCGGCGAGCCAGCGCGCGCGCGTCGCCTGGTCGAACGTCGTCACGGCCGTCCACCACGCTTCGAGCGTCTTGCGCAGGTCGTGCCACCAGCCGGTGGGGGACTCTGGTTCGGCGCGCACGTCCGCCGCTGGCGTCGCGTCGAACGTGTGCCACCGGCCGTCCTCGTCGAGCACTTCGACCCAGGCGTGCGCGTGTCGGCCACGCACGACGAACGAGCCGCTGCCCGCCTCCCGCTCGTGCACGAGCCAGCCGCCGACGAGGCGGCACGGCACGCCTTGCACGCGCAGCACCAGGGCCAGCGCCGTC
This sequence comes from Planctomycetes bacterium UBA2386, assembly GCA_002343845.1. Next base: position 40,340 of record DDSQ01000160.1, on the reverse strand, counting down.
GCGAAGTACTCGCAGTGCCCGGCACCATCGTTGGCCAGGAAGGCGCGCAGGTCGCGGGCGAAGCCGGGTCGGCCGGGCAGGCCGTAGCGACGGTTGTGCTGCAGCCAGTCGCTGGCCGCCGTTGCGCGCGCGAGTGCGTCCGGGGCCGGCGGCAGCAAGGCGCGCAGCTTGCCGGCGAGTTCGTGCACCGCGTCGGGCATGCCGGCCAGCGGCAGGGCGGTCATCACGCTGCGGACGCGTTCGGCGTTGCGAGCGGCTCCGGCGGTCGCGGCGACTTCGACGTCGAAGGCGAGCGGTGGGTGGGATCGCCCCTCGGCGTCGGTCAGGCGCAGGCAGCCATCCGAACGACCGTCGAGCAGCAACGACTCGTCGGCCGCCCCGGTCACGTGGCTCGCCGCCAGTGGTGTTGGCAGCCGCGTGCCGGCTGGCCCGGCGAACTGCACGCGCAACCGCGCGCGCGGCCCTTCCGGAAGACGCCGATGCAGGCTGCCGTCGGGGTGCCGTTCCCACGGCGGATCGCTCGCGAATCGCGAGCCGAACTGCCCCGCTTCCTGCGCCGACCAGCCAGTACCGTCGAAGCGGGAGAACGCGGTCGCGCGCCAGTGGGTCGGCACGTCGGTGGCCGGGCCAGCGGCCGGCACGATGTGGGCGAGAACTTCGTCGCCGGGACCGGACGCTCGCTCGTCGTCGATGCGGATGCGTTCGGCGAGACCGGCCTCGAACTGCCGCCGCAGCAAGGCGGCGTCGCCGAGCCAACCCTCGCGGCGGAAGTCGCGCGGCAGCAGCACGAACGCGGTCGCGGTCACGAGGCCGACGACCAACGTGCGCGGCACGCAGTCGCGGAGGGCCGCACGGAGCAGGCGCGGATCGACCACGCTTTCCCTCGTCTGCAGCGCGTAGATCTGCAGCGTCGGCAGCAGGACCAGCGCGTGGGCCAGGAACAGCAGTGACCACGACAGGTCCGGCGCGAAGAACGCGGTCACGAACGCGACCAGGAACGAGTTGAAGAACAGCAGGTCCGGGCGTTGCCGCGCGCCGACGTTGTTCAGCAGGTGCACCTGGCAGAGCACCGCGAGCACGAGCCCGTCTTCGAGCATGTGCAGCAGACCGCTGGTCGTGGCGTGGGCGACCAGCAGCGCGAAGGCGACCAGCACACCGGTGTTCCACGCGAAGCGGTGCACGCGAAAGCGCTGCAGGCGCCGCAGCCACGGCGAGGCGAGCGTGAGCGCCCACATCGGCAGCATGCCGGCGGCGCCGACGACGCCGGTTGCCTGCACGAACCCGAGATCCAGCAGCGTCAAGGCCGCCAGCAGTGCGAACAGCGACCGGCTCATCGGCGGCCTCCGAGACCCGATGGCGGTGGTGCTTCGCGCGGCAGCGGTGCGGCGGTTGCGAGCCACCGTTGCACGGCGTCGAGCGGGTCCGCCGGCCGCACGGCGAGGTCGGTGTCCTGGCTGCACAGACGGAACTCGCGCCCCGCCGCGCGGGCCGCGTCGACGTTCGCCGCGGCGGTCGCGAGCGCCGTCTCGAGGGCATCGGCGTCGCCGCGACGATCGACGACGACGAGCGCAGCGTCGGTGCGTTCGGGCTCGAGCTCCTTGACGACCGGAACGCCGCGGCGCGCGGTCGCCTTCCAGTGCACGAGACCCACGGCGTCGCCGGCGCGGAACGGCCGCACGGCGGCGAGTTCGGCCGGGCGACCACTGGCGCCGCACGGCGACAGCGAGGCGGTCGCGCGTGACGAGTCCGGCCCGGTCACGAGCTCGGCGGTGACCGGCAGATCGACGCGGGCTTCGAACAGGCCGAGAGGGAAACGCGACGCGATGCGGACCGCCGTGACCGCGGCGATGCCGCGCGGACGACCGCCCAGGTTGGCCGGCACGCGCGCGTCGGCGGCGACGATCGCCTGGGGCGCGATCGGCGAAGCCCCGTCCGCGGTGACCAGCGCGACATCGAGTGCGTAGCGCGTGCGGCGGCAGCCGAGCGTGAGCTCGACCGGCCGCATGGCCCCGGCCTCGGCGTATCCCGCCGACAGGTGCTGCAGCGTGATCGCGCGCACGTTGCGCAGCGTCCACCACGCGCCGAGGGCACCGAGCGCCGCGCAGAACACGAGCAGCAGGAAGAACAGGTTGCTGTAGGCGGTCGCGAAGAACGCCGTCGCCATGGCGGCGAACAGCATGAGGCCCTTCCAGCCGAGCTCCGTCGGGCGGATGCGCACGGCGGTCAGAGCGGCACCGGCACGGTGCGCAGCAGCTCGGCGACGATCGCGCGGGCGTCGGCGTTGCCGCGTGCGAACACGCGATGCGCAAGGGCGGGCAGTGCGAGCGCCTTGAGGTCGTCCGGCAGCGCGTAGTCGCGCCCGTCGAGCAGGGCGCGGGCGCGCGCCAGCCGCAGCCAGGCCAGCGCAGCGCGTGGGCTGGCGCCGAGCTGCACGTCGCCGTGCCGGCGTGTCGCCTGCACGAGTGCCAACGCGTACTGCGCGACCGGCGTGGCCACCTGCACGGCGGCCGCCATCGCGCGCAACTGCAGCAGATCGCTCGTCGCGATCACCGGGGCGACGTCCGCGAGCCTGGCTTCGGGGTCGTCGCCGACGTAGAGCGCGAGCTCCTGCGCGGGCTCGGGGTAGGCGAGTTCGACGCGCACCGCGAAGCGATCGAGCGCTGCCTCCGGCACCGGCCAGGTACCGTGGAACTCGATCGGGTTGCGCGTCGCGATGACCGTGAACGGCTGCCCGAGCTCGAGCGTGCGGCCTTCGACCGACACGTGCCCGCTCTCCATCGCCTCGAGCAGGCAGGACAGCGTGCGCGGGCTGGTGCGGTTGATCTCGTCGGCGAGCACGACGTTGGCGAACAGCGGCCCGCGCACGAACGAGAACTTGCCGAGGTCGGGACGCCAGACGGCGGTGCCGACGACGTCGCTCGGCATCAGGTCGTTGGTGAACTGGATGCGGCGGAACTCACCGTCGACGCACCGCGCCAGCGTGCGCGCGAGCAGCGTCTTGCCGATGCCGGGCATGCCCTCGAGCAGCACGTGACCGCCCGCGACCGTGGCGCAGACGAGCGGCTCGACGATGCCGGCGGGCAGCGACACGACCTGGGCCAGGTGGCGCTCGACGGCGGTCCGGATCGCGGCGGGTTCGAGGGTGCGGGTCGGCGCGGACACGTCCCTCTTTCGGCAGCCTGCGGGGGTGCGTCGGTAGCCAGCCGCGAGAGGCCGTTGGCAGCGCCGTTGCCGCGCCTCGCGGGCGGCTCAGTTGCGGCGATGGCGATCGCTCGCCGGGGGCTCGGGATCCTCGTCGTCGAGGTCCTCGTCGATCTCCTCTTCCTCCTCGTCAGCCGCGCCCTCGCTGGCCGGCGGCGCTTCGCGCAGCAGTTGCCGGAACCGCGGGTCCGTTCGCAGTGGATCGAGGTCGGGATCGTCGCGGGCGAAGTCACGGCAGTGCTCGTCGAGGCCGCACGCGAGCGTGAGTTCGTCGATCGCGCGGTCGTGTTCGCCGGCGAGCGCCAGGTAGCACGCGAGGTTGAAGTGCGCGACGTCCGAGCGGTGATCACGCAGCACGAGGGTCTCGAGGCAGCGGATCGCGCCCGGCAGGTCGCCGGCGCGCTTCCTGCACCACGCTTCGGTCAGGTCGATCCAGCTCTCCTCGGGTGCCGCCGTTCGCAGTTCGGCCAGGTCGGGCAGCGCGTCGCGGTAGTTGCCGAGCCGGGCCAGCGCGCGCACGCGCATCGCCAGGCCGGCGGCGCGGGCCGTGGGCTCGGCGAGCAGCGGCCCGAGCAGGGCGATCGCGCGGTCGGGGCAGCGCAGGTCGAGCCAGCCGTCGATCTGGTCGGCGAGCCGCTGCAAGGCCGGGGGAACGTGGAACACGGCGCGAGTGTCGCGTTGCCTGCGCGGCGACGCAACTCAGGCCGGTGCTGGCGGCAGGCCGAGCAGCGCGTCGATCCGGCGCCAGATCGTCGGCGCGACGGTGTTCAGCCGGTGATCGCCGCCCGGCACCAACCACAGTTCCTTCTGCGCGCTCGCGATGGCGTCGAAGAACCGTTCGCTGGCGCGCGCCGGGATCACGTCATCGGCCGTGCCGTGCACGACCAGCGTCGGCACCTGCAGCCGCTTGCCGAGCCCGGCTTCGTCGAGGGCCTTGGCATCGGCAAGCACCTGCGGCGTGACCGTGAACGCCGTGCCCTCGCTGGTCCACATTCGCCCCCGCGCATCGAGGCGTTGTGCGAGGTTGCCGAGCAGACCGAAGGCGGGTGCGAGCAGCGCCAGGCCGCGCACCAGGTCCGGGCGCGCGGCGGCGACGTAGGCGCCGACGAGGCCGCCGAGGCTCGAACCGACGATGACCGTCGGCCGGTGTCCTTCGAGCAGTCGGACCACGTCGTCGATCACGTGGCTCACCGGCACCTGGCCGAGTCGTCCCGACGAGTCGCCCTGGCCGCGCAGGTCGATGCGGCGGAACCCGCGTCCCTGCCGCTCGGCGTGCGCGAGCAGCGAGCCGCTCTTCTCGCCGGTTCGCACGGCCCCGAGTCCGTGCAGGTAGAGCCACGGCGGCGAGGCGCCTGCGAGTTCGTCGCCGACCAGGAACTCGCCGTTGCCGAGTTCGAACCGGAAGGTCCGTGTGCTCACACGATGCGTTCGATCGCTTCGATGCGCACGGCGACGGGGCCGTGCTGACCCGGGATCTCGCTGGTCTCGCCGACGCCCTTGCCGAGCAGTCCCTGCGCGATCGGCGCCAGGTAGTTGACCGTCTGGTCGTCGGTGGCGTCCCACGGCCCGAGCACGCGCCAGGTCGTGCGCGCGCCGCTGGCAGTCTCGGCGACGGTGACCTTGGTGCCGGGGGCGACGCGGTCGTTCGGCACGTCCTGGTCTTCGATCAGGCGCGCGCTGCGGATCTGCTGGTCCATGTCGGTGGCGCGCCCGGTGAGGTTGCGCTGCTCCTCCATCGCCGACTCCCATTCGCTGTTCTCGCTGAGGTCGCCGAGCGCTGCCGCCGCGCCGATCGCCTTGCTGTTCGCCGGGATCTTCTCCTCGACGATCACGCGATACTCCTCCTTGATCCGCCGCAGACCTTCGCGCGTGGTGAAGATCTGGTCCTTCTCCCAGAACGGCAGCTCGGGCTTGGCGTGCAGGTCCGGGAAGTGCTTGAAGACGACGTCGTCGATCTGGTCGACGATCTCCGCCGGGAAGTCCTCGCCCGAACGCTTGACGATGCCGAGGTAGTGCGCGAGGTCGTCGCGGGAGATGCCGTCGAGCGAGCGGTTGAGCAGGCCCTTCTTGCCGCTCAGCAGGCTGGTGAGCCGCCCGAGCAACCGGCTGTGCACCTGGTTCTTCTTGCGGTTCTCGTTCAGGATGCGCGCGAGGTGCAGCAGCACGCGGCCGATCGCGATCGGGCTCGGGCGGCGTTCGTCGGCATCGAACACGCCGTCGCCGTAGAGCTTCCCGTACAGGTAGGTCAGCAGCGGGAAACGCTTCGGGTACGGCGCGACGCGGTCCCACTGCGCGAGCGTCGACGCACCTTCGCCATGGGCGACCAAGGCGTCGACCACGTGCTCGACCACCGAGTCAGGCCACTCGCACAGCGCCGCGGCGCTCCGCTGGGCCCAGTCGTTGCCGAGTGCCTGCGGCAGGAGTTCGATCGCGTGCTCGCGCGACGCCTGCGTCGCCAACCGGTCGATGGCCGTGGGGCGCAGGCCGCCGTCGTCCTTGGTCAGCAGCGCGCGCAGTTCTTGCGCGGCCGGCACCGAGGCCTTCCGGCCGTGCTCCTCGAGGAACAGGATTCCGTCGAGCACGTGCGCATGGGCGGCCTTCTTCTCGGCGATCGCCTGCTCGACGACCGTCGTCGCCAGATCGAGGATCTGCGCGCGCATCTCGGCATCCTCGCCGCGCGCCAGGTAGTCGCGCAGCACGCCGATGCGCTGGCCGAGGTCGTTCTGGTGCGACAGCGCTGCCGTCGCTTCCTCGGCGACGCTGACCGGCTTGTCGCGCACGACGAACGTCGGCCGGGTCGTCGATCCTTCGACGCGCAGCCACGGATCCTTGGCCGCCGCGGCCTTGGCGCGCTTCCAGAACGACGCCCAGTCCTTCTCGGCGATCAGTGCCGGCGACAGTTCGTGCTTGAGCTGCTGGCTGGTGATCGTGCCGCGGTAGAGCGCCGCAGCGCGACGGATCAGGCCCGCGGGGTTGTTCTCGGCCTCGGCCTTCAGCTCGCCCATGCGCTGCAGCTTCATCGCGCGCAGGTCCTGCGCGTCGAGCGGCTTGAAGCGCGACAACAGCGTCTCGAGCGGGAACGCCTCGCGCCGACCGGTCGCGAAGTGCACGGTCACTTCCATCGTGCCCGCGGTGAAGTCCTCGACCGTGGCCTCACCCCAGCCGGCGGCGTGGTAGACGACGTAGCCCCGGGTGAAGCGGCGCAGGCGGTCGAACTCGAGGATCGAGGCGACGGTCGCGGCGGTCGCGAGCCCGGCGCGCGCCTTCATCACCGGCAGCCACTGCTCGTCGGCGTAGCGCTTGTCGATCAGGCTGGCGACGGTGCGCGCCAGCGCGTCGTTGTGGGCGCTGCGGCGCATGACGCGGAAGCCGAGTTCGAGCGCGGCGTCGGTCTGGTCGCGCGCGGCGAGCGCATCGATCATCGCGGTCGCCATGACCAGCGCGCGGCTCGCCATCTCCTTCTCGCACAGCAGATCGATGACCGCGGCGTAGCTCGGCGTTTCGGCGGCGGTCGGCGCGGCGACTGCCTTGTTCCATCCCGATTCGAGGGAGTCGAGCTGCAGGGAACGCGCGAATTGAACGAGATCGTGCGTCAACGTCGTGACCCTTGGGGGGTGAAGAGCGGACAAATGGGGCGGGGACGATACCCCGGCCACGTCCCTCCCGCCAGCCTGCCGTCCCCCGGATCCGCGCGTCCCGCTACTCGGCCAGGCGCGCGATCAGCGTGTTGACGTTGATCGCCGAGCAGGACTCGTCGTGGGAGGCCATCGGTGCGGTCTCCAGCACCTCGTCGCTGCCCACCAGGATCACGTAGAACTCCTGACCGTACTGCGAACGGAAGGACACGACCTTCTTCAGGATCGGCGCCTGCGTCTCCTCGACGGCCTCGATCACGATGCCCTTGCCCTCGCGGCCGCGGCCGCGCAGCACGATCATCGGCGCGTAGGCGGCCACCCGGTTGTCCTCGAAGCGGACCTCGTAGTGTCGCGGGCTGTGGCTGTGCACCACGCCGGCCATCCCGAGGCGGTTGCAGAGGTCCTGTTCGAGCTTGCTCGACAGCAGCCGGCCGCCGCAGCGACCAAAGCCAGCCCCGCCGCCGCCGTGGGCCATGAGGACGTCGTCGTCGTCGAGGTTGGCGACGGCGCGCGGGACGAACGGGGCCCGGGCGCTGGCTGCACGCGCCAGCACCTTGCCCTTGGCGGCGGGAGCCGTGGCGGACTTCTTGGCGGTGCGGGCAGGGGACGAAGGCTTGGCCGCCTTCTTGGCGGTGGTGGGATTCGCCTTCTTCGGCGAAGCCTTGCTGGTCTTGGAGGTCATGGTTGGAAGGGCGGCGGGCTCTGCGACGCGCGAACCGGATGCGCCTGCTGCCGTCCACCGGCATCAGGTCCCGACTCAGGGCAATCGACGGCCGCGGCAATCGCCGGGGTTTCTGGGGCGGCAGTCTAGCAGGAAGTCGCAGGCTCGAAAGTCCCGCGGCGGTGGCTCCGTTGCGCCGGACGGTGGTCGTGGCCGACACTGGTCGAGATGTCGAAAGCCGCACCCGGACCCGCCGAATCGTCGCCGGCGACGGCCCCACCCGATCGGGTGTTCACGCCTGCGCTCGTCGTCTTCCTGGGGATCGTGGCGTTGGCGCTCGCCTACTTCGCCTGGCAGCGCTGGCCCTGTCCGGACCTGCGCGGGGCCATCGTCATGCTGGCCGACGGCGACCTCGACGGCGACGAACGCCACCGCATGCTGCGGCGCGTGGTGGCCGACGCCCGGCAGGCCACCGGTGTCACCGATCGGTGGGCGGGCCTGCTCGCCGCGGTGGCCCTCGCCGACGAGCCGGCATGGCGGGAGTTGCTGCGGACGTTCGGATCGGCGGCGCTGCCACGGGAAGTGCCGCCGCCGGCGGAGCGCGAGTTCCTGCATCTGGGCGACCGCATGCTCGGCAGCGTGCTCGCCGCTGCGGTCGCCGAAGCGGCGGGTGACCGTGAGGCCGCCATCGCGTCGTGGACGGTCGCGCAGGCGCAGGCGAGGCTCGCGGCGCAGCCGTTCGCCCAGCAGCTCGCGACGGCATCCCTCGCGCGACTCGGGGGCGCGGCGACCGGTCGCTGACCCCGGCGTCTCAAGGCTCGTTCGTCGGCCGGTCGATGGGGGCGAACGGAGACGACCGGCAGCATGGACGACATTCGCTTGGGGACCCTCCTCCTGGAGGGTGGGATCGTTGACGAAGCCGGGCTCGAGCGGTGCCTGGCCATCCAGTCGCTGACCAACCACGGTCGGCCGATCGGCCAGATCCTCGTCGATCAGGGGATGATCTCGGCCGACGCCCTGCAACGCGTTCTGCAGTTGCAGCGGGAACGGCGGCAGGAGGCCGCGTCGTCCCTTCGCGCCAACGACCTGGCGGCGGACGCCCTGCTGACACTGGCTGCCAACCAAGGCGCGACCGAACTCGTGGTCAGCGAGGGCCGGCGCGCGTGCATCCGCACCGGCATGCAATGGCGGCCGGTGACCGACACTCCGTTGTCGGGGCCGGAGGTCTGGGACTTCGCCCGCACTGTGATGGGCGACGGCGTGCTCGAAGCGCTCGCCGAACGGCACTGCGTGGTCCAGCCGTGGCAAGTGAGTGGTGCCGGCCACGGGTTGGCCACGGCGTTTCGTCAACTCGAAGGCGTCGCGGTGCGCATCGCGTTCACGCCCGCTGCCGTCGCGGACCCCGCGATGGCCGGCGTGTCGCCGGCGATCGTCGACGTGATCCGTGGCGGCAAGGGGCTCGTGCTGCTGGTCGGCGAACGCGGCCTGTTGCGCGCGGAGACCGTGGCGTCACTGCTGCCGGTCGCGGCCGCCGACCAAGGGCAGTACGTGGTCGTCGTCGACGACGAACCGCTGCCGTTGCCGGCCGATCGGGCCCTGGTGGTGCGGCGCCGTTTTGGCCTCACGCCGGCTGCCCGCGCCGAAGCGTTGCGCGCGGCCGTCGACGAGGATCCCGACGCGCTCGTGGTCGCCGACATCGGCGACCCGGCGACGTTCGAGATCGCGCTGCGCGCCGCCGAAAGCGGACGTCTCGTGATCGCCTGGCTCGACGCTGCCAACGCCACGCAGGCCTTGGCGCGCCTGCTCGGCTTCCCGACCACGCACGACGCCGCGGGCGTGCGCGGCACGCTGGCGGCAGCGCTGCGGGCCGTGCTGGTGCGGCAGCAGTTGCCGGATGCGAGTGGGACCGGCACCGTCGCTGCTTCCGAACTGCTGGTCGTCGACGGCGCGGTGCGCGATGCGATCCGCGCCGGCCAACTCGGCGACATCGCGCTGCTCGTGCGCGCCGAAGGGCGCAATGGCGGCCACTCGCTCGATCGCAGCATGCTCGACCTCGTGGCTTCGGGCCGGGTGCGCCTCGAGGACGTGTTCTCACGGGCCGAAGAACGGCTCTGGCTGCTCGACCGTGCTCGCGAGATGCAGGCAAAGGCGAACTGACATGGACCACCAACGACTCGAGGATCTGCTGGCGGCGATGGCGCGGCTCGGCGCTTCGGCGCTGCACCTCGTTCCGGGCCGGGCGCCGGCATTGCGCCTCCAGCGGCGATTCGTGCACGGCGACGAAGCGACGGTGCAGAAGGCGGATGTCGACGAGATGATGCGCGACCTGCTGTTCGCCGACCACCGCGCGCAGCTGGCCGAACGAGGCCACGTCGAAGTGCTCTACGTCGCGCGCAGTCGCATGCGCTACCGCGCCGCGATCGCACAGGTTGCCGGCCAGTCGTCGGTCGTGCTGCGGCCGCTGCCGGTGACGCCGCCGCAGCTCGGCGCCCTCGACTTGCCTTCGCAGGTCGCCGGGTTCGCGCAGGCGCGTTCCGGTCTCGTGCTGGTCGTGGGATTCCCCGGCGCTGGCAAGAGCACGACGCTCGGCGGGATCGTCGACGCGCTCAACCAGGATGCCGGGCGGCACGTGGTGACGATCGAGCAGCGCATCACGTTCGTGCACCAACTCGGGCCGGCGTTGCTGCACCAACGCGAGGTCGGCAAGCACGTCGCGACCGCGGCCCTGGGCATTCGGCAGGCGATGGCGGCCGGCGCCGACGTCATCGTCGTCGACGCCCTCGTCGATCGCGACGCGCTCTTGGCCGCGACCGCGGCGGCGGAGTCCGGGTGCCTCGTGCTGGCCGGCGTCGAAGCCGGTTCGATCACGGGCGCGCTCGGCACGTTGGTCGGCATGGCCACCGAAGACGAGCGGCCGGCGCTGCGAACAGCTCTCGCGGCCGTCCTGCGCGGCGGCGTCGCCCAGCGCCTCTTGCCGCGGGCTCACCGGCCCGGCCGCGTGCCGGTCGCCGAGGTGCTGCTGTGCAACGGCGCCGCACGCGCGGCGATCCGCGACGGCGACTTCGCGGCGCTGTCGACGATCATGCAGAAGTGCCGGGGACTCGGCATGCAGACTGCCGACGAGGCGCTGCGCGCGCTGCTCGATCACCACGTGATCTCGGCCGACGAGGCGCTGCTGCACGCGCAGGACCGGGACGCCGTGCTCGCCGGCGCTCGGCCGGGGCGCTGAGACGGCCTCAGCCGAGGTCGAGCCCGCGCTCTTCCTCGTCGCTGATGCCCTCGCCGAACGAACTGCCGAGGTAGACGGCTCGCACCTGCGGGTCGTTGACGATCGTGCGCGAATCGCCTTCGGCGATGACCTTGCCCTGGTTGATGATGTAGGCGCGGTCGGTGATGCGCAGCGTCGCGATCACGTTGTGCTCGGTGATCAGGATCGCGATGCCGGTGCGCGCGAGCGCGCCGAGGATCTGCTGGATCTCCTCCACCGTGATCGGATCGACGCCGGCGAACGGCTCGTCGAGCAGCANNCGCGCGCGCGATCTCGAGCCGCCGCTTCTCGCCGCCGGACATCGTCTCGGCGATCGAGTCGGCGACGTGCGTCAGTTGCAGGTCGTGCAGCAGCGCCTTGGCGCGTTCTTCGCGCGGTTGCCGGCGCATGCCGCGCGCCTCGAGCACGCAGCGCACGTTGTCGATCGCCGACATCTTCTTGAACACCGACTCCTGCTGCGCGAGGTANNTTGCCGGCGCCGTTGGGGCCGAGCAAGCCGACGATCTCGCCTTCGCTGACGTGGATGCTGGCGTGGTCGACGACCCGGCGGCCGCGGTAGGCCTTCACCAAGTCGTGCGTGCGCAGGATCTCGGTCATCGCACGAAGCCGAAGCGCCCCGGCCAGGCGTTGCCGAACAGCCAGGCGAACGGCCGGCACGGGTAGAAGACCAGCAGGGCCCGACCCTGGATGTCCGAGCGCGGCACGAACGAGATGCCCTTGGCGTTCGTGGTCTCGGGCGCGGTCCATTCGCCGCGGCCGTCGATGGCGCCGGGGCGGAGGAAGGAGATGCGCCCCGGCCAGCCGGGCCCGACTTCGCCGCGCAGCCGCAGGATCTCGCCGAACTCGTCGATCATCACGATCGCCTTCTGGTCGGGGATCGGGATCGGCGTCTCGTCGCGGTCGGGCGCCTTGTCCAGGAACATCGCGCGCTTGTTGCCGCGCACCACGCGCGCGCCGGGCGTGTCGGGCGGCACGATGTTGTTCTCGGCGTCGACCCCGACCGTGATCGCGGTCCAGCCGCGCGAGTCGATCGACTGCAGCGTGTTGTCGCCGAGCATGTAGTAGTGCCCTTCGGGGACCTCGATCACCTCGGGCGCCGTGCTGCGCGTGTAGTGCTGGTCGCGGTCGATGCGCACATCGGTGAAGCGGACCTTGCCCTTGCCGCGCGCGGCGATCTGCGGCGTGACCTTCTGGTTGGCCGGCAGCTCGAGTTTCGCCGGGATCTCTGGGCTGCCCGGCGCGCTCGGGCTGCCCGGAGTGAACGGCAACACGCAGCCGTCGCGGCAGGCCCAGGCCGAGCTGTCGAAGCGCTGCAGCTCCTTGCCGTCTCGCCACGCGACCAGTTCGTCGTCGACGTGCGCGAAGGCGAGGTCGACGGAGCTGCCGGGCGCCACGGCGAGTTCGAACTCGGCCGAAGCGCCGAGCACGGTTGCGTCCTTGCGTACCTGCAACTGGCCCTTGCCGGCCTTGATCGCGAGCGCGTAGGTCCAGGTGTCGAACTGTGGGCGTGCGACGGCGATCTCGAACGCCAGTTCGTCGAGCGCTTGCTCGGTGGTGACCGTCGCGGCGATGCGGACGTCGGGCACGATCTCCTGCGGCTGGTGCAGGCTCTGCTTCTCGCGGATCGCGCGCGCCACGTCTTCGGGGTAGCCGTCCCAGACCCGATCGATCATGCCGCCGTCGACTTCGTCGCGCAGCCAGACGAAGGCACGCTGCCCGTCGAGTTGGAGCGAGAGGCCGTCCTGGTCTTCGCTCCAAGCACGCTGCGGCGAACCGGCGAGAACGCTGCCGAGCCACTTGGTCTCCGATCGCGCGAGCGGGCGGCACGGGAAGACGTTCTTCCACATCTGCTCCTGCAGGTCGGCGGGCTTGCGTTCGATCCGGAACGTGCGCTTGCCGCCCTCACCGTCGACGACCTGGTAGACGTTGCCGCCGCCGATCGACAGGCGGTCGCCCGGCATGCCGCCGATGCGCTTGACGTAGTTCTGGTTCTTCTGCAGCGGGTACTTGAAGACCGTGATGTCCCAGCGCTTGGGTTCACGGATCGTCGTCAGCAGCTTGTCGACCAGGATGCGGTCGAAGACGCCGGCGGCGGCGTCGCCCATCAGCGTCGGCTGCATCGACGAGGTCGGGATCTGGAACGCCTCGAGGCAGAACCACTTCAGCAGCACGGCGGCGAGGATCGCGACGCCGAACGCTTCGAGGTTGACCCGGATCGGGCCCATGAGCGGCTTCTTCTTGCCGCGGGCGGCGGTGGGAACGGCTGCGGTGGTCATCGCGCCGGCAGTGTGCGCTGCGCGTGCGCCGCACGCCAGTGCGCGGCCGGTTCGAGAGGTCGACCCGGTTCCGGGAGCCGTTCGTCGATCACTTCGCCGCGGTCAGCGGTGCTGCCATCACGACCTCGAACTCGGTGCGCAGGTCGCGCTTGACGTCGGACATCGCCTTCCACGCGGGGTCCTTCGCGAGGCCCACGCGCACCTGCTGCTTGATCGCGTCGCGCCGGCCGAGCGCCTGCACGTCGAGGTACTCGAACACCAGCATCGCGTCCCACGGCTTGCCGGTGGAGTGATGGTTCACGTAGACCGCGTAGTTGGCGACGACCTTGGCCTCGATCCACGCGTCGAACTGCGGGACGCCGTAGACCTTGATGAAGTTGACGTACTCCTCGCGGGTCCGGAACTGGTAGGGAATGAACACGAACACCGACTTGCTGCGGTCGCCGGCCGCGCCCGCGCCGAGCACGCGGTCGGCGAAGTAGCTGGTCTGCGGCGTGCCGAGCTTGAGCAGTTCCGGCGACAGGCCGCCGGGGAAGTCCCGTTCGATCGCGCGCCACTTCGCGGTCCGCGCGTACGACGCGAAGCGCAGCACGAGCGTCGCGTCCCACGTGTTGGCGTCGACGAACTCGTTGAAGACCAGCACGTAGTCGGTGAACGCGCCGGCCTGCTGCCATTGCTCGAGCTGGGCGACGCCTTCCTGCTCGAGCCCGCGGCGGAACGCGGGCCGGTCGGCGGGCCGGCAGCGGTAGTCGATGAACAGGTGGTTCGCGTCCGGCTGCTCGCTCTGCGCTGGTGCGGCGGTCGTGAGGAGCAACAACGAGAGCAGGCCGGCGGTGCTTCGGAGGGTCGGGTTCATGGTTCGGCAGGTGGGGTTCATCGCACGTGCGTCGGGTACTGCCAGCGGCCGAGCTGCTCGCGCGACCAGCGGTAGAAGAAGCGGATGCCGCGGTCGGAGGGGCCGTCGCCGTCGCCGCCCATCTCGGCGTGGGGGCCGGTGCCCTGCACGCCGCGCATGTCCTCGGCGTAGGTGCTGCGGAACAACATCGCGAGGTTCGGCGACGCGAGGTAACGGCGCAGCATCGCGTCGATGCGGCGCTTGCTCGCGGCAGTGAACAGCCCTTCGTTGCCGCTGGCGTCCTGGTCCGGTGTCTCGGTGTTGACCACGAAGCCGTGCGCGGGGATCGGCACCTCTTCGTGGATCATCACGACGTCGCAGCCAGGGAACTCGCTCGGCGAGCCCGACACGTGGTTGCCGACGATGCCGAGTTCGATGTCTTTCGCCTTGGCGCGGAACCACGCGGCCAGCCGCTGCTTCTTGGCGACGCCATCGGGCTCGCGGAACACGTCGTGGTCGATGCGGGTCGGGTGGTCGAACTCCTGGTAGAGGTTGACCATCACGTTGCGCAGCCCGCGCTCCTGCAGCAGCGCCGCCGCCGCTTGCACCGCGTGCTGCACGGCGGTCTCGTCGCGCAGGTGCTCGTCCTTGCGCGGCATCAGCAGCGTGACGAGCACGACCATGCCGCGGCGGTCGGCCTCGCGCACGACGTACTCGAGGCGGCGCGCGAACGCCGGGATCAACTTGCCGTCGGAGGTGAACGCGTTCGGACCCGCGTCGACGTCGGGGAACCCGCCGTTGGTGCCCTGCAGCGACACGCTGACGAAGTTGATGCCGTGCGCGACGAGGTTGTCGAGGTTGGCGACGAGCCGCTGCGCCGTCGCGGCACTGGCGAGCGAGTTGTTGCTGCGCAGACCCCACAGCTTGACGCGTTCGCCGCCGAGGAACGGTTCGCCGTCACGCACTTCGAACTCGCGCGTCGGTGCTGGCGTGGCGCCAGCCGGCGCCGCGACGAACGGCACGTGCTGCGGGTACTGCCAGACGCCGACGTGCTCCCGCACCCATTCGTAGAAGAACCGCACGCCGCGGTCGCTGGCGCTGGTGCCCATGCCGCCGAGCTCCGCGTGCGGCGCCGTCCCGCTCGCGTTGCCGATGCCCTGCACGAACGCGGCGTGGAAGAAGAGTGCCGCGTTCGGCGCCTGCCGGTATCGCTCGAAGTCCTCGTACATCGCGTCGAGCTGGCCCGGCGTGAACACCCCGTCGTTCTCGTAGACGTCCTGCTTCTGCATCTCGACGTTGACGACGTAGCCCGCTGTCGGGATCGGCATGCTCTTCTGCACGATCCGCACGTCCATGCCGGGGTAGCGGTCGGTCGTCTTCGACTTCTCGTACGGACAGACGCCGACCTCGATGCCGGTGCATGCCTCCTGCCACCACTGCGTGAGCCTCGCCTTCTTCTTGGCGCCGTCGGGCTCGCGCAGCAGCGGCTGGTCGGCGCGCTCGGTGTGGTCGTACTCGTGCATCAGATCGGCGAACGTGTTGCGCAGCCCGCGCTGCTGCAGGAAGCGCGCGGTTTCCTGGATCGCGCGCTGCACCGCGGCGTCGCCCTCGAGCGCCTGGTCCTTGCGCGGCGACAACACGCCGACGCAGACGACCATGCCGCGCTGGTCGGCCTCGCGAATCAGCCACTCGAGGCGCGCGGCGACGTCCTTCTTCAGCGAGCCGTCGCGCGCGAAGCCGTTCAGCCCGGCGTCCTCCTTCGGCCAGCCGCCGTGGCTGCCCTGTACGTAGACGAGGATCGCGTTGACGCCGTGCGCGGCCCAGGTGTCGAGTGCGCGCACGTGGCGTTCGGTCACCGCCTGGCTGTAGAGCGCGTTGCCGCAGCGCACTCCCCACAGGTCGACCTCGTGGCCACCGAGGAAGGCGCGGTCGCTGCGGATCTCGAACTCGCGGGTCGGCGACGCGTCGCCTTGCGCCACGACGATGCCCGCGAGGGCGAACGGGTACAGGCCGTGCAGCAGGTTCATCGGTGCCCTCAGAAGCGGTGCGTGACGCCGAGCGCGAACACCATGCTGGCGGGCGCGCCGGGGAAGATGCCGCGCGCGGTGCGCGGCTCGAAGTACTCCTCGTCGAGCACGTTCCTGCCGCCGATCGACACCGAGACGTCGGTGTGCTCGCAGACGCTCTGCTCCCAGCCAGCTCCCACGTTCCACAGCCGGTACGAAGGCCGCAGGCCGCGCGTGCCGTCGGCGGGGATGTTGCGCGTGTTGAGCGCGTCGGTGAACGCGGGGCCGACGTAGGCGCCGTCGAAGCCGATCCACAGCCCGGAGCGTTCGTGGCGATAGCGCGCGCCCCACGCCGCGGTCCACTTGCTGGTGCCGGCGAAGCGGTTGCCGTCGAACGCGCCGTTGGTGAACTTGGAGTCGTTCCACGCGGTCGAACTCCAGAGCGACACGCCGGCCAGGCCGGCCGCGGTCAGGTCGCTGTCGAGGCGCAGTTCGACGCCGCGATGGCGCGAGTTGCCACCGTTGACGAACACGTCGAACTGGTTCGGGTCCTGGATCAGCCGATCGCGGTAGTCGATGTGGTAGAGCACGACGTCGGCGCCGAACAGGCCGTCCTGGCTGCGTGTGCGTGAGCCGAGTTCGTAGACCCACGCGTACTGCGCGCTGACGTCCTGCGGGTTGGTGGTGATCGAGATCTGTGGCGCCTGCGGGGCCGCGAACGTGCTTTGCACGCCGCCGTAGAGCGACCACTGTGCGGTCAGCAGCTTGCTGATGCCGAGACCCGGCAGCACCTCGGTGAAGTCGCGGGTGACGCCGAGCCCGTTGATGCGGTTCCTGGCGTCGATCTCGACCCACTCGAAGCGCACGCCCGGCGTGATCGTCCAGCCGTCGAACTCGATGCGGTTCTCGACCCACGCTGACGCCGTGTAGTAGTCGTACTGCTCCTCGGTGCGCCGCAGCTGCACGGTACCGTTGGTCAGGTAGCGCGACACGGTGCGCACGATGTCCTCCTGCAGGTAGCGCATGCCGACGTGCAGTTCGGCGTCGGCGCCGCCGAGGCGATAGGCGTGCGTGAGCTGCGGCTGCACGGCGACCGTGCGCATCGGCCGCGGCGTGGTCTGGATGTACTGGAGGTTGTTGGTGGCGCCGTAGAAGGTCGGGCTGCCGAGGTAGAACGATCGTTCGCCGTCGTAGCCGTAGGTGATCAGCTCGAACAACGTGTCGTCGGTGACGTCCCACTCGAGCTTCAGGTTGACGCGATCCTGCTGGCCGGAGTGGCGGTTCTGCGGCGACAGCGTGACCTCGGGATTCGTGTTGTACTGATCGAGCGTGAGGCCGTCGGCGAGCTTGCTGTCGTCGTCGAAGTGCTCGATCTGGCCGAGCAGCTTGACGCGGTCGGAGAAGCGGTAGCTGGTCTTCAGCGCGTAGTTCTGCTGCGTGTAATCGCCGCCGTCGCGGAACGTGTCGCCTTGCTTGAACACCGTTTCGAGCAACACGCCGAACGGCCCGGTCGTGCTGCCGACCGCGCTGTAGTACGACTGGTTGTCGAACGTGTCGTAGCGCACGCGACCGATCCAGGTCGGCGTGCCGGGGATCGGCTGCGTGAGGAAGTTGATCACGCCCGAGACGTTGTTCGGGCCGTAGCGCACTGCGCCGCCGCCGCGCTGGATGTCGACCGCGTAGACGCGTTCGAGCGAGAACGGGAACAGCGAGTTGCCGGGGCCGCCGTACGGCGCGGGTGCGAGCGGGATGCCGTCCGCGTACATGCCGAGGTTGATCGAGCGCCACGCGCCCTCGGCGCCGTTGGTGACGCCGCGCATCGCGATGTTCGGCAGTGAGTCGCTGCCGGTCTCCTCCTGGATCACGACGCCGGGCGAACGGCGCAGCAGCTCCGGCACGTTCATCACGCCGGCCTGCCGGACTTCGCGCGGGCCGATCAGCGTGCGCGCGCCGGGGTTCTCCATCGGCACCTCGGACCAGCGCCGTTCGGCTTCGGCGGCGGTCTCGGTGATCAGCACCTCGGGCAGGCGTTCGGCGTGATGCGCCGGCGGCTTCGCTGGCGGTGGATCCTGCGGTGCCGGTGGCGCGCCCTGCTGCGCGAGCAGCGGCAGCGAACCGGCGGCGAGGGCCGCAGCGACGGCGACGAGCGAGCGAGACGCGAACCCGCGCACGCGCGGCGCTGACGGATGGCGAGGACGATGCATGCGGCGGGATGGCCGGCGTGCGAGGGGAAGCGCGCTCGGCGTTCGCCAGGGAAGCAACGTATGTGCCTTCGCTCGGCGACGCGTTCTCGCGGCGGGATGTCATCTGCCTGCGACACGGCGTTACGCAGCGACCACGCGACACCCGCGCGTGACACGCGCCGACGGCGATCGGCGCCCAGCCTGCGTCGGGGCATGTGCTTTGCGCAGCCGCGACGTGCCCACTACCGCGATGCCGCTGCGCCTGCTGCTGCTGTCCTGCGCGTTGCACGCGGCGATCGTCGCCGCGCTCGCATGGGCGATCGGCGGTGATGGGATGCGGCCGCGCCGCATCGAACGGCCGGCGCTGCTGCCGTCACGCATGCAGCTCGAAGCCCCGCCACCGGACCCGCTACGGCCGGTGATCCAAGTTCCGGAGTGCGAGGTCGAGCCCGTCGAACTGCTGCCGATCGAGACGCCCGAGCCGTCGTTCGAAGAGATCGCGCCACCGCAGACCGTGCTGGTCGAAACGCTGCCGCCGCGCCGCCCGCCGCCGCTGCGGAGCAACCCGCGCATCGTCGCCGAGCCCGTACCCTCACCGATGACGAGCGCGCCCGCCGAGCCGCCACCCAGGCCGACGCCGTCGACGGCGCCGGCCGCGGTCGCGCAGGCCGAGGTGCCGGTGGTGCTGCCCGGGCACAACCCGCCGCCGGCCTACCCCGACGCCGCCCGCCGGCGCCGCATCGAAGGCACGGTAATCGTGCGCATCGACGTCGACGCCGCGGGCGCCGCGATCGCGTGCACGGTCGCGAGCAGCAGTGGCAGCGCGCTGCTCGACGCTGCCGCCCTCGCAGCGGCCCGGCGCTGGCGCTTCGCCCGCGGACCGGGCTCGCTCGAGCAGCCGTTCCGCTTCGCGCTCGCCGGCACTTGAACCGCAGCGCGGGCGCTGCGATCCGTGGGGATCACTCCTCGTCGCTGGTGCGCAGCACCGACAGGAACGCCTCCTGCGGGATCTCGACGCTGCCGACCATGCGCATGCGCTTCTTGCCTTCCTTCNNGAGATGTCGCCGCCGTAGCACTTCGCGGTCACGTCCTTGCGCATCGGCGCGATCGACTCGCGGGCGATGATCTTGCCGCCGATCGCGGCCTGCAGCGCGACCTCGAACTGGTGCCGCGGGATCTCCTTGCGCAGTTGCTTCAGGATCTTGCGCGCACGGCCCTCGCAGTTGTCCTTGTGGCAGAGGAACGACAAGGCGTCGACCTCGTCGCCGGCGACCAGGATGCGCACCTTGACCAGGTTGCTCGCCTCGAAGCCCTCGACCTCGTAGTCCATCGTGCCGTAGCCGCGAGTCAGCGACTTCAGATGGTCGTGGAAGTCGAAGATGATCTCGGCGAACGGGATCTTGAAGCCGATCATCACGCGCTCGCGGCCGTAGTAGTCGGTCTTCACGTACTCGCCGCGGCGATCGGTGCAGATCTTCATCACCGCGCCGATGTACTCGGCCGGCACGACCACGTTCACGTGCGTGATCGGCTCCTGGTATTCCTCGATCATCGAGCCGTCGGGCAGTTCGCTGGGCGAGCGCACTTCCTTGATCTCGCCGCTCGTCATCTTGACGCGGTAGCGCACGGTCGGCGCGGTCTGCACGAGGTCCATGTCCTCCTCGCGCTCGAGCCGCTGCTGGATCACTTCCATGTGCAGCAGGCCGAGGAAGCCNNCAGCGGAAGCCGAAGCCGAGCGCGTCGCTGGTCTCCGGCTCGAACGTGAACGAGCTGTCGTTGAGACGCAGCTTCTCGAGCGCCTTGCGCAGGTTCTCGTACTCGCTCGGCACCGTCGGATAGAAGCCGCAGAACACCATCGGCTTGGGCTGGCGGAAACCCGGCAGCGCCACGTTGCGCAGCTTCTCGTCCTGGTGCGTGATCGTGTCGCCGATCACGACGTCCTGCAGCTTCTTGATGTTGGCGATGACGTAGCCGACCTCGCCCGCGTGCAGCTCGTCGACGGCCTGCATGTCGGGCTTGAGCTTGCCGACCTCCATGACCTCGTGCTGGGACAGCGTTCCCATCATCCGGATGATCTCGGTCTTCTTCACCGTGCCGTGGAACACGCGCACGTAGACGACGACGCCGCGGTAGTCGTTGTAGACGGCGTCGAAGATCAGCGCCTGCAGGTTGCCCTTCGGATCCCCGGTCGGGTGCGGGATCTTCTGCACGATCGCTTCGAGCACCTGCTCGCAGTTCTGGCCGGTCTTGGCGGAGATCGGGATCGCGTCCTCGGCCGGGATGCAGATCGCGTCCTCGATCTCGGTCGCGACCTGGACCGGGCGCGCGTGCGGCAGGTCCATCTTGTTGAGCACGGGCAGCACCGTCAGCTTCGCCTGCTCGGCGAGGTGCGCGTTGACGACGGTCTGCGCCTCGACGCCCTGCGAAGCGTCGACCAGCAGCAGCGCCCCTTCGCACGCCTGCAGCGACTTGAGCACCTCGTAGTTGAAGTCGACGTGGCCCGGTGTGTCGATCAGGTTGAGCTGGTAGGTCTTGCCGTCCTGCGCGCGGTAGTTCATCGCCACGGCGCGGGCCTTGATCGTGATGCCGCGTTCGCGCTCGAGCTCCATGTCGTCGAGCAGCTGGTCCTTCATCTGCCGCTTCTCGACGGTGCCGGTCAGCTCAACGAGGCGGTCGGCCAGCGTCGACTTGCCGTGGTCGACGTGGGCGATGATGCTGAAGTTCCGGATCAGGCGGGTGTCGGTCACGAGGTTCGAGTCGGAGTGTCCGGAGTGTGG
The DNA here is from genome assembly GCA_002343845.1 of Planctomycetes bacterium UBA2386. The sequence continues at coordinate 19,498 of DDSQ01000160.1, read as the reverse complement.
GCGGGCCGTGCCAGGATCGGGGGCGAAGATGCTAGCGACCGGCGCGCGGGTTCGGCAGGGGCTGCCGAGGCTTCGACTGCATCGGGGCACGTAGGCGCGCCGCTCGCGGCGGCGACGGCCTCATTTCCCGGGCTGGAACGCACGCAGTTCCACGTTCACCGCCTCACTGCGCCCATTGTCGGCGTAGAGCCCGAACAGCCCCGTCGCCTTGCCGAGCATCGACCGCGCCACCTTCACCTCGACGTCGCCGCAGCGTGCCACGACGCCGCCGGCCTCCGACGATTCGACGACGAGTGGATGCCAGGCGTCGAGCCGCCACGTGTCCATCGGGATGTCGCGGCCGCTGACCGCGATCCAGTTCTTGCCGACGAAGCGCCAGACGCCGAGGCGCAGGCCGTTCGTGCGCCGCGAGAGCGCGACGATCGTGAAGTTGGTCTGGTCGACGGGACTGCGATTCCGAGACGACCCATGCGGCGGCGGATCCTAGGGGCCCAAGGGTGGCGGGCAAGGCGGCCGGGTGAGGCCCAGCCGGCGAGTCCGCGCAACTTCCGCGGGTTGGTACCAGTATGAACACCGTCGATGGCCAGTCGCACCGTGCCACCATGCAACGACGATGCTGCACTCGCCCGTCTGCTGCAGGATCAGCGACCGAGGCTCGTCGCGATGCTGCGGCGGCTGTGCGGGCCGGATGCGGAGGACGTCGTGCAGGAGACGCTGGCCAAGGTCTGGCGGCTGCGTGCCAGCTTCGACGACCGCCGGAATGGCGAGGGATGGTTGGTGCGGGCGGCGTTGCACACGCTGTGCGATCACCGCCGGCGACGGGAACGGAGTGTCCTGCGGGAAGCCGACGTGGAGCCAGCCGCACCCTTCGAGTCGTCAGCGATCGAGGTGCGCGAGGAAGTGGAGCGATGCCTTCGTCATCTGCCACGGCTCGAGCGCGACCTCCTGGTCGGCTTCCATTCTCAAGGGCTCTCGCTGCGCGATCTCGCCGAGCGCCACGGCCTGCCGCTGAACACCGTGAAGTCGCACTTGCACCGTGCGCGCGCGCGCCTCGCGCGGCATCGGGAGGATCACGATGACGCCGAGTGAGTTCGAGGACCGGATGAACGAACTGCTCGACGCGCGCGTCGATCCGCTCACCGATTCCGAGTGCATCGACCATCTCGCCGCGCACCCCGAGCACCTGGCGGCGTTCGCGGTGCAGCAGGAGCGCCTTGCTGCGCTCCCGGTCGTGGCGCCGGGCCATCGCCCTGCGCGCGGCGAACGGCGCACACTGTGGCCGGTGCTCGCCGGCATCGCGGCTCTGGGATTGCTCGTCCTGCGCCCCGGCCTGCCGGCGCCGGTCGCGCCAGCCACGGGTCCGCCCGGGGTCGTGATCGCGGCTTCGCTGCAGCCGATCCAGTCGACGCTCGGGGCGACGACCATCGTGCGTGCCCGCGCCGTCATGCACGTGCACCCCGCAGGTCGCCTCGAAGTCTTCTCGCAGTGGAGCGCACCATGAGATGTCGACTGGCTGTTGCTGCGTTCGCCCTGCTCGCCGCGCTACCGGCGCAACGAATGCCGCTAGCTGGCGGCGACGAGCGCCAGATCGCCGTGGTCGACGTCGGCGACCTGCTGCCGGCCCGGGTCGTCGAAGGCGCGCCGCAGCAGGACCCTGGGCGTTTCGCCGAGAGCCGGGCAGCCGATCTGGGTCGCCTGGCGCAATTCCTGCGAGCGTTCGCCATCCCGAGCACCGAGACCGGGGCCGACTTGCAGTCGCTTGGCGATCGCCACCTGGTCCTGCTCGGCACACCCGTCCAGATCGCTGCCGCCGAACGGATCCTCGCCCGCGCGCGTGAGAACCCGGATCAGCAGTTCATGGTCGACGTCCTGCTGTGCGACGTTCCCGCCGCAGTCTTCGACCAGCACGTGGCGCCCTCGCTGTCGAAGACCCTCGCCGTGTCGGGCTTCACGAACCAGCGAACCGCGGTGCTCGTGCCGGACACCGTCGCCGCGCTGCGGAAGTCGCTGAAGCAGGAGAAGGTCAAGTTCACCCAGTTTCCGCAGATCGTGGTTCCCGGCCTGCATCGCGCGAAGCTGAGGATCGGCAAGGACGTGACGTTCGTGCGTGACTTCGAGCTCTCGGTGGCCGACGGGGCCTTGATCGCCACCCCGATCATCGACGGGGTGTTCGATGGCCACGACGTGGAAGCCGTCTGCGCGGAGATTCGTGCCGGGGTGCTTGGCGTGCAGTTGGACCTCGTGGACCAGGTTGTCGAGCAACCGATCCCGGAGCGCACGACAACGGTGCCGGGCACCAAGCAAGAGGTGATCGTGAAAGCGCCGCGGGTCGTCGGGTGCCGCGGCGACATGACGGTCGAACTGGCGAACGGGACGACGGCGTTGATGGCGGCGCGCAAGCCTGATGGTGCGTGGCTCGTCCTGCTGATGACGCCCCAGGCAATCCAGTCAGGGCCTGCGGTTCTCCCAGCGAGGAAGTAACGCACGGTAGTGGCGGTCAGCGGTGCGACGCGGCGCCGCCTTCGACGCGGTGCTTCGGCGGCGCCCCCGCGTCGCTAGACTGCCGCGCCTCGGAGGTCCCGTGCCGCTGCCAAGACTGCTCGCCGCCTGCGTCCTGTTCCTCGCTCTCGCGTCATGCCGCAGTGCGCCGCCGCAGCCACTGACCTGGGCGATCGCGATCCACGGTGGTGCGGGCACGATCGCCAAGGACCAGCCGGCGGCCGTGCGCAAGGACTACGAGGATGCGCTCGCGGCGGCGCTGAGCTACGGCAAGGACCGCCTGCAGCGGGGCGCGTCTGCGCTCGACGTCTGCGAGGCGGTCGTGCGCATCCTCGAGGACGATCCGCGGTTCAATGCCGGCAAGGGCGCGGTTTTCACCGAGAAGGGCGAGCACGAGCTCGATGCCTCGATCATGGACGGGTCGACGCTGCGCTGCGGCGCGGTCGCTGGTGTGCGCACCGTGAAAAACCCGATCGTGCTGGCTCGCCTGGTGATGGAGAAGACCCGCCACGTGCTGCTGGCCGGGGACGGAGCCGAGAAGTTCGCCGACGGCCAACAGGTCGAGCGCGTGAAGAACGACTGGTTCGACACCGACGCGCGACGCCGGGCGCTCGAGCAGGTGCTGGAGGAACGCGCGCGCACCGGCGCCTTGGTCCGGCCGTCGTCGCCGCAGCACGACTACGGCACGGTCGGCTGCGTCGCGCTCGACGCGCAAGGCCGGCTCCGNNCGACCAGCACCGGCGGCATGACCGGCAAGCGGCTCGGCCGCGTCGGCGACACGCCGTTGATCGGTGCTGGCAACTACGCCGACCGCTTCGTCGCCGTGAGCTGCACGGGCACCGGCGAGCAGTTCATCCGCCACGGTGTCGCCCGGGCGCTGTCGGCGCGGATCGAGTTCGGCCGCCAGACGCTCGACGAGGCGGCGAACGCGTTGGTGTTCCGCGTGCTGCAGCCCGACGACGGCGGCTTGATCGCCGTCGACCGCATGGGGGCGATCGCGATGCCGTTCAACAGCGACGGCATGTACCGCGGCTGCGCCGATTCGGCCGGGCGGTTCCTCGTCCGGATCTTCGCCGAGTGAAGCTCGCTCGCGCGCTGCTGTTCGCAGGCTGCTCGCTGCTGCTGCTGGCGGTCGCGCTTCGCCTCGCGTGGATCGGTGACGACGCGTGCATCACGCTGCGCACGGTCGAGAACCTGGTGCGCGGCGACGGCATGCGCTGGAACGCCGCCGACCGCGTGCTGATCAACACGCACCCGGCGTGGACGTTCGTGCTCGCGGCGGGCCGCTGGATCAGCGGCGAGTCGTACTTCACCACGATCGCGATCGGACTCGCGTTGTCGACGGTCACCGTGCTGCTGCTGCTGCGCGCTGCCGGAACAGCGGTGGCGATGCTCGCGGTGACCGTGCTGTTGGCGAACGCCCGCGCGTTCGGCGACTACTCGACCTCGGGGTTGGAGACGCCGTTGTCCGGCCTGTTGCTGGTCCTCTTCGCCCGCACCGTGATGGCAGGGCGGGAGCAGCCGCGCTTCGGCCGGCTGGTGTTGCTGGCGTCGCTGCTCGTGCTGACGCGGGTCGACCTCGCCGTGCTCGTGGCGCCGGCCGTCCTCGCCAGTCTGCGCGGCGCGCCGTTCGCCAGCCGCCTGCGCATCGCCGCGCTGGCGTCGCTGCCGCTGCTGCTGTGGCTCCTGTTCGCGACGATGTACTTCGGCAGCCCGCTGCCGGTGGTCGCGCACAGCAAGGCGATCGCCGTCGGCATCCCGGCCTGGGATCTCGCGCGCCAGGGCCTGCGCTACCTCGCGTTCGCGGCGGGCGACGACCCGTTGCTGCTGCCGACGATCGGCGTCGGGCTGCTGCTCGGCCTGCGGCAGGAGCGCACGCGTTGGCTCGCGTTCGGCGCGCTCCTGTACGTCGGCTACGTGGTCAAGGTCGGCGGCGACTTCATGGCCGGGCGCTTCCTGGTGCCGCCGTTCGTGATCGCCATGTCGGTGCTGGCGCCGTGGCTGGCTGCGCGTGCGACGTGGGTCGCGGGCATGGTGTTGGCGGCGGCGGTGGTGGGCGCATCGCTGCGTGGCGTGCCCGACTGGTTGCGCTCGCCAGCGAGCGACGTCGCGCCGAGCGAGGAGCAGATCCACGCCCAGCACGGGATCGTGGACGAACGTCGCGCCTACTTCCCTGTCTACGGGTTGTTCGCCGAACGTCGCCAGCCGCCGCAGTTCGGCTTGCTCGACCAACTCGTCCGTCCAGACGGTGGGCCGGCTTGGTTCCTGGTCAGCGGCGCCGTCGGTGCTCCGGGCTTCGGAGCGGGACCACGCGGTCACGTGATCGACGCGTTGTTGTGCGATCCGCTGCTCGCGCGCCTGCCGGCGCTCAATCCCCGCCGCTGGCGCATCGGCCACGTGCTGCGCCGGGTTCCGGAGGGCTACTTCGAATCGCTCGCCAGCGGCGAGAACCGCATCCTGCATCCGGGGCTGCGCGCCTACTGGGAAGAACTGCGGGCGGTCACGCGTGCGCCGGTGTTCTCGGCGGAACGTTGGTCCTCGGTCTGGAAGCTCGCGTCCGGCGCGTGCGACGACGGCCTGCGCGCGTTCGTGGCCGAGCACTACTACTCACCGCCGCGCGTGACCATCCCGGCGAACGAACTGCCGCCGGAGTTGCCGCTGGGCGCGTACTGGTTCGACGAACCGCGTGTGCACCTCGTCTACGAGGGCGGCGTCGCGATCCGTTGGGAGGGGCCGCGCACGGCGACGTCGATCCGGCTGCAGGCGTTCGCCGGCTTCCATCGTTACCGCTGCCGGTTCGTGCGCGACGGCGAAGTGCGCGGCGAAGCGCTGACGGCGATGCCGCTGCGACCCGATCCCACGCAGTGGCGCCAGAGCGTCGGGCTGCAGGCGATGACGCTGGCGGTGCCGTCCGAGGTCGGTGCATTCGACACGCTGTGGATCGACGCCATGGTGACGCCCATCTCGCACGCTGCGCTGGGGCCGCCCGGTCTTGGCGCTGTCGTGCCGGCGGACTGACGGTCACTCGACGCGCAGTGGCCACGGCGGGCTCGTCGGCAGCCGTGCGGGATCTTCGGCCGTCGTCGTCGGCACGCGGCGCAGCCGCAGGAACAGGTCGACGCCGCGCGGCAGGAACGCAAAGCCACCCTCGGGCAGCGTGAACGTGTCGCCGGTGATCGCCCAGGTGCCGCCGGTCCACTCGTGCGTGGCGAGGTGCACGCGGCCCGCGGCATCGAAGGCGTAGAGCGAGTAGCGCACGCCCGGCGGCGCGTCCGGGTCGTCCCAGTGCAGCGTCGGCGGCGTGCGCAGCACCCCGCCGCCGGCGTCGCGCCACCGCAGGTGCGGCGTGGTGGCCGGAGCGACGATGCCGCCGACGAGGGAGCGATGCGACGGTGGGGCGGGCGCCAGCTCGATCGCGAACGCCGGCGCGAACCAGCCGACGAACACGGCGATCGCCGCGAGCGGCGGCAGCGCGGCGAACGCGCGCCGCCATGCGAGACCGTTGGTGAGTCGCAGCAGGCCCACCGCGAGCAGGATCGCCGCGGGCGCTGCGGCCGGCAGCAGCAGGCGCGCCTGGGGTTGCGGCGACTTCCAGTTGAAGGTCGCGGTGCCGGCGAACACGAGCAGCAGCGCGAGCGCCAGCAGCCAGGACTCGTGCAGCGGCGGACGTTCGCGATCCATGCGCCAGCGCGCGAGCCCGGCCAGCGCCAGCGCGGCGACGGATGTCCCGGTCCACACCAGTGCCGACGGCGCCGGCAGGCTGAACCAGCCGAAGCGGCCGAACAACGCCGGCCCGATCGTCGGCAGGAAGCCGCTGGTGAACCACGTCCATCGATGTTCGGGCGGGATCGGCGCGAACGCCGCGTCGTGCGCGCTCGTTGCCAGCAGGTCGCCGTAGAGCATGCCGTTGCGCACGAACCACCAGCCGGCGAGCGCGGCCAGGACCAGCGCCGAGATCGCGGCGGCGACTGCGCACGCGCGGCGGCCGTCGCCGTCGCGGCGTGCACGCACGACGAACGCGAGGGCGGCGAGCGGCAGCAGGAACAACGTCGTCAGCTTGGTGAGCAGCGCGCCAGCGAGCAGGGCACCGATCACGACGCCATGCCCGCGCCGCACGCGTTCGGCACGCAGCATCGTCACGATCGCCAGCACGGCCGCGGTCGTGACGGTGATCGCCAGCACGTCGTTGTTGAGCACGCCATGCAGGAACGACCACATCGGCAGGCACGCGGTCAGCAGCGCCGCGAGGTCGGCGACGCGCGGCATGGTCGGGCAGCAGATCCGGGCGAGCCGGTGGAGCAGCACGAGCGACAGCGCGCCGAGCGCCACGGAAACGCTGCGCAGCAGCAGCAGCACGGCGGGCGGGCCGACGGCGTGGCGGAACTTCAGGTGCTGCGACGGTTGCGTCGCGTCGCCGAACGCCGGATTGCCCAGCGGGCCGAACACGGTGTCGTCGGTGCCGGTCGCGAGCAGCGGGAGTGCCAGCAGCGCGTAGTACAGCGGTGGATGGTGGGCGAGGCCGACCTGCTCGGTCTGCGGCAGGCCACGCGCCGCGGCGAGCTGCCGCGCGAGCGGCAGCTTCTTGGCGTTGGCGAGGTGCCAGGCGTACTCGTAGTGGCTGTTCTCGTCGGGGCCCTCGAAGCTCGGCGTGCGCCACGCGTAGGCGCCGGCGAGTGCGAGGTGCAGGGCGACGGCGAGCAGAAGCCACGAACGCGGCATGCGGCGCACTCTACGGCGCGTGCCCGCGGCTAACGCGAAGCTTGACCACGCCGCGGTGGCTGCACATGCTGCGCGCGCCTGTCGCAGGGAAGTCCGGTGCAACACCGGCGCTGTCCCGCAGCTGTCACCGGGTACGAACGTCCAACAGCCACTGGTGGTCCGTGTCGGATCCCCGGGAAGGCGGACCAGTAGGTCGATCCGGAAGCCAGAACACCTGCGCCCGGCCGGCCCTCGCGGGCCGCTCCGATCCTCCGCGCGGCGCGCTACACGCCGACTGGAGACCGAATGTCTGTTCCGACCGCTCTCGGGCGGCGCGCCCTTGCGCCCCGCACCCCCTTCTTCCGTTCGTCCTTCGCCGCGGCGCTGCTCGCCGCCCTGGCGCCGATCGCGGCGCAGCAGGTGCCCGAAGGACTCGCCGCCACCACGGCGCGTGTGACCGCGGCCACGAGCCTGGCGCTGCACACCGCCGCCGGCGTCGTGACGTTCGACACCGGCAGCGTCCTGCTGACGCCACCGGGCCAGCCGTCGCAGAACCTGCTGACGCTGAGTGGCACCGTGTTCGGTTCGTTCCTGCTGCAGACCGACGCCGCGCACGTGCTGTTCGGGCACACGGGCTTCGGCCCGAATGGCGCCAACGACCGCGTGTGGCTCGTGCCGCTGCAGGGCCCGTCGCCGGCATTGCCGCTGGCTGCCGTGCCGTTCAACTACGACGCGGTGATGCTGACGGCGACGAGCGTGCTCGTGTCGGCTCGCGCCGGCGGCTTCGCTGTCGCGCAGAACGACCTCGTCGTCCTCGATCTCGCCACCGGCGGCACCCAGACCATCGCGACGCTGCCGGGCGCCTCGGGCCCGGTCGTGATCGCACCGAACGGCGACGTCCTGTATGCGACCGCATCCCCGTCGTTCCCGGCCCCGCCCGGGGCCGTGGAGATCCTGCGGTTCCTGCGTGTGGACATCGACGACGCGATCGCCAACCAGACGGTGCTCGGCATCGCCGACGCGCAGGTGGTTTGCACCGCCCTCGATGCGGCGAGCGACTTCGCCATCGACGACGACGGCGATCTGCTGTTCGTCGACTGGATGAACGCGCGCGTCAGCGAGATCAGCGACGTGGACACCATGCCGACGCTCGTCCCGGCGGTCGTCGACTACACGAATGCGCCCACGTTCCCGGCGACGCTGCAGTTCGTGCCGGGCTCGCAGCAGGGTCAGTTCGAGCCGTTCCAGCCGACCAACGGGCGCCTGGTCGTCTTCGAGTCGGACTACTGGAGCACGACCCGATTGCGCACGGTCACTGCGGCCCCGGCGTCGCTGCACGTCAGCGGCGGTGCGGTGATCCCCACCGGTCCGTTCACGATCGCTGCGACGAAAGGGCCGAGCCTCGGTCTCGGTGTCATCGCGTTCACGCTCGGCCACGGGCCGGGACCGGTCGCCGCCAGCGTGCCCGGCTACGAGCAGTTGTTGTGGCTCGCGCCTGCCGTGCTGAACGGCAACCCGATCCAGGTGCTCGTGCCGTTCGACGCCGCCGGCTCGGCATCGCTGGTGGTGCCCAACCCGGGCTTCGCGTCGGCGATCACGGCGACGACGCAGGTGGTGTTCTTGTCGACCACGGCCGTGCTCGGCGCGACCAACCCGGTCGCGATCACGATCGGCCAGTGACGGCGAGCCCGCGGCGCGCGAGCAGCGCCCGCGGGTCCAGCGGCCGGCCGCAGAACGCGGCGAACATCGCGGCCGGCTCGCGCGTCATGCCGCGCGACAGCACGTGCTCGCGGAAACGGGCGCCGTTGCCGGCGGTCATGCCGCCGTTCGTCGCGCAGGTGGCGAACGCGTCGGCGGCGAGCGCCTCGCTCCAGAGGTAGGCGTAGTAGCCCGCGCCATAGCCGCCGGGCCAGACGTGCGCGAAATAGGCGCTGCGGTAGCGCGGCGGCACCAGCTCGTGGGCAACTCCGCGCGCACGCAAGGCGTCGCGTTCGAACGCCACGACGTCGGCGACTGTCGTGCCCGGCGCCAGCGAGTGCCACTCGAGGTCGAGCCAGGCCGCCGCGATGTACTCGAGCGAGGCGAACCCCTGGCCGAAGCGCCGCGCGGCCCGTAGCGCCGTGATGGTCGAAGTCGGCAGCACCGCACCGGTGACCGCGTGCCGCGCGTACTCCGCGAGCAGGGCCGGCTCGAACGCGAAGTCCTCGTGGAACTGCGACGGGAACTCGACGAAGTCGCGCGGCACCGCAGTGCCCGACAGCAGCGGATGGCGCACGCGGCTGAACAGGCCGTGCACGGCGTGGCCGAACTCGTGGAACAGCGTCGTCACTTCGTCGAAGCCGAGCAGCGTCGGCTGGCCGCGGCCGGCCTTGACGATGTTCAGCACGTTGACGACGACCGGCCGCTGCCCGAGCAGTTCGCTCTGGTCGACGAAGTCGCTCATCCAGGCGCCGCCGCGCTTGCCCGGCCGCGCGAAGCAGTCGAGGTAGAACAGCCCGAGCGGTTCGCCCGAACGTTCGAGCACGTCGAACACGCGCACGTCGGGGTGCCACACCGGGAGGTCGTGGCGTTGGCGCAGTTCGATGCCGTAGAGCGCGCGCGCCATCGCGAACACGCCGCGCGTCAGCACCGATCCGAACTCGAAGTGCTGCCGCACCTCGGCGTCGTCGATGCCGTGCTTGCTGCGCCGGACCTGGTCGGCGACCCACGCCCAGTCGGCGGCGCGCAGCCGGGTTCCCGGCCGGTGCGTGTCGAGCCAGGCCTGCAGCTCGGCCGCCTCGGCGTTTGCCTTCGTGACGATCGCCGGCGTGAGATCGGCGAGCAGCCGTTCGACCGCGGCGACCGAGCCCGCCATCTGGTCCGCGAGCACGTGCTCGGCATGGCTGGCGCAGCCGAACAGGCCGGCGCGCTCGGCACGCAGGGCCGCGAGCCGCGCGACCACGGCGCGCGTGTCGTGGTCGTTGCCGCGCGAGCATCGCGCCAGCGACGCGGCGTGCAGCGCGGCGCGCGTGCCGGCGTCCTGCAGCGCAGCCAGTGCCGACTGCGAACTCGGCAGCTGCAGGTCGAGTCGCCAGCGGCCGGGCTGGCCCGCCGCCGCGGCGGCCGCAGCGATCGCGCCGTCGTCGAGCCCGGCGAGCCGGCGCACGTCGTCGACGACGACCGCCGACGCCGCGGTGTCGGCGAGCAGCCGTTCCTGGAACGTCGTCTGCAGCGTGCTGCATTCGGCGTTGATCGCGCGCAGTCGCGCCTGGGCCGCCGGCGCGAGCTGGGCGCCGTTGCGCACGAACGCGAGGTGGTACCGCTCGACCAGCCGCCGCCGCTCCGGATCAGCGAGATCGTCGCGCGCGGCGAACACCGCAGCGACGCGCGCGAACAGCGGCGCATCGAGCCAGATCGCATCGTGGTGCGCGGCGAGTTGCGGCGCGACTTCGGCCTGGATCGCCTGGATCGCCGGCGTCGTCGCCGCCTCGGTCAGGTGGAAGAACGCCTTGCCGACGCGGGTCAGCAGCTGGCCCGCGCGCTCGAGCGCCTCGATGGTGTTCGCGAACGTCGGCGGCTCGGCCGCGTCGGCGATCGCCCGCACTTCGGTGGCGTGGCAACGCATGCCTTCGGCGAAGGCGGGTCGCCAGTGTTCGTCGCGCAGCCGGTCGAACGGCGGCGCGAGGAACGGCAAGGAACTCGGGCAGGCGAGCGGGTGGTCTGCGGGCAGGTTCGCAGTTGGCATGCGGTGGCGAGAGCCTACGCGCACGGTGACGAGCAGCCAGAAGTCCGACGGCTCTTGCCCTCGGGACGCGACCGCCGCGCGCAGATCAGTCGGGCCGCAGCACCTTGCGGGCCCGCAGCAGCAGCCCGAGCGACGCCGGCGGCAGGTCCTTGCGAAGGCGCTCGTCGATCGCGGCGACGAACGCGTCGCCGGTCTTGGCGCGGCGCAGGTAACCGGCGATGCGCTCGAGGTTCCGCAGCCCGTCGCGGGCGTCGAGCAGCGCGATCGCGCACGACTCGGCGCGCGCGGCGTCGAGCGTTTCGGGGTGTGCTTGGAACCACGCCCTGCACTGCCCGCAATCCACGTCGGAGCCAGTGTGCAGGTAGACGAGGCTCGTCAGCGCTTCGACATGGCGGCGGTCCAACGCGACGGCTGCTTCGTACGCCGCGGCTGCCTCGTCGAAGCGGTGCAGGCTGTCGAGCACGGCCCCGTAGTTGAGCCAGGCACCGGGGCCCGGTGCGGCATCGACGACCTGGCGGAACAACGGCAACGCCGCTTCGTGGTCGCGCCGCCCGTTCAGGATCGACGCCTTGGTGCGGATCATCTCGAGCGGTGTCGGCGAGCCCGCAAGCGCGATCGCGCGATCGATCGTGACGAGCCCCTGGTCGTAACTGTGCGCCACCGAGTGGGCCTTGGCGAGTTCGTGCCACGTCGAAGCGGTGGCCCGCGGCAACGCGACGGCGTCGGTGAGCGCGCTGATCGCCTCGGCGCCGCGACGCTGTTGTCGCAGCAGCCGGCCGAGTTCGGCGCGCAGGCGCACGCTGCCCGGCAGCAGGCGGATCGCCGACAGCAGTTCGCGTTCGGCGACGTCGTTGGTGCCGGCCGCGGCAGCCGCGATCGCCCGCCACGCGATCGCGATCGTCGCGTCGGGCGCCATCGCCACGGCGGCCGCGAAGTCCGACTCGGCTGCTTTCGCATCGCGAGGCAGTGCTGCGGCGCCCGCGCGCAGGTGCGCGACGAACGCGTCCTCGCCGTGCGGTTCGGCTCCGGTGAGCCAGGCGGCGAGCGCGAGTTCGCCGTTCGCGGCCAATGTCGCTGCGGCGGCGGCGAGGCCCGTGCCGTCGCCGTCGAGGTGGCATTCGGCGGCAGCGATGCGGGCGAGCCGCAGTTCCTCGGCGCGGGCGCTGCGGTACCAGTCGAGGCCGATCCAGCCAGCGAGCGCGAGCGCTGCTGCGGCCGTGAGTCCGAGCAATGGCGCGCGACGGCGCTGTGCGAACTCGGCGACCTGCTGCGACCAGCCGAGCGTCAGGCCGATCGGTCGACCGCCGGCGGCGATCAGTTCGAGGGCGCGCGCCAGGGCGGCGGCGTCGCCTGGCCGATGCCGCGGCCGGAACGCCATCGCCGAGCGCGTGATCAGGTCGAGTTCGCGCGGCACGGTGCGGTCGACCATGCGCGGCGTCGGCGGCAGGCGGTGGCGTGCGTCGCTGAGGACCTGCAGCGGGTCGTCGCCCGCCCGCGGCGGCTGCAGCGTCAGCATCTCGAAGAGGATCGCGCCGAGGCCGTAGACGTCGCTCGCGGCGGTCGCGGGTTCGCCGCGCGCCTGCTCGGGCGCCATGTAGGCGGGCGTGCCGAGCACCTCGCCGGTCGCGGTCAGCGTCGCCGCGGCGGCATCGGCGGCGAGACCGAAGTCGACGACGACCGGCGAACCATCGGCGCGCAGCAGCACGTTGCCGGGCTTGAGGTCGCGATGCAGCACGCCGGCGGCGTGCGCGGCGGCCAGCCCGTTGGCCAGGGCGCCGACGAACCGCGCGATGCGTGACCAGGCGTCGCCGGGGCCCGTCAGGATCGTGGCGGCGCGTTCGCGCCCTTCGCGCCGCGCGCGGTCGAGCCATGCCGACAGCGTGCCGCCGGCCACGTGCTCCATGACGACGAACGGGGCGCCGTTCGCCGGGTCGTCGCCGACGTCGACGATCGCGACGACGTTGCCGTGGCGCAGCTCGCGCAGCACGTGGGCCTCGCGGTGCAGTCGTTCGTTCGCGCGCGCCAGCGCGGCGGCATGCGGTAGCAGCCGTTTCAAGGCGAACGGCGCGCCCCGCTCGTCCACGACCACGAACACTTCGCCGGTGGCGCCGCGACCCAGGCGCGATCGCACCTGCCATCGGCCGATGCGCGCCGGCAGCCCGGCGTCGGGCAGCAGACCGGACGTCGCCAGCATCGCGTCGAGGGCCGCGCGCAGCCGTTCGGCGGCGGCGGGGTGTTCGGCGGCGAACGTGCTTGGCGTGACCGCCTCGCCGGCATCGCGCCGCGCCCAGAACTCGGCGAGCAGCTCCTCGAGCCGTTCGTCGTTCACGCAGGCCCCCCGACCAGCAGGGTGAGCTTCGCCATGGCCCGCGAGAACAACTTGCGCACGGCGTCGTCGCTGCGGCCGGTGCGGGCGGCCGTCTCCTGGCTCGACAGTCCTTCGAAGCGGCGGAGCTGCACGACCTGCCGCATGTCGGCGGGCAGCGACAACAGCGCGCGTTCGAGCGCCTCGAAGCGTGGGTCGTCGTAGCTCGGCGGGCCCGCCGCGACGACGCCCTCGGCAAGGGTGTCGGTCAGCGCGGTCGGCTCGCCGCGGCGACGCAGGGCGCGCGCGCGATCGATCAGGCGATGGCGCACGAGCCGGCGCAGCAGCCCGGTGAACCCAGACGCCGGCGGCTCGGCGTTCTTGCGCAGCACCTCGAACGCTTCGCGGGCGACGCTCTGCAGCACGTCCTCACTCTGCATCGCCGCGCGCAGCTTCGGTCCCATGCCCGCACGCACCGCGAGCAGCAGTTCGTCCCGGTGGCGGCGGTAGAGCACCGCGAACGCCTCGCTCTCGCCGGCCCGCAGCCGAGCGAGCAGCTCGAGGCTATGCGCACTGTCGGGGGCGTCGGGCAGGCCCATGATGGCACCGCCCGGATTCTAGGGTCGCGCCGCGGCGGATGCCTGCGGCAGGACGGGGTGCGCGCCCCGGTGACCGGGGCGCGCAGCGGCGATCAGCCCTTCATCGCCTTCTTCGCGGCCTTTGCCGCGCGCTTCTCCTTCAGCGTCATCTTGGGTTCCTTCTTCGTTTCCTTCTTGCCTTGTTGGCCCTTGGCCATGGTCGCCTCCGGTACTCGTGTTCGTGGTTGCGTGCGCCGCGCGCAGCGACGTGCTGCGCGCCGACGATCACGGCGTGCACAGATTGCGGCCCGAACGCTCGTGAGTCCAGAGGGTCGCCGACCTCGGCCGTGCTGCGGGCCTCACGCGAGCAGCACGTTCTCGTAGGCGTGCAGCGCCGGGGCGCCGCCGGTGTGCACGAACAGCACGTTCTGCTCGCGGCGCCACGTGCCTTCGCGCGCGAGTCCGATCAGGCCCGCCATCGCCTTGCCGGTGTAGACCGGGTCGAGCAGGATCGCCTCGGTGCGCGCGAGCAGCTGCACGGCTTCGACCATGCGCGCGTTCGGCAGCGAGTACTTCGGTTGCCAGTAGCCGCCGACGCAGCGCACCGCTTCGCGCGGCACGGCGATGCCGAGTCCGAGCAGGTCGCACACCGCTTGGGCCTCGCGGTGCACGATCGGCACCTGGTCGTCGGGGTCGCGGCTCACGCCGATGCCCGTGAGCGGCACGTCGATGCGGTTGCCGAGGAAGCCGGCGACCAGGCCACCGTGCGTGCCCGAACTGCCCGACGCGACGACGACGTGGTCGAAGCGCACGCCGAGTTCGAAGCACTGCTGCTGCAGTTCCTGCGCGCAGGCGACGTAGCCGAGCCCGCCGAGCGCGTTGCTGCCGCCGGTCGGGATCAGGTAGGCCTTGCGGCCGGCGCGCGCGAGGTCGTCGGCCTGCTGCTGCATCGCCGCGCGCAGGTCGGTGCCGGCTGGCACGACGGTGATCGCTTCGACGCCGAGCAGGCGGAACAGGAAGTGGTTGCCGCTGGCGTCGTCACGGTAGCTGCCGGGCACGCGTTCCTCGATCACGAACCGGCAGCGCAGCCCTTCCTTCACTGCCGCCGCGAGCGTGATGCGGCAGTGGTTGGACTGCGGCGCACCACAGGTGATCAGCGTGTCGCAGCCTTGCGCGAGGGCATCGGCGACCAGGAACTCGAGCTTGCGGGTCTTGTTGCCGCCCGGCGACAGGCCGAGCAGGTCGTCGCGCTTCATCCAGATGCGTGGGCCGCCGAGGGCGCGCGTGAAGTTCGGCAGGAACTCGAGGGGTGTCGGGCCCGGGCTGTAGCGCCGGCGCGGAAAGCGGGACAAGTCCATGCCGCGACTCTACGGTGCCGTGACGATGCCCGCGAAGCAGCCAGCCGCCGACGTCGTGGCGTTCCTCGCCGCCTGCCGCCACGCGCTGCGCGACGTGCTCGACGAACTGCGCGCGATCGTCGCGCACGCCGTGCCGCGCCTCGTCGAGGAGATCAAGTGGAACGCGCCGAGCTTCCGGGTGGCGAACGGCGAGCACTGCGTGACGTTCAATCTGTCGGCGAAGGATCGCGTGCGCATCGTGTTCCACCGCGGCGCCAAGGCCAAGGACGCGAGCGGCAAGGGGCCGCTGGTCGACCTCGACCACGCGTGGCTCGCGTGGCCCGCCGCGGATCGCGCGGTCGCGACGTTCACGAGCCTCGACGAGGTCGGGGTCGCCAAGGCGAAGTTGCGCCAGCTGGTCGTGGCGTGGGTCGCCGCGGTCGGGTGATCGTGCGCTCGCTGCTACTTGCGCGGCCGGCGACCAGGGCCGCGGCGCGCTTTTCGCGGCGTCTGCGCGGCATTCTCGCGCAACCACGCGGCGAAGGCCTCTTCGTCGAGCGTGCCGTCCGCCACGCCGAGCATGAAGGCCGCGGCATGCGCGGGCGGCGCCGTGAACCGGAGCCCGTTGCGTTCGAGGAACACCGTGGTCGCAAGGAACGCCACGCGCTTGTTGCCGTCGACGAACGGGTGGTTCTTGGCGATGCCGTGACCGTAGGCGGCGGCCAGCCGACAGAGGTCGGCCCGCTCGTAGTTGAAGAGGTGCCGTGGCCGGGCAAGAGCCGACGCGAGCAGGCCGGGGTCGCGCAGCCCATCCGAGCCACCGAACCGGCGGATGCTGTCGGCGTGCATCGCCAGGACCGCCTCCTGGCTCAGCCAGATCGGCGTCTTCACTTGGCGAGCTCGCGGAGCGTCCGGCTGTAGCGCGTCATCAGCGAGCGCGCGATACGCACCTGCTCTTCGAACTCGGCGTCCTCCACCGAAAGCTGGTAGCCCTTTTCGTTCGGCAGCAGGGTCAGGGTGCTGCCGTCCTTCACCTGCAGCGCCTTCACGACGTCGGCGGGCAGGATCACCCCGAAGGAGTTGCCGATCTTGCGCAGCTTGAGTTCCATGTTGTCACTCAGGTTATAACAAGGGACGCGAGTGGGCAACGGTGGGGGTCATCTCGGCGCGGTCCGTAGTGGCCGCCGCGCCGCGATGGGCGCACTGCCGATCACGTTGCGAGCCGGCTCAGGTCGGCGACGCGGTTCATCAGCGCGTGCAGCGCGCCGAGCAGCGCCAGCCGATTCGTGCGCAGGGCCGGATCCTCGGCGTTGACCATCACGGCGTCGAAGAACGCATCGACCGGCGTGCGCAGCGAGGCGCACGCGACGAGCCCGCCCTGCCAGTCGCCAGCGTCGAACTTCGGACCCGCGATCGCGGCGACCTTGGTCAGCGCTGTGTGCAGGTCGCGTTCCTGCGGCTCGACCAGGAGGTCGGCGCGCACCGCACCCGGGCTGCTGCCTTCGCTCTTCTTCAGGATGTTGCCGATGCGNNCGATGCGCTTGTTGGCCGCGGCCAAGGCCTCGGCTTCGGGCAGAGCCGCGAACGTGCGCACCGCGGCGAGGCGCTTGCCCACGTCGGCGAGGCGCTGCGGCCGCAGGCTCAGCACGGCATCGACCTGCTGCGCCGTGAAGCCCTGTTCCTTCAGCGCCGCCGCGAGCCGGTCGAACACGAAGTCCTGCAGGGCCGCCGCCGGATCCCGGATCAGCGCGCCGAACGCCGGCGTGGCCAGCGCGATCAGCGTCGCCAGATCGAGCGGCAGCGACTTGTCGGCGAGCAGGCGGATCACGCCGAGCGCATGGCGTCGCAGCGCGAACGGGTCCTTGTCGCCGGTCGGCACCTGGCCGATGCCGAACATGCCGACCAGCGTCTCGAGCTTGTCGGCGAGCGCCACGCACACGCCGACCGGGTTGCGCGGCAGCGTGTCGCCGGCGAAGCGAGGCTTGTAGTGGTCCTCGATCGCCTCGGCGATCGGTCCAGGCTCGCCGTCGTGGCGCGCGTAGTAGCCGCCCATGANNTCGGGGAACTCGCCGACCATGTCGGTCAGCAGGTCGGCTTTCGCGAGCGACGCGGCGCGATCGGCGTCCTTCGCCAGCGAGTCGCCGCCGAGCAGCGCGCCGATGCCACGAGCGATGAGGCGCACACGTTCGACGCGTTCGCCCTGCGAGCCGAGCTTCTGCTGGTAGACGACCTTCGCGAGGCCGGGGAGCCGCGATTCGAGCGTCTTCTTCCGGTCCTGATCGAAGAAGAACTTCGCGTCGGCGAGGCGCGGCTTCACGACGCGTTCGTTGCCGGCGATCACCGCCTTCGCGTCGCCCGGCCGGATGTTGCTGACGACGAGGAACTTCTCGGTCAGCCGCCCCTGCGCGTCGAGCAGCGGGAAGTACTTCTGGTTCTGCNNCTCCTGCGGCACGGCGAGGAACTCCGGCTCGAAGCGGCACAGCAGCACGTTCGGCCGTTCGACCAGCGCGGTGACTTCGTCGAGCAGAGCCGGGTCGTCGATCGGCGTCAGTCCTTCCTGTCGCGCCTTCTCGCGCAGTTGCCGCTCGATCTCGGCGCGCCGCACGGCGAACGACGGCACGACCGCGCCGTCCTGTTCGAGTTGCGAGGCGTAGGCGTCGGCGTCGCGCACCGTCAGTTCGGCGGCCTTGGCCTCGAAGCGATGGCCCTGCGTCGTGCGCCCGGCCACGAGCCCGAGCGCTTGCACCGCCACGACCTCGGCGCCGTGCAGCGCGCAGAGGCGATGCGCGGGGCGCACGAACGCGACGTTCGTCCAGCCGTCCGCCTGCTGGTAGGTCATCGTCTTGGCGATCGGCAGCTTGGCGATCGTCTGGTCGAGCGCCTGCTGCAGGCCCGCAGCGAGCGGCGCACCCGGCTCGACCTTGTCGAGGAACAGCGTCTCGGCCTTGCCGTCGACGGCGCGAACCAGGGAACTCGGCGGCGTGCCCTCGGCGCCGAGCGCGGCGAGCTTCTTCAGCAGCACCGGCGTGGCGTTGCCGCTGGCATCGAGGCCGATCGACGTCGGCACCAGCTTGACGCGCACGGGCTTGTCGGCGGCGCGCGCGGCGACGTTGGTCAGGTGCAAGGCGAGGCGCCGCGGGGTCGCGAACGTGGTCGCCGTGCTGTCGGCGCCGGCGAGGCCCTGCGCGCGCAAGCCGTCGGCGAGGGCGCCGCCGAACGCTTCGCCGAGCTTCTTCAGCGACTTCGGCGGCAGCTCTTCGACGAACAGTTCGACCAGCAGGCTCTTCTTGGACATGACGCGCGGCGGATGCTACGGGGCTCGCCGGGCGAGGCCAGGATCGCGTGCCGCCCGGCGCCATCGGCCGGCGGGGCGATGGCGTTCCGCGACGGGGCAATGGACGGTCGCCGCCGACCCGGCGAAGCTCGGCGCCGTGATGCAGATCCGCCGCGACGACCTGGAGGGTCCCGAGATCAAGGCGCTGCTCGCCGAGCACTTGCGCAACATGCACGCGATCTCGCCGCGCGAGAGCGTGCACGCGCTGCCGATCGACTTGCTGCGGGCACCCGACATCACGTTCTGGACGGTGTGGTCCGGGCCGGACCTGCTCGGCTGCGGCGCGCTGCGCGAGATGTCGCCGACGCACGGCGAGATCAAGTCGATGCGCACGGCGATGGCGCACCGCCGGAAGGGGGTCGCGCGGGCGATGGTGCTGCACATCCTCGCCGAAGCGGAGAAGCGTGGGTACCGGCAGCTCAGCCTCGAAACCGGCTCGCAACCGCAGTTCGAACCGGCGCGGCAGCTCTATGCCGGGTTCGGGTTCGTCGTTTGCGGGCCGTTCGGCGACTACACGAACGACCCGAACAGCGTCTTCATGACGAAGCGGTTGGGGGCGTCGTCGGTCGGGTGACGTGGGGGGGCTGTCGGCGAGGTCGATGCGTCGGCGCGGCTGCGCCCCGGGATCGGGGCGGGTTGGCGTGCGGAGTCCCGCGGATCTGTCCCTGGGTTGAACAGGTCTGGTCAACGGCGGGTGCGATTCGACGGGGCCGCGCAGGCTGTCGCGTGGACCGGGCTTGCAGCGCCGTTGCTTTTGCAGGGGTAGGATGCGCAGCGAGCAGACTGCGGGCACTCCGCTACGCGGTTCTGCCGAATGCAAGTTGGACAGCCGTTCCGTGGCCCTTCGCACCTTAAGCCTCTGCTGGCTTGCGCTCTCGATCAGCGCATTCGCTGCATCGTGCGGAGGTTCGCCGTCGGCAGCGGCGGTCGTCACCAAGGCAAGTGTTGCCATGAATGACTTTGAGTTCTGGGAGCTGATCGGGAAGCTCGATTGGAAGAAGACGGGTGATGATGGGGCCGTGT
>DDSQ01000191.1:7139-7972 GCA_002343845.1 Planctomycetes bacterium UBA2386 | reverse complement strand
GCCGCGCGGCCGCCGGCAGCGCGCGCAAGGCGGGCACCGCCAGTTCGACGAGCGGCAAGCGCAGCGCGCGGTCGGTGCCACCAGCCAGGTGCACCTTCTCCTGAACGGCGTGCGCAAACGCGACATCGCCGCGCGGCAGCAACGCGAGTTGGGCGGCGCGGGCGCGGGGGTCGCGGTNNGCTGGCCGCCGCCGGCTCGTGCACTGCGGTCGCGAGATCGAGCGGCAGCGCGCCGAGCAACGCCTTCGCCGCCATGACGTGCTCCGGTCGTGGATCGCCCGCCGCGGCCACGAGGTCGCTCGCCGCAACGGGGCTTCGCGCCGCGTTGGGCGGAGCGGCGGCGGCGACCGCCGAGAAGCCGGGCGGCAACGGCGTCGCTGCGGCCGCGGCCGTCATCGACGGCGACTTCGCGAGCTGGCGCGCGAAGCCCGGCAGCACGCGCTCGATGCGCTGCCGCAGCGGCGGGTGGGTCGCGAAGATGCCGCCGAGGAGGCGCGAGACGCCGTCGGCGAACAAAAGGTGGCTCGCTTCTTCGGCGTGCGGCGACTGCAGCTTGCCGCTCACGCCGCCGATCTTCGCGAGAGCCATGCCGATGCCGTGCGGGTTGCGCGTGTACTGCACGGCGGACGCGTCGGCGAGGAACTCACGCTGCCGGCTGATCGCGGCCTGGATCAGGCGCGCGAACAGCACGCCGAGCCAGCCGATCAGCACGAGGCCCACGCCGAACAGCGCGATCGCCGCGGCCCCGCCCTTCTTGTCGCCCCGGCTCCTGCCCATCGTGCGCAGCAGGATGCGGCCGATCGTGGCGATGCAGACGATGCCGAACAGCACGCC
>DDSQ01000191.1:0-7105 GCA_002343845.1 Planctomycetes bacterium UBA2386 | reverse complement strand
GCTGAACTCGTGCGCGATCACGCCCTGCAGTTCGTCGCGGTCGAGCTGCTGCAGGCAGCCGCGGGTGACGGCGACGGCGGCGTCGGCCGGGCTCCAGCCGGCCGCGAAGGCGTTGATGCCGCTCTCGTTCTCGAGCACGTAGATCTCGGGCACCGGCACGCCGGAGGCGATCGCCATCTCCTCGACGACGTTGCGCAGCACGCGTTCCTGCGGGTCCATGGGCGACAGCGGCACCGGCGTGCCGCCGAGCATCGTCGCGACCTTGCCGCCGCCGCTGCGCAGTTGCGAGGTCTTGAACAGCATCGCCAGGCCGACCACGCCGAGCGTGCCGGCGGCGACCAGGCCGAAGATCGCCGGCTGGAAGCCTTGGCCACTGCCTTCGGCGAACGTGAACGCGATGTGCGCGACCACGTAGATGCAGACGACCATCGCGGCGACGGCGAGTACGAACAGGAACACCAGCCGGCCGCTCGCCGAACGCGCGCGCGCCTGATGGCCGAAGAAGTCCATTCCGCTCATGGTCAGGTCATGGGCTCTCGAGTTCGAACAGGCTGCAGCCGGCGGCCCGCGCGACGAACACGCCGCCGCCGCAGCTCTGGAAGTGGCGCGCGAGCCGGCGGCGGTACCACGCGCCGTCGCGCAGGTGCACGTCGCCGTCGGTGCGTTCGCGGTCGCAGTTCTCGCGCCAGTCGCGTCTGGTCAGCGCTTCGAGGAACAGCACGCCGTCGGTCCAGCGGGCCAGGTTGGCCAGCGCCCGCGCAGCGGTCCGGTCGTCGAGGTACTGCAGCACGCCTTGGCAGATCACGAGGTCGAAGGTCGCGCGGCCGAGTTCGCGCGCGGGGTCGAACGTGGCCACCGAGCCGCGGACCCAGCCGAACTGCTCGCAGAGATGTTCACTCCACTCGACGCCGTGCCAGCGCGCGCGCGGCCAACGCGTCGCCGCGGCGCTGCGCCAGTGGCCGAGGCCGCAGCCGATGTCGAGGATGTGGCGCACCGGCAGGTCGAGATAACGCAGCCACGCCGCGGCGAGGTCGGCGAGCTTGTGCACCGCGGCGAGATCGCTGACGCAGGTCCGGTGATCGCCGTAGAAGCGTTCGTAGTAGGCGGCGTCGAAGGCCCCGCTCGACGAAGGCGACGCAGCGGCTCGGCGCGGAGTGGGCATCCATCGACGATCGTGGCGCGGCGACGGCACTGATGCCACGATGCGTCCGGCGGACGTTTCGCCTGTCGCTCGAGCGGGCGACCCGATGGCGACACCCGGCGACGTTCGTGCGCGCGTCGGCCCGCGAACCGCGATGTCGCGTGTGGACCCTGCCGCACCGTTCCCGTGGCGACGGAACTGCCGCCCGGGCACCCCCGCTTGATCGATTGGCCGTGGCCCGCCTACACTGCTCGGCCCGCTGCGTCATCCGCGCAGCACGGTCCCGGCGCGCGTGGCGGCGCCGACGGCCGCGCGCCACCCCGCCACTGGAGTGTTTGTGCCGAAAGAAGAAGCCATCGTCCTCGACGGTACGGTCGTCGAAACCCTCGCCAACACGAAGTTCCGCATCCAGGTGGACGGCGGGCACACCGTGCTCGCGCACATCTCCGGCAAGATGCGCAAGAACTACATCCGCATCATCCCGGGCGATCGCGTCACCGTCGAACTGTCGCCGTACGACCTGACCCGCGGCCGCATCACCTACCGCGCCTGAGCGCGCCCCGCGGCAAGCGCCGCGATGCCATGACCGCCGCCCCTTCGCTGCTCGTGCGCCCGGCGGTTCCGGCCGACGTGCCGCAGATCGCGACGTTCATCCGCGATCTCGCCCGCTACGAGAAGCTCGAGCACCGGCTCGATCTCGACGAACGGCGGCTGCATCTGCATCTGTTCGGCGCAGTGCCCGCCTGCGGCGCGCTGCTCGCCGAATGCGACGGCGAACCTGCCGGCTTCGCGCTGTTCTTCGCGACCTACTCGACGTTCCGCACCCAACCCTGCCTGCACCTCGAGGACCTGTTCGTGCGGCCGGAGTTCCGCGGGCGCGGCGTGGGGCTCGCGCTGCTGCGCGCCGTCGCCGCGGTCGCCGTCGCGCGCGGCTGCCCGCGGCTGGACTGGCAGGTGCTCGACTGGAACACCTCCGCGATCGGCTTCTACGAACGGCAGGGCGCGCAACTGCTCGCCGACTGGCGGGTGTGCCGGCTCGACGGCGAGGCGCTGGCTGCGTGCGCCGCGGCCGCGCGTTCGTGAGCTTCAGCGCGGTCGGCGCAACGCGAACGGCAGGCCCAGCACCACGACGGCGAGACCGGCGAGCGAGGCAGCGCCCTGCTGCCACAGTGCACCGGCCGTGATCGCCAGCGCCGCGAGCAGGAACAGGATCGCGGCGATGCCACCGCCCGGGATGCGCAGCGCGCCGTCGGTGCGCCGTCCGCGCAGCCGCAGCAGCGCCGCCGCGCACGCCGCGTAGAAGATCCAGTCGACGAACACCACGCCGTCGCAGACGAAGCCGAGGGTGTGCATCGTGGTGCCGCGGGCGAACACGAAGTGCACGACCAGCAGCAGCGCGACCGCCCACAGACCCTGCGCCAGCACCGCGAGCACCGGCGTCCGCAAGCGGTCGTGCAGCCGGCCGAACGCGGCGGGGAACAGCCGTTCCTGCGCCATCGCGTAGAGCACGTACGGCGGCGCCATGCAGATCGTGTTCATGATCCCGGCGGCCGAGACCACGATCGCCAGCGCGAGCACGCGGCCGCCGCCTTCGCCGAGCGCCACGCGCGCGGCATCGGCGCCGATGGTGCGACTCTGGGCCGCGCCGTCGAAGCCGAGCAGCGACAGGTAGGCCAGGTTGATCAGCAGGTAGACGAGCACGACGGTGGCGACGCCGGCCAGGATGCCGAGCGGCACGTCCCGCCGCGGGCGCGCGGCGGCGCCGGCGAGGAACGAGCCCTGCTGCCAGCCGCCGATCGCGAACAGCACCGGCAGCATCGCCGCGGCGAGCATCGCCAAGAGCCCGTCGTCGCGCGGCGTGAGCGGCGGGGCCGGCGGCCGTTCCGGCGCGACCACCGCCACCGCGGCCAGCAGCAGGATCGCGGCGATCTTCAGCACGGTGAGGGTGTTCTGCACCCGCTTGCCCGTCCGCAGGCCGAGCACGTTCACGGCGGTGAACACGAGCATCAGCAGCACGGCGAGCCAGACCTTGGTGGCCGCCGCGAACGGCGCGCCGCCGAGCACGACCTCGAGGTTGTCGACGAGCACGAGACCGACGACGCCGAGCGCGCCGGCCTGGATCACCAGCCAGTTGGCCCAGCCGAACAGGAACGCTGGCACGCGACCGAACGCGGCGTGCACGTAGCGGAAGATGCCGCCGTGGCCGGGCACGATCGTCGCGAGTTCGGCGAACACGAGCGCGCCGAGCACCGCGAGCACGCCGCCCAGCGCCCACGCGAGCATGACCTGCGCTGGCGAGTCGAGCGCTGCGGCGACGCGAGCGGGCGTGAAGAAGATGCCGACGCCGACGATGCCGCCGACGACCACGCAGCCGATGTCGAAGGCGCCGAGCGGTCGCTGCCCGGCCTCGTCGTCGGTCGTCACGGGATCGCGCGTACTCACCGTCGCGGCCCAGGAGCACAGGTCCACGACGCGCGTTCGCCGGACATGATCGTTCCTGGCGTCATCGCCGCTGAGCCGCGCCCGGCTCGGCGGGCGTCGGCTCCTGCGGGCGTGGCTGAGACCGTCACTTCGCCTAGCCTAATAGCCTGCGGTTTTCGCCAGCCAGGCGCGCCACGGCTCGTCGAGGTTCTCGACCCGCGTGCCCATCGCCTTGTCGAACGCCGAGCTGCTGTCGCCCTTGCGGTCGCGCAGCGCTGCGACGACGAAGGCGAGGAACGGCGCGCGGGTCGCCGGCTGGTTGTCGGGCTCGAGCAGCCAGCCGACGAACATCGTTGCGGCGCTCCAGTTGGTCGCCGTTGCCGTGTCGTCGGTCAGGTAGAAGCCGCCGTACATCGGCAGGTGCAGCAGGTGGGTGAGCCGATAGCCGCGGCCGAGCGCGCTCAGGGCCTGCACGTCCTTGCTGCGCAGCGGCCCCGGCGCCGCGAAGCCGGCGGGCCCCTGCATCGTCAGTTCCATGCGCATGCCCAGCCCGACTTCGAGCCACGCGCAGACGCGGTCGCGATCGTCCTGGCGATCGACCTCGCCGATCAGCGAGCGGTAGAGCAGGCCCTGCGTCCCGACGAAGAACAGCCGCTCGGGGCGCGTTGGCGCGGGGCCGAACCAGAACGTGCGCGCCTCGTCCCCGTGCGGCGGGGGTACGTAGTACGGCAGCGGCCGGAAGCCCCACTTCGGAAACGCATCGCCGTTGCGCGACGCGACCACGTCGATCGGCTCGAGTGCTTCGTGCAGATCGAGTTCGGCGCCGAACTGCAGAAACCACGCCACCCCGAGCAGCTCGAGGTCGAGCAGTGCCGCGACCGAACGCTCGAGGCCGCCGTCGAGCCGCAGCGTGAAGCGCTCGCCGCGCAGCGTCATCGGGCTCTTCGCCAACGCGACTTCGAGCTGCTCGCGGGTCATCCGCTTGCCGTCGTGTTCCCAGAGCCAGCCCTTCGGTCCCTTGGTGTGCCCGAGGAAGCGGTGCGCCTTCTCGTCGGCGTCGTCGCGCAGCGCGAGCCACATCGCCTGCAGCCGGGCGATGCCGGGCAGGCCAGCACCCTGCGCCTGGTCGACGAGGAACTGCTGCGCCTTGGTGCTGTCCTGCTGGCGCACGCGTCGCTCGGCGAACGCGCGCAGGCGATCGCCGACGAGGTCCATCGACGCGACGTCCGTCCTGGCGATGCGCACGCGCTTGCCGCCCTGCACGAGCACGAGTTCGTCCTTCGCCCACGGCGCGACGACGCGGCCGTTCACTTCGCGGCCGTCGGTGCGAACGACGCGGTCGCGCACATCGTCTTGCGCGGTCGCGAACGCCCCGGCCAGGGCCCATGCGACCATGCGTGTCGGCAGCAGCATCGCCGTATCGTAGCGCGTCGCGTGCCTCACCCCGCCCTGCTGCACACCGAGCATCGTCCCTGGCCGCTGCCGCCGCGGCCGTGGGTGATGACGATGGACTGGGAGGATCTGGCGTTTCTCCACTGGCCGATCGCGGCGGCGACGCTGCAGCAGCACCTGCCCGCGGGCGTCGAGGTCGAGACGTTCGCTGGCACCGCCTGGCTCGGCGTGGTGCCGTTTCGCATGGCGCGAACGCGGGGGCGTTGCTTGCCGCCGGTGCCGGGCACGTCGGCCTGACGGGAATCACCGCGGGCGCAGCAGCCGGCGGAAGTTGCGCGCGCCGATCCAGGCTCCGAGCGACGCGACGACGGCCCCGTAGACGATCGCGGCGGCGACGACCCACGGTGTCCACGCGAGCGCCTCGTCGACCGTGAGCAGGCGGTGCCGGGTGTGCGCGTTCAGCCACAGCCACGCGGCGACGCCCGGGGCCGCGGCCAGTTCGAACGCGACGACCAGCAGCAGTGCGGCTAGGAAGCCACGTCCGCCTTGCGCGACGTGACCGTCATCGGGGCGCATGAGCTGCGGCCAGGTGCCGACGACCGCGAGCACGCCGACAGCGGCCAGCGTGCCGCCGATCGCGATGCCCGAGAACGCGAGCAGCGTGCGCGGTTCGACGTCGAGCACCAGCACGCCGGCGACGGCGACCAGCAGCAGCGGCCACAGCAGCAGCACGAACACCGCCTGCAGCTTGCCGCGCAGGATCGCCGCCGGGTTGGCGGGGGAGCACACCCACAGCGACCACTGCGGACCGTCCCACAGCACGAGCCGGCCCATGTGCGCGTAGAGCACCAGCATCACCGCGAGGAACCACTGCGCGCACATCACGACGGCGTGCAGTGCGAACGTCGGCACGCGCGGGTTGCCGAGCAGGCTGCCGACCAGCACGCGTTCCTTCGCCAGCGCGAACACCAGCAGCGCGAACACGAGGAACCCGATCACGGCGCCGGGCTGCTGCAGCAACTGCGCCCATTCCTTGCGCCGGACGACGGACGTGAGCGCCTGCGGCCAGCGCCGGCCGGCGGATCGCCAGATCGGCGGTTCGGCGGCCAGATGGCGTTCGACGGCGCGGGGGTGCAGTTGCGCCGCGAGGCGGAACACCACGAACGAGGCCACGATCCAGCCGCCGACGACGAGCAGCGCGCGACCGTCGAGGCTGCCGTTCGCCGCGGCGCCGAGCAGTGCCGCGCCGGCATCGACCGTCCACGGCAGTTCGTGCGGCGTGCGCGCGGCGGCGACGACGTCGTGGGCGCGGTCGCCGCTGCGCGTGAACATCGTCAGCAGCAACCAGGTCGAGAACGCCACCGAGGCGAGTGCGCCGAGGCACGCGAACAACAGGCGCAGCCAGCGACCGGCGAACGCGCGCACCAGCACGATGTGCACCGCCAGCAGCAGCGACAGCAGCGGCGCGGTGCCGCCGAGCACCGCGATCGGGACGAGGGCGAACGACCACCACGGAGCGCCGTGGCGCAGCAGCACCGCGGTGGCGAACGGGCCGGCGAGCGCCAGCGCCCAGCAGGTGGAGAGGAAGGTCGCGCGCGCCAGCACCTGCAGCGCCGGTCGTGTTCGCGACAGCGGCGCCTGCCGCCACAGCGGCAGTTCGCTCGCGTCGAACAGCTGGCGTTGCGCGAGCGCGAGCCCGAGCCAGGTCGCGACCAGAGGACAGGCGAGCAGGCCGTAGCCGAGCAGGCCATGGACCGGGTCGCTGGCCGTGCGCTGCAGCAGCGACTGCACCTGGCGGTTGTCGAGCACCGCCGCGGCGAACCACCACGCGAGCATGCCGAGCAGCAGCAGGCCGATGCCGGTGCCGAGCGCGAGCCGGCGGCCGGTGCGCGTGGTCGCCAGGTTGCCGAGCACCTGCAGGTCGGCGCGCAGCAGCTTCATCCGAGCGCGGCGGTGGTGGCGAGGAACACGTCTTCGAGCGAACGGTTGCCGTTCTGCGCGCGCAGTTCGGCGACGGTGCCTTCGGCGCCGAGCCGGCCGCGCGCCAGGATGCCGACGCGGTGGCAGATCTGCTCGGCGAGTTCGAGCCCGTGCGTCGACAGCATCACCGTGGTGCCGCGCGCGGCTTCTTCGATCAGCAGGTCCTTGAGC
>DDSQ01000062.1:2025-3347 GCA_002343845.1 Planctomycetes bacterium UBA2386 | reverse complement strand
CAGGGCCGGCAGCACGTGGCTGGTCGCCAGGTCGTAGTTGTCGTTCGGCCCGTACAGGTTGGTGGGCATCACGCTGACGTACTGGCGTCCATGCTGCGCGTTGTAGGCCTCGCAGAGCTTGATGCCGGCGATCTTGGCGATCGCGTAGGGCTCGTTGGTCGGCTCCAGCGGCCCGGTCAGCAGGTAGTCCTCGCGGATCGGCTGCGGGCAGTCGCGCGGGTAGATGCAGCTCGAGCCGAGGAACATCAGCCGCTGCACGCCGGCCACGTGCGCGCCGTGGATCAGGTTGGCCTCGAGCGCGAGGTTCTGGTAGATGAAGTCCGCGCGCTGCAGGTTGTTGGCCTGGATGCCGCCGACCTTGGCGGCTGCGATGAACACGTAGTCGGGCTTCTCGCGGGCCAGCATGTCGAACACCGCCCGCTGGTCCAGCAGGTCGAGTTCGCCGCGGGTGCGCAGCAGCAGGTTGCGGTAGCCGCGGTCCAGCAGGCGTCGCACGAGCGCCGAGCCGACCATGCCGCGGTGTCCGGTCACGAAGATGCGGGCAGAGGTGTCCACGGGTCAGGGCCTGCCGTAGGTGTCGTCGTAGCGCACGATGTCGTCCTCGCCGAGGTAGGCGCCGCTCTGCACCTCGATGATCTCCAGCGGCACCTTGCCGGGGTTCGACAGCCGATGGACCTCGCCGAGCGGGATGTAGGTGCTCTGGTTCTCGGTCAGCAGCAGGCGGCGCTCGCCGCAGACCACCTCGGCCGTGCCGGACACGACGATCCAGTGTTCGGCACGGTGGTGGTGCTTCTGCAGGCTCAGGCTCGCGCCCGGCTTGACCATGATGCGCTTGACCNNCCAGGGGCGGTGCACCTTGCGGTGGAGGTTCTGTTCGGCACGTGCGTGGCGGCCGAGCTGGCCGACGATCTGCCGGACGTCCTGGCTGCGGCCGCGATCGCTGACCAGCACGGCGTCGGGCGTCTCGACGACGACGACGTCCTGCAGCCCGATGACGCCGACCAGCCGGCTGGTCGCCCGCACCAGGCTGTCGCGCGTGTCGGCGACGATCACGTCGCCCTGCGTCGCGTTGCCGCTCGCGTCCTTCGTGGCCACCTGCCACACGGCGTCCCAGGCGCCGAGGTCGTTCCACCCGGCCGCCAGCGGCAGCATCAGCAAGTCCGGCGACGAGCCGGGCAGGTGTTCCATCACCGCGTAGTCGACCGACTCGGACGGCACCGCGGCGAAGGCCGCGGCGTCCGGGCGCACGAAAGGACCGTCCTGGCCGGCGTCGGCGAAGGCGGCGCGCGTCGCGCGGACGATGTCGGGCCGGAAGCGCTCGA
>DDSQ01000062.1:0-1956 GCA_002343845.1 Planctomycetes bacterium UBA2386 | reverse complement strand
CCGGCCTCGGCGCCGGCCTCGATGTAGCCGAAGCCGGTCTCCGGCCGCTCGGGGCGGATGCCCAGGATCACCACGGCGCCGTCGGCCGCGCGGCGCGCGGCCTCGCGCAGCACCCCGGCGAAGGCTTCGGGATCCGTCACCGTCTGGTCGGCCGGCGCCACCGCNNAGCGCCGCCATCGTCAGGGCCGGCGCGGTGTTGCGGCCCACCGGCTCGAGAATCAGCGCGGACGGCTCCACGCCGATCTCGCGCAGCTGCTCGATCAGCAGGAAGCGGTGCTCCTCGTTGCCGACGACGATGGGCGGCGCGGCGCCCAGATTCCCCGATCCGACGGCCTGCAGGCGGCGCACCGCCAGCTGCAGCAGTGACTCACGCCCGTCGAGCGCGAGGAACTGCTTGGGGTAGGCCGCTCGCGACAAGGGCCACAGGCGCGTCCCCGAGCCGCCGGCCATCACCACGGGGCAGATGTAAGTCATTGTGTCCCCACTCCCATAAAGCAGCAGGGTCGGCACGCGGCCGACCCTGCGAGGCCCGTGCGGGGTCGGTCAGCGCAGCACGATCTCGCCGAAGCAGCCGATGTCGGTGGCATCGTAGCCCGCGACGCCGGCGCGCGAGGCGCGGTTGCGGTAGCCCAGGTCGCAACCGGCGCGGATCGCGCGCGTGGCGTCCCAGGTGAAGCCCAGGGTCAGGCCGGTGGTGCGCTCGCGGCTGGTTGCGCCGAACAGCAGGTCCACCGCAGTGGCCTCGTTGGCGGTCACGCCGGCGCGTGCCTTGATCTTGCCCGTGAGGTCGTAGGCCACCGTGGCCGACAGGGCGTTGTTCTCGCGGGTCGCCGCGGTGGCGTACGGCACCTGGCCGGGGTTGAACGCGAGCGTGGCGTCGTCGCCGCTGCTGCGCACGTAGGAGGTGGTCACGGCCGTGCGCCCGGTCGGCTGCCAGCGCCAGGTCAGGGCNNCCGGTCACGCCCGAGAAGTTGCGCGCGGTGACCGTGTCGTAGCGGTCCTTGCCGAAGCTCAGGCGGGCGTCGATCGTGCTGGCGCCCGACAGCGGCCATTCGGCCGACAGGTCGAGGTTGTCNNCCCTCGGGCGTGTAGCGGCCCGGTGCCGGATTGCGGAACTTGGGATATTCGCCGCGGGTCGCGCGCACCGCCGCCCCGAGCACCAGGGCGCCGCCCGGCCGGTAGCGGATGCCGCCGAAGACCTCGTCGATGTCGACGTCGCGGATCTGGTACAGCGGATTGTCGAAGCGCGTGCGCCGCATCGCCCCGCCGACCTCGAGGGTCATGCGCGTCACCGCGCCGATGCGCGCGACGGCCCGGGCNNCCGTAGGTGTTGGTGGTGTTGTTGCCGGTGACCACCGGCAGCCCCAGCGGCGTGAAGTCGGCCAGCGACTGCGACGCGTCCAGACCGATCGAACCCGACAGGTTCCCGATCGTCGACCAGTCCAGGCCCAGGGCGCCGGTGTAGGCATCGTGGTTCAGCGCGTTGCGGTTCGCGTAGCGCGCCTGGCCCATCGAGACACGGCCATAGACGCGCTGGCGGCCGATGGGCTGGTCGAGNNCCGCCGACCAGCGAGGTGGTCGACACGGTGTCGGACACCTGGGCCGTCGACGTCTGGAAGACGTTGTTCTGGTGGTTGATGCGCTGGTTCAGGCCGACGTACCAGGGGCTGGTCTGCGCCTGGGCGTTCAGTGCCAGCAGTCCGAGGACGCAGCCGATGGCGCCGAGGCGGCCGGGCGTCGGGCGAAGGATCCGGGTCATGTCGAGCGTCCTTTCTTGAAGGTCTTGTTCCAGCGAGGGGTCGGCACGGCCAGCCTCCGGGCCGTCGGGGGGAAGGATTGGCGCGGGAAAGCCCTGCGCGCTCGTCTCAGTACGCATTGCGGTCGACGAAAACCAGCTTGATTGTGCGCGCGATGATCTGCAGGTCGAAACCGAGCGACCAGTTGCGCAGGTATTCG
>DDSQ01000039.1:288-3238 GCA_002343845.1 Planctomycetes bacterium UBA2386 | reverse complement strand
GTGATGCCGCTGTGCCACGCCAACTCGCTGTATTTCCTGCTCACCTTCACGATGCTGGGCGCGCAGATCACGGTGGACGACCGGCGCAGCTTCGACCCCGAGGCGCTGCTGGCGCTGCTCTCGCGCGAGCGCATCACCTTCACGTCGCTGGTGCCCACGCACTACATCATGATGCTGGACCTGCCGGCCGAGGTGAAGGCGAAATACGACCTGGCGGCGGTGGGCAAGCTGCTGATCTCGTCGGCGCCGGCGCGCCGCGAGACCAAGCTCGCGATCCACGAGCTGTTTCCCAACGGCCGACTGTTCGAGCTCTACGGCTCCACCGAGGCCGGCTGGGTGACCGTGCTGCGGCCCGACGAGCAGCTCACGCACCCGGGCTCGGTCGGCCGCGAATGGGCCGGCTCGGGACCGATCCGCCTGCTCGACCACGAAGGCCGCGAGGTGCCCGACGGCGAGGTCGGCGAGCTCCATTCGCGCACCGCCTATGTCTTCGACGGCTACTGGAAGAACCCCGAGAAGACCGCCGAGGCCTTCCATCGGCCCCCAGGTCTCGGCCTCGCCGAGCCCGCCCCCCGGGGGGGTGAAGGGTCGCGGGAGACCCGCGACGCCTTCCATGGTCCGTGGTGCTCGGTCGGCGACATGGCGCGGCGCGACGAGNNGGCGAGAACATCTACCCGTCCGAGGTGGAGGCGGTGCTCGCCGCGCACCCGGCGGTGCAGGACGTCGCGGTGGTCGGCCTGCCGGACGCCAAGTGGGGCGAGACGGTGTGCGCGGTCGTCGTGCCGCGGCCGGGACTGGCCGTCGACGAGGCGACGCTCGTCGACTGGTGCCGCGACCGCATCGCCGGCTACAAGCGGCCGCGCTCGGTGCGCATCGTCAGCGAGGGCGAGCTGCCGCGCACGGCCACCGGCAAGATCCAGCACCGGGTGCTGCGCGACCGGCTGGCGGCGGGCTGACGCGGCGGCCTCGCGTCGCCCCGCTTCGGCGGCGACGGCTGCGGCAGGCAGGGCGGCGGCCGGACCAGCGGCGCCAGCGCCCGCGCCGCCGCGTGCGAACATGCCGCACCCGCGTTCGCGCCACCGCCCATGGAACTCCGCCAGCTGCGCTACTTCGTCCGCGTCGTCGAACTCGGCAGCATGGGCCGTGCGGCGGCCGACCTGGGCGTCGTCGTCTCGGCGCTCAGCCAGCAGATCAGCCGCCTCGAGGGTGAACTCGCGACGCGGCTGCTGCAGCGCACCGCCGCCGGCGTGCGCCCCACCGACGCGGGCCTGGCCTTCCTGCGCCAGGCGCAGCTGGCGCTGCGCCATGTCGACGACGCGGCGCGTGCGGCGCGCAGCGCGCGCCTGGCCGGGCATGTCAGCGTGGGCCTCGCGCCTTCCACCGCGGCGGTGCTCGCGCTGCCCTTCCTGCAGGCCATGCACGAGCGCTACCCCGACGTGCGGCTGCGCCTGGTGGAGGCGATGTCGGGCGACGTCGCGACCATGCTCAATGCACGCCAGATCGACCTCGCGGTGCTGTTCGACGGCACCATGGCGCGGCGCTGGAGCCAGCAGCCGCTGCTGGACGAGCAGCTGTACCTGATCGCCGCGCCTGGGCTGGCCGGCGTCCCGGCGGGCCGCAGTGTGCGGCTGAAGCAGCTCGCCGCGCTGCCGCTGGTGCTGCCCAGCGCCGCGCATGGCCTGCGTGCGGTGATCGACGCCGCCTTCGCACAGGCCGGCGTCGCGCCGCGGGCGGTGCTGGAGGTCGACGGCCTGGCCGTGCTGCTGGACGCCGTGCGCGCCGGCATCGGTGCGACGCTGCAGCCCGGTGCCGCGGCGGCACGCCTGCCCGAGGGCGCGGCCGTGCTGCGGCCGGTGGCCGACCGCGGCGCGCGCCGCCACAACTGGCTGGCCAGCGTCTCCGACGACGAACTCTCGCCCGCCGGTCTGGCCGCGCGCGTGACGCTGGCCGACGTCGCGGCGCGGCTGGTGCGCCAGGGCCGCTGGCTCGGCGCCACCCTTCACGAGGCGTGAACACCGCTTGACGGCCGCCTGCTGGCGGCACGGCACCGGCCTGCCTACAGTGCGGCCCTTCCGGTGGGCTGACTAGGCGGGACTGTGCTCGACGTGCTCGTGATCGGCGGCGGCAACGCCGCGCTGTGCGCCGCGCTGATGGCGCGCGAGGCCGGCGCGTCGGTGCGGCTGCTGGAAGCGGCGCCGCGCGAGTGGCGCGGCGGCAACTCGATGCACGTGCGCAACCTGCGCTGCATGCACGACGCGCCGCAGGACGTGCTGGTCGACGCCTACCCGGAGGAGGAGTTCTGGCAGGACCTGCTGAAGGTCACCGGCGGCCTCACCGACGAGACGCTGGCGCGGCGGGTGATCCGTGCCTCCGCCACCTGCCGGCCCTGGATGGTCAAGCATGGCGTGCGCTTCCAGCCCTCGCTGTCGGGCGCGCTGCACACCGCGCGCACCAACGCCTTCTTCATGGGCGGCGGCAAGGCGCTGGTCAATGCCTACTACCGCAGCGCCGGGCGGCTGGGCGTGCAGGTGAACTACGAGACGCCGGTCGAGCGCATCGAGCTCGACGGCGACCGTTTCGTCGCCGCCGTCACGGCGCGCGGCGAGCGCATCACGGCGCGTTGCTGCGTGCTGGCCGCCGGCGGCTTCGAGTCCAACCGCGAATGGCTGCGCGAGGCCTGGGGCCGCAACGAGCGCGGCGAGTGGCCGGCCGACAACTTCCTGATCCGCGGCACGCGCTTCAATACGGGCACGCTGCTCAAGTTCATGCTGGAGGCCGGTGCCGACGGCATCGGCGACGCCACGCAGGCGCACATGGTGGCCATCGACGCGCGCGCGCCGCTGTACGACGGCGGCATCTGCACACGCATCGACTGCGTCTCGCTGGGCGTGGTGGTCAACCGCGACGCCGAACGCTTCTACGACGAGGGCGAGGACTTCTGGCCCAAGCG
>DDSQ01000039.1:0-196 GCA_002343845.1 Planctomycetes bacterium UBA2386 | reverse complement strand
GGACGAGGCCCGCTTCATGCAGACGCTGAACGCGTACAACGCCGCCTGCCGGCCCGGCCGCTTCGACCACACGACGCTGGACGACTGCCGCACCGAAGGTCTGACGCCGCCGAAGACGCACTGGGCGCGGCCCATCGACACGCCGCCGTTCTTCGCCTATGCCGTGCGGCCGGGCGTGACCTTCACCTACCTGGGC
>DDSQ01000130.1 GCA_002343845.1 Planctomycetes bacterium UBA2386 | reverse complement strand
AGGCCGGCACGTCGGTGCGCGCGATGCCCTGGTTGGAGCCGTCGAAGAGCGACTGGTGGGTCACACGCAGGCTCGCCGGCATGGTCGCCGGGTCGACCGCGAAGCCGTGGTTCTGGCTGGTGATGCTGACCCGGCCGGAGTCCAGGTCCTTGACCGGATGGTTCGCGCCGTGGTGGCCGAACTTCATCTTGAAGGTCCGTGCGCCGGAGGCCAGCGCCATGATCTGGTGGCCCAGGCAGATGCCGAAGACGGGGACCCCGGTGTCGATGATCTCGCGCGTCGCGCGAATCGCGTAGTCGCAGGGCTCCGGGTCACCCGGACCGTTGCTGAGGAAGACACCGTCCGGCCGCGCGGCCAGCACCTGGGCGGCCGGGGTCTGCGCCGGCACCACGGTGACCTGGCAACCGCGGCTGGCCAGCATGCGCAGGATGTTGCGCTTGATGCCGAAGTCGAACGCCACCACCCGGAAGCGCGGCTGCGTCAGCCTGCCGTGGCCGGCGCCCAGGATCCACTCGGTCTCGGTCCACTCGTACGGCTCGCGCACCGACACGACGCGGGCCAGGTCCTGACCGGCCATCGACGGGGCCGCACGCGCCAGTTCCACGGCACGGGCCACCTGCTCGGGGCCGACCGTCGCGCCGCGCGGCAGGCCCAGGATGCACCCGTTCTGGGCACCATGCGTTCTCAACTGGCGCGTCAGGCGGCGCGTGTCGATGTCCGCGATGGCCACCGTGCCCTCGTCGCGCAGGTAGGCGCCGAGGCCTTTGGACTGGCGGAAGTTCGAGTGCACCTGCGGCAGGTCGCGGATCACCAGCCCGGCCGCGTGGATGCGCGTGGCCTCCACGTCCTCTTCGTTCACGCCGTAGTTGCCGATGTGCGGGTAGGTCAGCGTGACAATCTGCCGGCAATAGCTGGGATCGGTCAGGATCTCCTGGTAGCCGGTCAGCGCCGTGTTGAACACGACCTCGCCGACGGCGGAGCCTTCCGCGCCGATCGAGGTGCCACGAAAGACGGTGCCGTCTGCGAGCGCAAGGACGGCGGGCGGCAGGTCAGGCAACAAGTGGGACTCCGGTTCTCACACACCCAGCCGTGCAACGACCGCGACCCATCGCGGGTCGCGTCGCCGTCGAGGCAAGCGGGAAACCGTCGTCGAGTTGCGCAGGGCGGGCGGTGTGCTGGGCAATGGCAAAAATTAT
Source organism: Planctomycetes bacterium UBA2386 (assembly GCA_002343845.1). The sequence goes on along the minus strand of DDSQ01000130.1, from coordinate 1,606 downwards.
AGGTGGCCCGGCCGAGAGCTCGCCCCCCAAGAACTGCACGGGGCCGCGCGGCTTGCGGGCGCTCCAACCCCCTGGAATCGGCGCCCCGGCGTCGCGGCTCAAGCCCCGACGCGCGGGCCGGTCACCGGACCGGCGAGCTCGAACACCGCGATGCTCTCGACGTGCGCGGTATGCGGGAACATGTTCACGATGCCCGCCGACTCGCAGCGGTAGCCCGCCTGGTGCACCAGCAATCCCGCGTCGCGTGCGAGGGTCGCCGGATTGCAGCTGACGTAGACGATCCGAGCCGGCGGCCGCCAACCGGCCGGCGTCTGCGCACGCAGGTCGCACAAGGCCTTGACGAGCGCGAACGCACCTTCCCGGGGTGGATCGACCAGCCAGCGGTCGGCGACACCGTCAGCCGCCAGCTGCTCGGAGGTGATCTGGAACAGGTCGCGCACGACGAAGGAGGCCGCCGCCAGGCCGTGCCGGCTCGCATTGGCCCGGGCACGCTCGACGAGCGCCGCGCTGCCCTCGACACCCAGCACGGCCGCCGACCGCGTGGCCAGCGGCAAGGTGAAGTTGCCGATACCGCAGAACCAGTCCGCGACGCGTTCGTGAGGTCGCGGATCGAGCAACCCCACCGCGCGGGCCACGAGCACGCGGTTGATGCCCGGATTGACCTGGGTGAAGTCGGTCGGACGGTAGGGCATCTCGATGCCGAACTCGGGCAGGGCGTAGGCCAGCGGGTCATCGGGCGCCGGGTCGAGCAGCCGGACCGTGTCGGGCCCACCGGACTGCAGCCACCACTGGACGCCGTGGCGAAGCGCGAAGGCGCGCAGGCGGTACTCGTCGGCTGCCGTCAGCGGTTCGAGGTGGCGCAGCACCAGCGCGACCACGCGGTCCCCGGCGGCAAGCTCGATCTGCGGCAGGCGATCGCGACCGTCCATCGCGGCGACCAGTTCGCGCAGCGGGACCAGCAGACGACTGACAGCCGGCGGCAGCACCGGGCACTCGCGCATGTCGGCCACGTAGCGGGACTTGCGCTCGTGGAAACCGACGAGGACCGTTCCCTTCTTGGCGACGTGGCGCACCGACAGCCGGGCGCGGCTGCGATAGCCCCAGGACGGCCCGTGGATGGCCGGCAGCACGAGCAAGGGCCGGGTCTTGGCGAGGTGCTGCAGGTTGTCCTCGAGGACGCGCTGCTTCACGGCGACCTGGGCTGACGGCTCCAGATGCTGCATCTTGCAGCCCCCGCAGGCTCCGGGATGCAGCCCGAAGTGCGGGCAGCGTGGCTTCACGCGCTGGGCGCTTTCGCGCAGGAGGGCCTCGACCGAGCCCTGCTCCCACTGGTTCTTTCGACGATGGACCCGCACGCGGACACGCTCGCCCGGCAGGGCACCGTCGACGAAGACGACCTTGCCGTCCGCCCGTCGCGCAACGCCCTGCCCTTCGATGTCCAGCGACTCGACGAGCAGGACCTCGTCGTCGCCCGTGACGGCAGCCGCGCTCGTCAACGCGACGGCAGCAGACGCGCCGGGTCGACCGGCTTGCCGAGGCGGCGGATCTCGAAGTGCAACTGCACGCGGTCCGCATCCGAGGAGCCCATCTCGGCGATCTTCTGCCC
>DDSQ01000045.1:25679-64862 GCA_002343845.1 Planctomycetes bacterium UBA2386 | reverse complement strand
CAGAAGACCGTGGACGGCCCGAGCAAGAAGGACTGGAAGGGCGGCCGCACCGCGGCGCAGAACATCATCCCGTCGACGACGGGCGCCGCGAAGGCGGTTGCGCTCGTGCTGCCCGAGGTGAAGGGCAAGCTCACCGGCATGGCGTTCCGCGTGCCGACGCCGACGGTGTCGGTCGTCGACCTCACGTTCAAGACCGCGAAGGACACCTCGCTCGACGAGATCAAGAAGGCGATCAAGCGCGCCAGCGAGACCTACATGAAGGGCATCCTCGACTACACCGAGGAAGAGGTCGTCTCGTCGGACTTCATCCACTGCAAGGCGTCGTCGATCTTCGACGCCGGCAGCTCGATCGAGCTCAACAAGAACTTCTTCAAGCTGGTGAGCTGGTACGACAACGAGTGGGGCTACAGCAACCGCGTCGTCGAACTGACGCAGAAGATCGCCAAGGGCCTGAAGTAGTCGCGGAGCGAACGCCATGGCCAAGCCGACCCTTCGCGACCTGTCGTTGCGCGGCAAGCGCGTCCTGATGCGCGTCGACTTCAACGTGCCGCAGGACAAGCAGACGCTCGCGATCACCAACACGCAGCGCATCGTCTCGGCTCTGCCGACGATCCGCTTCGTTCTCGACCAGGGCGCCAGCGTCGTGCTGATGTCGCACCTCGGCCGCCCCGATGGCCAGCGCGTGGCGAAGTACTCGCTGCGTCCGGTCGCCGCCGAAGTGCAGAAGCTGCTCGGCAAGCCGGTGACGTTCCTCGACGACTGCGTCGGGCCGGCGGTCGAGGCGGCGTGCGCGCCGGGCAAGCTGCAACCGGGCAGCGTCGTGTTGCTCGAGAACCTGCGCTTCCACCTCGAGGAAGAGGGCAAGGTCAAGGTGAAGAACAAGGACGGCACCGAGACCGTCAGGAAGGCCGAGCCGGCGGCGGTCGACGCCTTCCGGGCGAGCCTGAAGCGGCTCGGCGACGTCTACGTCAACGACGCGTTCGGAGCTGCGCACCGTGCCCACAGCTCGGTCGCCGGCATCACCGGCCTGCCGTGCGCAGCGGGGTTCCTGATGCAGCAGGAACTCGACGCGTTCGCGAAAGTGCTCGCGAGTCCGGCGCGGCCGTTCGTCGCGATCCTCGGCGGCGCCAAGGTCAGCGACAAGCTGCCCGTGATCGAGAATCTGCTACCGAAGGTCGACACGCTGATCGTCGGTGGCGCCATGGCCTACACGTTCCTCGCGCAGCAGGGGCAGAAGGTCGGCAAGTCGCTGGTCGAGAAGGACCTCATCGAGGCGGCCGGCAAGGTGCTCGCTGCCGCGAAGGCCGCGGGCAAGCGGCTGCTGCTGCCGGTCGACCACGTCTGCGCCGCGGAGTTCAAGGCGGACAGCCCGCCGAGCGTGCATGCGCAGATCCCCGACGGCTTGATGGGCCTCGACATCGGGCCTGCGTCGGTGAAGAGCTACGTCGCAGCGCTGGTGGGCAGCAAGACCGTCATCTGGAACGGGCCGATGGGCGTGTTCGAGATGGATGCGTTCTGCAAGGGCACCGAAGCGGTCGCGAAGGCCGTCGCGCAGGCGACGGCGGCGGGTGCCTTCACGGTCGTCGGCGGCGGCGACTCGGTCGCCGCGGCCGAGAAACTCGGCATCACCGCCAAGCTCTCGCACGTGTCGACCGGCGGCGGCGCCTCGCTCGAACTGCTCGAAGGCAAGGTGCTGCCGGGCGTCAAGGCGCTCGGCTGACGACGCCGCGCTACACGCGCAGCGCCGCTTCGAACTGCCGCACGCGCGCGATCGCGTGCCAGAAGTCGTCCTCGACGAAGTGCGGTTCGACCTGGAACTCGCCGTCGCGTCCGCCGTGGCCGGTGCGCACCAGGATCGTGCCGACCTCGGCGCGTTGGGCCGACAGCACGTCGGCCGTCGTGTGGCCGATCATCCAGCAGCGATGCAGGTCGAGGTCGAACTCCTGCTGCGCCATCTTGTAGATGCCCGGGCCGGGCTTGCGGAACACGCTCTCCTTGCGGAAGCGCCCCTTGCCCTTGGGGTGGAACGGGCAGCTGTAGATCTTCGCGATCGGGATCTGCTCCTGCTGCATGCGCGCGAGGAACACCTCGCAGAAGCGGGTGAAGTCGCGTTCCTTCTGTTCGCCGAAGGCGATGTCGCGGCGGCTGGTGGCGACGAAGATCTGGAAGCGCGTCGGATCGATGCGGCGCAGCGCCTCGAGGGCGTTGGGCAGGAACGGGATCTCGCCGTCCGCGGTCAGGCGCGCTTGGGCGACGACGACGCCGTCGAGTTCGAAGAACAGGCCCTGCTTGTCGGGGATCTTGGCCATGGGAGTCTGGGGGTCCTTGCGTCGGGGTGGGTGCGGCTGGGTGCCGGGTGCCCATGGCATCGGTCGGATCGGCGACCCCCTTGAATGGCAGGGAGAAATGCCCTGGTTGGGCTGCCGCCCGCCCCAGGAGCGGCTACGCCGGTGGGGGCCGGCAGATGCCGCGCCCGGATCCCAGAAAGGCGGTCCAAACGCCCCGCAGGGACGCGTAGGGGCGGCATACTGCCGCGCTCCCGTCGGGCCCTCGCCCAGCAACCTTGAGTCAGCCTCCCGAGAACGAACTGATGTTGCAGATCCAGGCCGGGGACCTGGGCGCGTTCGAGCAGTTGGTGCGGAGGTACCAGACCATGGTGCATGCGCTGGCGATGAGCATCCTGCGTCGGCCCGAAGATGCCGAAGAAGCGACGCAGGACGCGTTCCTGAAGTTGTTCCGCGCGCGCGGCTCGTTCGATCACCAACGGGCGCTCGAACCGTGGCTGCTGCGGATCGCGGGCAACGCCTGCCGGGACCGCCTGCGCCGCCGCCGGGTCGCCGAACTGCCGGGAGTGCGCGGCGGCGAGGAAGGGCAGGTGGCGATGGCGCAGCTCTCCGACGCGCGGCACCCGGGTGCCGTGCGCGAGCATCTCGGCAGCAGCGTTCGCGACCACCTCGAGCAGCTGTCGCCGCGCGTGCGCGAACCGCTCGAGCTGAAGTACCTCCGCGGCTACACGAACCAGCAGATTGCCGCGGCGCTCGACATCTCCGTCAGCAACGTCAAGGTGCAGATCGCGCGCGGCAAGGACCTGTTGGCCAGCCGGCTGCAGGAGGTGCGCGAATGAGCATTCGCGAACCGCTGCACCAGCCGCCGAATCCCGACGATCTGCGCCGGTCGCCGCCGGCGTCGCCGGACTGCGCCCAGGTGCGCGGCTGGCTGCGTGACTTCGTCGACGCGGACCTCGAGCCGTCGCACTCGCGCGAACTCGAACAACACGTGCACTCCTGCCGCACCTGCGCGATCGAACTGGCGCGGACCGAGCACGAACGCATGCGCTTGCTGCGCGTCTGCAGCGCGGCGGTGCCGCCGCTGCCGCCGCTGCCCGACGACTTCGCCGCTCGCCTGGTCGAGCGGTTGGTGCTCGACGAGACGTCGATGGTCCGCGAGGCGGATGTCGCCGCGGCCGTCGCCCGGGCCGCCGAGGCGCGAACGGCTTCCCCGGCAGCGCCGCGTCTGTCCGTGGCGCGACTGTCGCCGGTCGTGCTGCTGCTCGGTGCGTTCGCGATGTTCTGCGTGCTCGGTCTCGCCGTTCGGTTGGCCGACGACGCCTCGGGCCCAGAAGGGCTGTCACGCCTCGTCGTCGTCTCCGCCGATGGCACCTACCACGGTGGGCGCCAACTCGGTCGCGGTGACGGCTTGGGCGAGAACGAGGCGTTGCGCGTGGCGCAAGGCGGCCTCGCGCGAGTCGAGTGGCACGACGCGTCGAGCCGCCCGCAGCCGGCGGCCACGCTGCGGCTGCGCGGCAACAGCGCGGTCTGCCTCAGCGACGGTTCGCCGTCGCTGACCGGCCAGATCGATCTGTCGACGAACCGCCCGGTGACGATCCCGATGGCCGACGGCAGCATGGTCGAGTTCGGCGTCGGCGAGTACTCCGTGTCCGTCGCGACGCCGCCCGAACTGCTCGGCGATGCCGGCACCGACCCGCTTGCGTCGTTGCCGCAGGAACTGTTGATCGAAGTCGAGGTGCATGGCGGCGACCAGGCGCGCATCGTGCGACCGGCCGTCGGCGCCACGTTGGTCGCAGCCGGGTTCATCGGCGTCTGGCAGGGTTCGGGCGACACCAAGGTCGTGGCCGTCGGCGGCGGAATCGCCGCCGCGCCGCGCGACGAGGTGAACCGCGACGAGTCCCCGGTGGTCGAGCCTGTCGACTCGTCGCGTCTGGTCGGGCGAGTTCTCGACAACGTCGGCTCGCCGTGCATGGGCGCCGACGTGATGTTGACGATGTCGGTCAACGGCGGTCCGGTGCACGCGAGTCGCGTGGTCCTGGCCGACGGCGGGTTCCAGATCGAAGGACCGAGCGGCTTCACCGTGGATTGGTCGATGGTGCTGGCACTGCCGCCGGCGTCGCGGCCCGAACTCGGCGTGCTGGCGCCCGACGTCTACGCGGTTCGCCACAACGGCGACGTCAGTGCGTTCCGCGCGCCGTTCACGCTCCGGCGCTCCCTGCCGGTGCACGGGACCGTGCGCGACGAAGCTGGCACCGCGCGGCAAGGGGTCCTGGTGGTGCCGTGCATCGTGGACGAAGCGTTCGGCCTCGTGCTGCCGATGCTCGCCGAACGGCGTCTGACCGATGTCCACGGCTCCTTCCGCATCGACCGGCTGCCGGCGTTCCTGCCGTCGCAGCAGTCGCTGCGCCTCGTGCTGTTCCACCCCGAACTCGCCGCCACGAGCGTCGTCATTCCCGAACGTGGTGGACTGCTGGCGGGGGTCGAGTTGCCGGCGATCGCGATGCGGATGCTGCGGTGGGTGCGCATGTATGGGCTGCCCGCCAACGCGACCGTCGACATGCTCGAAGAAGTGCCGGGGCTGCCCAAAGGTGCAGGCCTCGTGCGCCGACGCGTCGCCACCGATGGTGCCGGCGTGGTGCCGTTGACGCAGGTCGGCTGGCAACCGCTCTGGGCGCTCTATGGTGGCGCCGCTACCGCGATCGTGCGGCAGATGGTGTTCGACAGCCTCGCCGGCACGCCACGGATGCGCCCGGCTCCGGGCACCGTGACGCCGTTCGCGTCGGTGTTCCAGCCGATGCAGAAGGTGCCGGCCGCTTCGCTCGAACTGGCGAACAACTACCGCCACGAGCACTTCGGTGGGGCCGCCGGTGGCGGCTCGTTCGGGGTGACGGTGCGCACCGAGTCCGGGCAGCCAGTGGCCGACGCGCAGGTGTTCGCGCTGGGCGTCGAAACCGCTCGCGGCCGGCGCGTGCCGCAGTTCTTGGGCCTGACCGATGACGATGGCGTCCTCCGCACGGGCGAGGTTGCTGGCGACGTCGTGGTGATCACCCCGCGGCGCAACATGTTCTTGGTGCGCGCCGGCGAACTGGAGGCCAGCACCGAGATCGTGGCGCCGGAAACCGGTCGCGTGATCCTGCAACCGCATCAGCAGCCGGTCGGGAGTGTCATGGAGGTTCTCGAGATGCAGCCGATCGACTGGTACCTGCCCGGTCCGGCACCGACGTTGTCGCGATGCGTCGGCGAGGCGAACGGCTGGGAAGTCGGCGACCTGCCGCCCGGTCGCTACATGGTTCGCATCGGCGCCACCGAACGCATCGTGGACGTGCCGAGTGGTGGGTTCGCGACGATCGGCGGCTGAAGCCCGGTTGCGACCGTGGCCGGCGCGCGCGGGAGCGTCATACTGCGCGTGATGTCGGCTCGGTGCTGCTGGTCGCTGCTCTGCTTCTCCGGCGTGTTGTCGGCGCAGCAGGGCGATCGCCCTGGCGAAACCCAGACCGCGTTGCCGGCGACGCTGGTGGTGCCGCCCGCCCCGGCGCGATCGCCGGCCGAGCAGGCCACGACGATGCAGCTGCGGGATGGCTTCGCACTGCAGTTGTTCGCTGCCGAACCGCTGGTCGCCGATCCGGTCGCCGCCGCTCTCGACGCCGCCGGGCGCATGTGGGTGGTCGAGATGCGCGGCTACATGAACGACATCGACGCGACTGGCGAACGTGCCGCGAATGGCCGGATCGTCGTGCTCGCCGACGACGACGGCGACGGCCGCGCCGACCGTTCCACCGTCTTCGCCGACGAACTCGTGCTGCCGCGCGCCGTGCTGCCGTTGCGTGGCGGTGCTCTGGTCGTTCTGCCGCCGGATCTCGTGTGGCTCCCCGACGTCGACGGCGATCTGCGCGCCGACGGCCGGCAGGCGCTCGCGGGCGGTTTCGAAGCCGGCCTCGACAACCCGGAGCACTCCGGCAACGGCCTGCTCTGGGGTCTCGACCAGCGCATCCACGTTGCCAACGACCCGCGGCTGTGGCGCTGGACGCCGGATGGGTTCCGCGTCGAGACCGGCGCCGGCGGCGGGCAATGGGGCATCAGCCACGACGACCGCGGGCGTTGCTACTTCAACTACAACGAGGACTGGTTGCGCTGCGACCTGGTGCCCGGCCGCTACGGCCCGCTCGCGGCGGCCACCGGCGGCCTGGCGGGCCTGAACTGGCGCGTCTGTCCCGAACGCACGGTCTGGCCGATCCGCATCACGCCGGGCGTCAACCGCGGCTATCAGGTCGGCCGCCTCGTCGAGTGGGTGCTCGCGATCCACACGGCGGCCTGCGCGCCCCACGTCTACCGCGGCGGGCTGCTGCCGTGCGACGCCGACGTCTTCGTCTGCGAGCCGGCGGGCAACCTGGTCCGGCGCATCGTGCTGCGGGACCACGATGCCCAGTTGCGCGGCGCCAATCCGTACGAAGCGGAACGTCGTGAGTTCCTGGCGTCGACCGACGAACGGTTCCGACCGGTCGGGTTGCTCACCGGCTTCGACGGCGCGCTCTACGTCGTCGACATGTACCGCGGCGTGATCCAGCACCGCAACTTCGTGACGACGTTCCTGCGCCGGCAGATCGAGGCACGTGGTCTCGAACGCCCGATCGGACTTGGCCGCATCTGGCGCATCGCGCCGACGGGGACGGCGACGCGGCCATCCCCCTCGTTGTTCGACGTGCCGGCTTCGGACCTGGTGACCGCGCTGGGCGATCGCAACGGCGCACGCCGCGACCTGGCGATGCGCGAACTCGTGTTGCGCCAGGAACGAACGGCCGCCGCCGCCGTGCGCGCATCGGCGCGCGGCGGGGCCACGCCCGCGACGCGCATCGCTGCGTTCGGTGTGCTGGTCGGGCTCGAACTGCTGACCGCCGACGACGTGCGGTCCGCGTTGCGCGACGAAGACGTTGGCGTGCAGGCGTTCGCGCTGCCCTACGCCGCTCCGTTCCTGGCCGCGGGCGACGGCCATCTGTGGGCGCGCCTGGGTGCGCTCGCGGCAGCCGGGCCCGCGAACGTGCGGTGGCTCGTTGCGCTGGCGCTCGCCGACGTGGCTGCGCAGCCGAAGGCGGCGCGCCACCACGATCGTCGGCTCGCGTTGCTGGAGACCCTGCTCGCGGCTCACGGCGACGACGCGAGCCTACGGGCCGCGGTCGCCGCGGCTGCCGGCGACGACCTCGTCGCGTTGCTGGTCCGCTGGCGGGAACGCGGCGAAGGTGCGTCGGAGTGGAGGTTCGCTGCCGTGCGGGATCTCGCCGCGCGGGCCTTGCGCACGCGGCGCGAGAGCCTGCAGCGGCAACTGTTCGACGCGGCGGCGGCCGCGTCGGGGGACTGGACGCGCGCGCTCCTGCGCGGCGCCGTCGACGGGCTGCCGAAGGGTGCGGCCCGCGACGGGTGGCTGGTGCTCGGTTCGCCATCGCGCACGCTCGTGCAGCTCGCCGGCGGTGGCGAACGCGACGTCGCCGCCCTCGCGCAGGAACTCGCCGCGGCCGTGGTGATCGCTGGCGCCTCGGCGCCGTCGACGGCGCACGAACTGACCACCGCACAGCAGCAGCTCGTGCGGGCCGGCGAACGCGTCTACGCGCGGGCTTGTGCTGCCTGCCATCAGCTCGACGGCCGCGGCATGCCCGGACTGGCGCCGCCGTTGCGCGATTCCGAGTGGGTGGTCGGGCCACCCGAACGGCTGGTGCGCATCGTCGCGCATGGCGTGCGCGGTCCGATCGAGGTTGCCGGCACGACGTGGACGCTCGAGATGCCGGCCCAAGCGCAGCTGTCGGATGCCGAGGTCGCGCAGGTGACGAGTTACGCGCGGCGCGCGTTCGGCCACGCCGCGACGGCGGTCGAGGTCGCCGACGTCGCCGCACTTCGCGCGGCGCACCGCGACCGCTCCGAGCCGTGGACCGCGCAGGAACTGCTCGGCACGAAGTGATGGCGTCGCTACGTTCGCGACGCATCGCGACCATGCCGCACCCGACCTTCGCATGACGGCGCCCGGAGCGTTGTTCCTCGGCATCGACATCGGCACGCAGAGTTGCAAGGCCGTCGTCGTCGATCCGGTGCGCGGCGAAGTCGTCGGCCGCGGTAGCGCGCCGCTCGAACTGCTCGCCGGCCTGCCGCCAGGGCACCAGGAGCAGCGCCCCGCGGACTGGCTCACCGCCCTGCGCAGTGCGGCCACGCAAGCGCTGGCTGCCGTCGATCGCACGTCGATCGCGGGGCTCGCGGTGTCCGGGCAGCAGCACGGTGCCGTGGTGCTCGACGATCGAGGCGAGGTCGTGCGCCCGGCGAAACTGTGGTGCGACACGGCGACCGCGGCCGAGGCCGCGGAACTGACGGCCAAGCTCGGGCGCGTCGTGCCGACCGGCTTCACCGCGAGCAAGCTGCTGTGGCTCGCGCGGCACGAGGTGGCCCACTGGGCGCGCGTGCGCAGCGTGCTGTTGCCACACGACTACGCCAACCTCTGGCTCACCGGCGAACGTTCCGCCGAGCCCGGCGATGCATCGGGCACCGGCTGGTTCGATCCGGTCCGACGCGGCTACGACGCTCGCGCACTCGCCGCGATCGACGCGCGGTTGCCGGCGATGGTCGCACCGCTGCGCGCGAGCGACGGCTTGGCCGGGAGGCTCACGGCCGCAGCGGCGAACGCGCTGGGCCTGCGGCCCGGTATCCCGGTTGCCACCGGCGGCGGCGACAACATGATGTCGGCGATCGGCGGCGGAGCGACACGCGATGGCGTCGTCGTCTGCAGCCTCGGCACCTCGGGCACGATCTTCACGCGCTCGGCGTCGCCGATCGTCGATCCGCGCGGCGCGATCGCGCCGTTCTGCAGCAGCGACGGGGGCTGGCTGCCCCTGTTGTGCGTGATGAACGTCACCGGCGTCGTCGAAGAGGTGAAGGCGCTGACCGGCCTCGACCACACGACGTTGACGGCTGCCGCCGAGCGCGTCGCGCCCGGCAGCGACGGACTCTGCTGGCTGCCGTTCCTGCTCGGCGAACGTGTGCCGGATTTGCCGGCGGCCACGGGATCGCTGCTCGGGATGCGACTCGGCTCGCTGCGGCCGGGAACGCTCTACCGGGCCGCGCTCGAGGGCGTGGCCTGCAACCTCGCCGACGGGCTGGACCGGCTGCGCGCGCTGGGGATCGCGGTCGGGGAAGTGCGGCTCACCGGTGGTGGTGCGGGCAACGCGCTGTGGCGGCAGATCCTCGCCGACGTCTGGGGCGTGCCCGTTCGCGTGCTCGCCGAAACCGAGTCAGCGGCGCTCGGGGCCGCGCTGCAGGCGGCGTGGGTGGTTGCCCGCTCGGCCGGCGAGGCCGCGCTCACCGCGGACGCCGTCGCTGCGAACTGCGTGCGCCTCGGACCGGCGATCGCCCCGACCGCCGATGCGCCCACGGTGGCGGCGCTGCGGCGGCGCTTCCGCGAACACCTGCGCCAGCAGCACGGCGGCGCCTGACCGACGTACGGGCGCACCGCGCTGCACGGTTCCGGCCGGGAATCGCGGGCCTCGCACCACCATGGGAGTGGCGCAGCCGCACGACCACCTGTTCCAGCTCGTCTTCTCCGATCCCGAGCACGCTGGCCCGCTGTTGCGCAGCGCCCTGCCAGCACCCGTGGTCGGGGCCATCGACTGGAGCACGCTGACGCGGCGCAACCCAGCCCAGCGGGCGCGTCGCACGCGCATCGTCTGCGACGTCCTGTTCTCGGTGCGCCTCGCGGCTGGCGGTGACCTGATGCTCTACGTCGTGCTCGAGCACAAGTCGAAGGGCTCGCGGTTCGACGCGTTGCAGATGCTCGAACAGGTCACCGCCGTCCTGCGCGGACACCGGCGGGCGCATCCTCGGGACGCGTTCCTTCCGCCCGTCGTGCCCGTCGTCGTGCACGCCGGCCAGAAGCCGTGGCGGTCGCCGTTGCAGGTGCGGGAGCTGTTCGACCTCGCGCGCATCCCGACCGAACTGCACCGGTTCCTGCCGTCGCTCGAGTTCGCGCTCGACGACCTGCACGAGGCGTCCCCCGATCGTCTGCGTCACCGCGCGCTTTCGGTGTTCGGCGTGTGCGCGCTCTCTACGCTCCAGTACCTGCCGCCCTCCGCTCGGAGCGAGCAGGCGTTCGCAGCCTGGGTCGATGCGTGGAGCGACGTCCAGAACGCTGCCGCCCGCCTGGCTGAAACGTCCCCGGCCGACGAGCTCTTCGTGGCGGTGCTAGACTACATCCAGGCGACCACACCGCTGCCGTTGGCGACCGTGCAGCGTGTGTTGCAGCGCCGCATCACCAGTTCCCGCATGACCAAGAAGTTCTTGTCGTTGGCCGAGCAACTGCGCAACGAAGGCAGAACCCAAGGCCGCACCGAAGGCCGCACGGAAGGCCGCACGGAAGGCCAGGCCAACGCCTTGCTGCGTTTGGTCACCCGGCGCTTCGGCCCGCCTGCCGACGCCGTCGCCGCCCAGATCCGAGGGGCGAGCCCCGCCGAACTCGACCGCTGGACCGACCGCATCCTGGATGCGCCAACGCTCGCTGCGGTCTTCGTCGACTGAGCCGCCGGCGATCGGCGATTGGCGGACGGTGCGACGACCGCCTACCGTGCCCGCATGTTCCTCGTGCGCAAGATCGGCTCGGTGCTGCGCGGCAACGCGACGCCGTTCCAGGTACTGCTCGCCACCGTGTTCGGCGGCGTGCTCGGCTTCGTGCCCGGCTTCTTCCTGCCCGGCGACCTCGGCGGCGGTTTCCTGCAGGCGCCCGGCCTGATCCTGCTGCTGCTGGTCCTGGTGCTGATCCTGAACGCGAACCTCGCCGTGTTCGGGCTCACCACGCTGGTCGCCAAGCTGCTGAGCCTGGCCCTGCTGCCGGTGTCGTACACGATCGGCACCTGGCTGCTCGACGGTCCGCTGCAGGGTCTGTTCCGCGCGCTGATCGACGGCAAGGTCACCGCCTGGTTCGGGCTCGAGTACTACGCGACGACCGGCGGCCTCGTGCTCGGCCTCGCGTTCGGTGTCGGCGTTGGCATGCTGCTGAACCGTTCGCTGCGCGCGCTGCGCGCGCACATGGCGGGCCTCGAGGCGAACAGCGAGCGTTACCAGAAGTACGCCAGCAAACGTTCGGTGCGCCTGTTGGCCTGGCTGTTCCTCGGCAAGGGCAAGGGCAAGCTGTCGTGGCAGGAACTCGCCGAACGCAAGAAGCTCGGCCTGCCGGTCCGCCCGATCGGCGTGCTGATGGCCGGCGTGCTGGTCGGGAGCCTCTGGGTGTTCCAGACCTGGTTCAGCGAGCCGGTGATGACGCGCGTCGTTCGCGACAACCTCGCCAGCATCAATGGCGCGACCGTCGACCTGAAGTCCGCGCGCATCGGCCTCGGCGACGGGCAGGCGAAGCTCGCGGGTCTCGCCCTCGCCGACCGCGAAGACCTCGGCAAGGACCTGTTCGCGGCCGACGAGATCACTGCCCAGATCGACACCGGCGAACTGCTGCGCAAGCGCTTCGTGGTGAAGAACCTGATCAGCGACACGGCGCGCAGCGGCAGTGCGCGCGCGACGCCCGGGGTGCGCATCGACCCGCCGACGCCGCCGCCCGAGCCGCCGCCGCCGCCGGCTGGCGAGAAGACGATCGAGGACTGGGTCGCCGAGTACGAAGTCTGGAAGCAGCGGCTCGCGCAGGCGCAGGAGTGGCTCGAGGCGATGCGCGGCGACGAGCCGACGGCCGAACCAACGCCCGAGCAGCGTCGAGCGGAGCGGGAACGGCAGGAAACGGCGGGCCTCGCGAAGGTCGTCGCCACGCACCTGCTCACCGCGGCCCCGCGCTTCCTGATCGAGAACGTCGCGATCAAGGGCATCGGCTACTCGATCTCCGGCAAGGCCGACAAGCTCGACCTGATCGCGACCAACCTCAGCGACGCGCCGTCGCTCGTCGACGGCAACCTCACCTTCGACCTGAAGGCCCAGTCCGGGGCGATGGCGCTCGGCCTGCTGCGGCCCGGCCGCGCCGCGAACGGCGCCGGCCTGCCGGACCTCGGCCTGAAGTTCGCGCTGAACGAGCTGCCGGTCGATTCCGTTTTCGGCAAGCTGAAGGTCGGCGGCGCACCTCCGCTGCGCGGCGGCACGATGAACCTGGCGCTCGACGGCGGCTTCCGCGGCCCTGCTGGTGCACCGCTGTCGATCGACGCCCCGTTGCAGGTGACGCTGCGCGACACGCTGTTCGCGCTCGCGGGCAGCAAGGAGACCAAGGTCGATTCGCTGCTGGTGCCGATCGGCCTGCGCGGGCCGCTGACGCGACCGTCGGTCGCGCTCGACGACAAGGTGTTGCAGCAGGCGCTGCTGGCCGCCGGGCAGCAGGAACTGGCGAACTTCGTGCAGGGGCAGGCCGGCAAGCTGCTCGGCGGCACGCCGCTGCAGGGCATCGTCGATCCGACGAAGGGTCTGCAGGAGAACGTCGATGCGGCGAAGGCGAAGCTCGACGCCGAGAAGAAGAAGGCCGAGGACGCGGCGAAGCAGAAGCTGCTCGACGAAGCGAAGAAGAAGCTGCCGGGCGGGCTGCAGGGCCTGATCCCCGGCGGCGGCGAGAAGAAGGAGTGACCATGGTCCGCCTCGACCGCACCGAACAGCGCATCGTCGGCGTCCTGATCGAGAAGCAGTTCTCGGTGCCCGACACCTACCCGATGAGCGAGAACGCGCTCGTCAGCGGCTGCAACCAGCAGAACAACCGCGACCCGATCACCGAACTGGTCGCGTTCCAGGTCGCCGGGGCCGTGATGTCGCTGCAGGAGAAGGGCGTCGTCGCGCGGGTCGACGGCGGCGGGCGGGTGCCGCGTTTCCGGCACAAGCTCGACGAGGTGCTGCAGCTGTCGGCGCACGAACTCGCGGTGGTCGCCGAGCTGCTGCTGCGCGGACCGCAGGCGCCAGGCGCCTTGAAGCCGCGCGTCGCGCGCATGGGTTACCACGGCACGCCGGAGCAGATCGAAGAACTGCTGCGCGGGCTGAGCCAGCGTTCGCCGGGGCTCGTCGAGCAGTTGCCGCTCGGTCCACGTGAGCGCGACCGCCGCTGGCAGCACCGGCTCGGGGATGGTGCGGCCGCCACGCCTGCCGGCGAGTCGGCGCCAGTGGTGACCGCGCCGATGCGCGCCGAGCCGGCCCCAGGCGGCGGCGATCTCGCGGCGCGCGTCGCGGCGCTCGAAGACGCGGTGCGGGAGCTGCGCGCGGAACTGGCGCGGCTCTCCAGCTAACGCTCGAACACCACCTTCGCCGTCGCTTCGCACCACGTCGCCTCGCGCGCGCCGGTCGCGACGACGTAGGCAACGGCAAGGCGCACGGGCCGTTCGCGGGTCGCCGTGGCCGACCACGTCGCGCCAAAGCGCCCATAGCCGCGAGTCGACCACGATGCGTTCGGGTTGTCCGGATGCTCGACACGCAGCACGGTGACGTCGCCGTCGGCGAACGGCAGGACCGCAGCCGTCCAGCGGCAGTCGGCCCAGAGGTCGTCGCGGCTGGCGCGCGCCGTCGGCGGCCGCACGAACCGCACTGGCGTCGCACCGGCCTCGGCGAACGCCTGCACGGCGCGGAAGTGGCACCCGGCGTGGTGGGGGTCGCCGCCGAGGGCGACGTCGTCGTCAGCGGCGCGCAGTTCGGTCGTGAAGTGCAGGACGTTGGCGTCGGGCAGGCTCTGCACGGCGAGCCGTCGCTCCTCGTGCAGCACCGGGTGGCCGTCCTTGCCACACCAATCGACGCGCAGGACCTGCGCTTCGCCCGGCCCGGGCTGGCGTTCGACGCTGCGCACGCGCTGCGTCTCGCCGTTGCCGCAGTGCCAGAAGTCGAACTGGCGCGCGCCGACACGGACGCGGTTCCAGCCGAGGAAGACGCCGCGGTGGTGTTCGTGGGAACCGCCGAGGTCCTTGGTGAGCTGCTTGCCGGTGGCGTCGAACACCTGGTGCCACGGCTTGCTGGTCGCGGCGTGCGCGGTGGGGTCGTAGGCGGCGTGCACGAGCCGCGCGACGAGCGCGCCGTTGGTGGCGGTCAGGGCGTCCGGCGTTGGCGCGCGTCCGGGGGGAGTCGTGCCGCAGGCGGCGAGCAAGACGAGCCACGTCGACGCGCGGTACATGCGGGCGATCCTAGCCAACGATCCGGGTAGGCTCCCGCCCGCGACCCGAATGCAGCTCTGCCTCTACGCGCATCCGTTCGATCTCCGCGCGCTCGCCGAGCACGGCGGCCTCGCGCGCGTGCGCGACCTCGGCTTCGCCGAAATCGCGCTGGCGACCAGCTACCACGACGGCCGCTGGCTCATGCCCTGGAACCCCGAGGGAGCCGTGCGCTTCCTCGAGGACGGCACGACCCACTTCCGCCCGCGCGGCGACTACGGACGCCTCGTGCCCGAGCCGTCCGGCGAAGTGCCGCCGACCGGGCCGTCGCCGCTCGAGCGTCTGTGCGCCGACGCCGCCAGGCACGGTCTCGCCGTGCGCGCCTGGACCGTGTTCACGCACAACTCGCGGCTTGGCGAACGCCATCCGGACCTCTGCGTGCAGAACGCGTTCGGCGATCGCTACGTCTACGCGTTGTGTCCGGCCCAGCCCGCCGTTCGCCAGTACACGCTCGCGATGGTGAAGGACCTCGCCGCGCACCACGGCCTGCGCACGATCGAACTCGAAGCGCTCGGCCAGATGGGCTGGAAGCACAGCAGCCACCACGACAAGGCGAGCTTCGCGCCGAGCGGCCTGCTCGACGCGGCCCTGTCGGCGTGCTTCTGCACCGCGTGCACGGCGCAACTCGGCGCGCTCGGCCACGACGCCGAGGGTCTGCGCGCGGCGGTGCGCACCTTCGTCCAGCAGAACGTGCGCGATGCCGACGCGATGGCGCCTGCCAAGCTGCCGACCGCGGATCCCGGTTGGCTCGCGCCGATGCTCGCGGCGCGCGCGCGCACGATCGCCGCGCTCGCGGCCCAGGTCGTCGCCGCGACGCCGAACGTCGCCCGCGCCGTGCAGGTGCATCCGAACCCGACGTTCACCGGCAGCCAGCTCGCGCTGGCTTCGGCCGCGGCGTTCCCCGCGACCGACGAACGCGTGCTGACGTGCTACGGCGAGGGCCCCGAGGCGATCGGCAAGCTGCTCGCCGCCGACGGCATGGCCGGGCTGGCGCGCCAGCGCGTCTGCCTCTGGCCGAAGGCGCCGCAGTTCGCGAGCGACGCCGACCTCGAGGCCCTGCGCGCTCTGTGCGGCAAGCACGGCGTCGCCAGCCTCGCGATCTACCACCTCGGGCTGTTGCCGTGGCGAACGATCGAACGGGCGGCCAAGATCCTCGCTCGATGAAGCGAACCGCCGTCGTTCTCGCCGCCCTCGTCGCGGTCGCTGCCGCCTGCGCGCAGGAGCCGGGCACGCCGGCACCCGTTGGCAACCCGCCGTTGTCGGAGCCGCCGCGCCTCGTCGTGGTGTGCGCCGTCGACCAACTCGCGAAGTGGGTGTTCGCGGCGGCCGAACCGCACCTCGCCGACGACGGCGGTTTCCGGCGGCTGCTGCGCGAAGGCGCGCGCTTCTCGCAGTGCGCGTACGAACACGCCTGCACCGAGACGGGCCCGGGTCATGCGACGATCGGCACCGGCGTGCCGGCGCGCGTGCACGGCATCGTGCGCAACAAGTGGTGGGTGCGGGATCGTCGCGCGACCACGTACTGCGTCGACGAGGTGGTCGCCGCGCTGCCCGATGCACCCGAGGGTGCCAATCGTGGGCCGGGATCGATGGTGGCGCCGACGCTGGCTGCGGCGATGAAGAAGGGCGTGCCCGGGAGCCGGGTCGCGAGCGTGGCGTGGAAGGACCGCAGCGCGATCCTGATGGCCGGGCCGCAGGCCGACCTCGTGATCTGGTGCGAGTCGAGCACCGGTCGTTTCGTCACCAACAGCACCTGGGTGGACGCGATGCCGGCGTGGCTCACCGAGTGGAACGCGGGCAAGCCGATCGATCGTTTCCACGGCACGGTGTGGGAGCGGACCGGGCCGGATGCGGCCTACGCCGGCCTCGTCGACGAGCGTCCGTACGAGACCCCGCACGCCAACGGCGGGGGCGGACGCACGCTGCCGCAGCCGATGACCGGCGGCATCGCCGCTCCCGGATCGGCCTTCTACGCGCAGGTCTACGCCTCGCCGTTCGGCAACACCGCGGTGCGCCTCGCGGCCGAGGCGACCGTGCGCGGCATGGAACTCGGCGCCGACGCGATCCCGGACCTGCTCTGCGTCGGGTTCTCGTCGACCGACGTGATGGGCCACGTGTTCGGCCCCGAATCCGTCGAAGCGCGCGATGGTCTGCTGCGGCTCGACCGCGACCTCGCCATGTTCCTGCAGTTCCTCGACGCGCAGGTCGGCGCCGGCAAGTGGGCGATCTGGCTCACCGCCGATCACGGTGTCGGTCCGACGCCGGAGTGGGAGATCGAGCAGGGGCGCGAAGGCGGCCGCGGCTTGCTGCAGACGATGGTCGGCGCGGTCGCCGAGCAGGCGGTCGGCAAGCGCCTCGGCCCGCCGCCGTCCGGGCGGCGCTTCGTGTCGCACGTCGGCGAGTTCTCGGTGTATCTCGACGACGACGTGCTGCAGGCGGTGCGTGGCGATCGCGAGCTCGCCGAGGTCCGACGCGACGCTGCGCGTGCGGTCGCGGCCGCCGCCGTCACGCGGCCCGGCATCGCCGCCGCATTCGCGACCGAGGACCTGCTGGCGCCGGACGGCGCGCCGGACGCGCTGCGCCGTTCGCTGGTCGATGGCCTGTTTCCGGGCCGGGCCGGCGAAGTGCAGTTCGTGGTGAAGCCGCACTGGCTCGATGGCGCCACGCCAGCGTCGCACGGCACGCCGCACCTCTACGACCGCGAGGTCGTCGGCATCGCGCGCGGGGGCGGCGCGCCGCCGGGCGCGACGATCGACGAACCGTGCACGCCGGGCTTCGGTGTGGTCTGGTTCTCACGGTTGCTGGGCTTGCCGCCGCCAGCCCACGCGAGCGACCGCGTGCCGCCGGCCTTCGTCGGGGCGCGGTGAGCGCCGCGGAACGTCGCTCGCCGGTCGTCGTCGTGGACCTGCCATGAAGTACAGCGCTGCCTTCGTCCTGTTCCTGCTCCCCGCTGGTGTGCTGGCGCAGGTCGAACCGGACCCGGCCCGGCTCGATGCGCAACGCATCACGTCCGGCGAGTTCTCCGTGCAGGCGTTCGGGCCGGTGCGCTGGCTCGACGGCGCCCACTACGCGACGCTCGAGGCGCTCCCTGGCAGTGGGCTCGAACTGGTGCGCTACGAGGCCGCGTCGGGCGCGCGCGAGGTCCTGCTGCCGGCGGCCCGGCTCGCCGCCGGCGTGCTCGGCGGCACCACCGTGATCGAGGACTACACGTTCGCTCCCGGCGGCGGGCAGGTGCTGTTGTTCGCGGACAGTGAACGGGTCTGGCGCCAGAACACGCGCGGCGAGTACTTCGTCGTGTCGCTCGGCGGCGACCGCCCACCGCGGCGGCTCGGCGGCGACCTGCCGAAGTCGACGTTGATGTTCGCGAAGTGGTCGCCGGACGGAACCCGCGTCGCCTACGTGGCGCAGAACAACCTGTGGGTCGAGGAGGTCGCGACCGGCAAGCGCACGGCCCTCACGAACGACGGCTCGCGCACGATCATCAACGGCACGTTCGACTGGGTGTACGAGGAGGAGTTCGACTGCCGCGACGGCTTCCGCTGGAGCCCGGACGGCAAGGCGATCGCGTACTGGCAGCTCGACTGCTCGGGCGTCGGCGAGTTCCTGATGATCGACAATCTCGCCGATCGTTACGCCAAGGTGGTGCCGGTGCAGTACCCGAAGGCGGGCACCACGAACTCGTCGTGCCGGGTCGGCGTGATCGCGGCGGACGGCAGCGGGGAGCCGGTGTGGATGCAGACGCCGGGCGATCCGCGCGAGACCTACCTGCCGCGCATGGAGTGGCATCCCGCGGGCGAGGAACTGATGGTGCAGTGGCTGCCGCGGGCGCAGAACGTGCTGCACGTGCTCGGCGCCGGCGTGAAGACGGGGGCGTGCCGCATCGTGCACGAGGAGAAGGACGAGGCGTACATCGACGTGCGCGACGACTTCCGGTGGGTCTACGGCGGCGAGAAGTTCTTCTGGACCAGCGACACCGCGTTCCACGAGGGCGCGGGCAAGCGCTTCCGGCAGTGCGGCACGATCGAGTGGGACACGCGCGGCAAGCAGGTCCTCGTCACGCACGTGGCGCTGACCAAGGGCTTCGACGTGATCGAAGTCGAGCACGTCGATCTCGCTGCCGATCGGCTGTACATCGCCGCATCGCCCCAGGACGGCACGCAGCGCTACCTGCACGCAGCGCAGCCGGGCGGCAGCAGCAAGCAGTTGACCCCGGTGGGGGCGCCCAAGCGCTACGCGGGCCTGGCCGCGACCGCGAGTGCCTCGGGGTGGCACGAGTACGACGTCTCGCCCGACGGCACGCTCGCGATCCACACCTGGTCGGCGTTCGACCACGTGCCGGTCGTCGACCTGGTGCGGCTGCCGTCGCACGAACGCCTGCGGGTGCTGGTCGACAACGCCAAGGCGCGCGCGGCCTACGGCGCCGTGCAGTCCGGCGAGAATGCGTTCTTCGCGGTCGAACCCGGCGACGGCCTCGTGCTCGACGGCTGGGTGATGTTGCCGCCGGAGTTCGACACGACGAAGTCGTGGCCAGTCGTGTTCCACGTCTACGGCGAGCCGTGGTCGCAGACGGTGAAGGACACGTGGTTCCTGTCGCACCACCTGTTCCACCGCTGGCTGACGCAGCTCGGCTACGTGGTGATGTCGATCGACGCGCGCGGCACGCCGGCTCCGAAGGGCCGCGATTGGCGCAAGGCGCTCTACCAGCAGATCGGCGTGCGCAGCTCCGCCGACTGGAATGCGGCGGTGACGAAGCTGCGCACGCAGCATGCGTGGATGGACCCGCAGCGCCAGGCGATCTGGGGTTGGTCGGGCGGGGGCGCGATGACGCTCAACATGCTGTTCCGCTACCCGGACCTGTTCGCGGCCGGCATGTCGGTCGCGCCGGTCACCGACATCGCCCTCTACGACACGATCTACCAGGAACGGTACTGCGGCGACCCGCGGCATTTCCCCGAGGTCTACCGGCAGTGCTCGCCGATCACGTTCGCGAAGAACCTGACTTCCCCGCTGCTGCTGGTGCACGGCACCGGCGACGACAACGTGCACTACCAGAACACCGAACGTCTCGTCGACGAGCTGGTGCGGCACGGCAAGCGCTTCGAGATGCTCGCGTATCCGAACCGCACGCACGCGATCCGCGAAGGTGACGGCACGCGTGCGCACCTCTACGACGCGCTCGCCGACTTCCTGCAGCGGCGCGTGCCGGCCGGAGCGCTGCCGCGCGTCGCTGCGCCGAAGTGAGTGAGCGGAAAGGAACGCGTGTGGCGCTGGTGTCGCGACCGGTATCGTGGCCGGCGGAGGAACGCTGCCATGTCCGTGTGCCCTGCCCTGCTCGTCGCTTCGCTCGTCGTCGCCGCGCCGACCAGCACCGCACCTCGTCGGCAGGATCCGCCGCCGCCCGTCGCGCCAGCGGCTGCGGCCTCGCCATTGTTCTCGGGACGTGCAGCGCGGCGCGAGCAGTTCCGCAACGACAAGGTCGTCGTCGCGATCCGCCAGGGGGTCGGCTGGCTGCTCGCGCATCAGGATCCGGACGGGAAGTGGGACGCCGACGCGTTCATGAAGCACGACGCTGCCGACGACCCGTGCCGCGACCCCGGCAACCCGATCCACGACGTCGGAGTGACCGGTCTCGCCCTGCTCGCCGTGCTGGCGCAGGCCGACACGCTGCACGACGAAGCGTGCCATCGCGCCGCCGACTGGTTGGTCCGCCAGCTCGACAAGGAGGGGCGCGTCCCGAACGCGTCGTTCGACTTCCTGTACGGCCAGGCGATCGCGACCATGGCCTTGGCCGAGGCGACGGCCCTGCTCGGCAACTCGCGCCATCGTCGTGGGGCCGAAGCCGCCGTGCGCTATCTGGTCCGGCACCGTGGCCCGGACGTCGCGTGGCGCTACATGCCGCGCGAGCCCGACAGCGACGCGTCGCTGAGTTCGTGGTGCGTCGCGGCGCTGTGCGCGGCGTTCCACGCCGGCATCGAGGTGCCGGCCGCGGACGTCGGCGCGGTGTTGGCGTGGTTCGACGTGGTGACGACGGCCGACGGGCACTGCGGATACGTGGCTCGCGGTGAGCCGTCGGCGCGCAAGCCCGGCGATCACGGCATGCGCTTTCCACCGGAGAAGGGCACTGGCAACACCGGTGCCGGACTGCACGCGAGGTTGTGGTGCGGCACGCCGCCATCGGATGCGGTGGCGCAGGCCGCCGCCCAACTGCTGCTGGTGAAGCCGCCGTCGGCCGAGCTCGGCGCTGTCGACCTCTACGCGTGGATGCACGCCAGCTCGGCGATGGGGATGACCGGCGGGGCCAGCGCTCGCCGCTACGAGGCGTCGCTGCAGAAGGCGCTGCTGTCGCTGCAGCAGACGAAGAAGAGTGCCGCCGGATCGTGGCCAGCGACCGACGTGTGGGGCGAGGACGGTGGGCGGGTCGCGGCGACCGCACTCGCCGTGCTGGCGTTGTCGAGTCCGTACCGGCTGGTTCGGGGCGATGCGTTCGCGCAGGTTCCCGACCAGGTGCCGTGGCGGCGACTGCATTCGCTGCTCGCAAGCGACGCGCTCGGCGACGCCATGAACGAACTCGGCAAGCTGGCGGCACAGGGACCTGCAGCCGACGCCGGAACGCAACAGCGCGTACGTTGGCTGCTCGACGTGCAGGCAGCACACGCCGAACGGCAGCTCGCGCGCCTGGACAAGGTCTGGCCGAGCCTGCGTGAGCGGCGGGCCGGGCTCGAAGCGATGCAGGCGCGCTGGCAGAGCCATGCGCTCGCCGACGCCGCGGCGAAGGCCGTCGCCCGCGTTCGCGAGGACCCGGCGTTGCGACGCGAAGACGCCGCGGAGAAGGCGCTGCGCCCGCTGCAGAAGGCGTTCGATGCGTGGCGTGCGCAACCGTCGTCGTCGCGGCAGCGGGAACTGCGCGCCGATCTGCTGGCGTTCGTCGCCAAGCACGCCGACACCGAGGCGGCGAAACAGGCGGAGAGTCTGCTGGCGCGGCTCGGCGGCGGCTGACCCGCGGCGCCGGATTCCGGCTAGGATCCGCGGTCGCCATTCCACCCATGGGGAATGGCCGATGTCATGACCACGACTCCTCGGGTGCCCGAGCTGCGCGCCGGCGACGTGCTGACGCGCCACGAGTTCGAGCGGCGCTACGCCGCGATGCCGGACGTGAAGAAGGCCGAGCTCATCGAAGGGGTGGTCTACATGGGGTCGCCAGTTCGCTACCAACAGCACGGATTGCCCGAACAGTCGTGGGCGGCGTGGCTCGCGTTCTACCGTGCGCTCACGCCCGGACTCGGTGGTGCAGGCAACACCACGGTCCGGCTCGACCTCGACAACGAGCCGCAGCCCGACCTGCTGCTGCGGGTGCCAGAGCACGCCGGCGGCCGCTCGCGCATCGCTGCCGACGGCCACCTCGAAGGACCGCCCGAACTGGTGGTCGAAGTCGCGGCAAGTTCGACCAGCTACGATCTGCACCAGAAGCTCGGCGCCTACCGCCGGAACGGCGTGCGCGAGTACATCGTGCACCGCGTCGAGGACGGCGTGGTCGATTGGTTCGTGCTGGCCGAAGGCGCCTACGTGCGACAGGCCTTGGCGGCCGACGGCACGCTGCGCAGTGTGCAGTTCCCGGGGCTCTGCCTCGACGTGCCGGCACTGCTTCGCGATGACCTTGCCGCCCTGCGGGCGGTGGTCGAACGGGGTGTCGCCGCGGCCGCGGGCGAACACGGCGCCTTGGTGCAGCAGTTGGCGGAACCACCACGCTGACGGCGTTTGGTTCTTGTTCGGGTCGCCGCTACGTTCGCGGCATGGGCGGTTGCCAGCACGAGGTCCAGCGATGGACCTGAGCGACTTCGTACGGCGCCTGTGCTCGGGTGGTCACGACGCACCCGGCACGGTCGACGCGATCCACACGCAGTCCGGGCGCCCGGCGGCGATGCGGCCGCTGCCCGAGTGGCTGCACCCGGACCTGGTGCGCGCCGTGCAGGCCCGCGGCATCCAGGAGCTCTACGCCCACCAGCGCGAGTGTGCCGACCTGCTGCACGAACGGCGCCACGCGGTGATCGCGACGTCGACGGCGTCGGGCAAGTCGCTCGCCTACCACCTGCCGGTGCTCGACGCGGTGCTGCGCGATGGTCTCGATGCGCGCGCTCTCTACCTGTACCCGACGAAGGCGCTGGCGCGCGACCAGATGGCCGACCTCGAACGGCTGCTGGGGGCGACGGGGCGCTCCGACCTCACGGTCGCGGTCTACGACGGCGACACGCCGCCGCCCGTGCGGCAGGCGCTGCGCGAGCACGGCGTGATGGTGCTGACCAACCCGCACATGCTGCATCAGGGCATCCTGCCGAACCACACCAAGTGGCAGGGGCTGTTCACCGGGTTGCGCTTCGTGGTCGTCGACGAACTGCACACGCTGTCGGGCATCTACGGCAGCCACGTCGCCAACGTGCTGCGCCGCCTGCGCCGCATCTGCCGGCACTACGGCAGCGACCCGGTGTTCTGCGGCGCCTCGGCGACGATCGGCAACGCCGGCGAACATGCGCGGCGCTTGTTCGAAGTGCCCGTTCGCGTCGTCGACCAGGACGGCAGCCCGCGCGGCGAGAAGCACTTCCTGTTCGTCAATCCGGCGGTCGTGTCGGCGGCGTCGGGCATGCGGGTCCCGGCCAGCGAAGCGGCGCGGCAGCTCGGCGGCATGTTGCTCGGCAGCGAACTGCAGTCGATCTTCTTCGCGCGATCGCGCACGCAGACCGAAGTCCTGCTGAAGTACCTGCGCGACGAGGCGACGGCGAAGAAGATCGACCAGGAGCGCGTGGCGGGCTACCGCGGCGGGTACCTGCCGAACCTGCGCCGCTCGATCGAGAAGGGGCTGCGCAGCGGCGAGATCCGCACCGTGGTGTCGACCAACGCGCTCGAACTCGGCGTCGACATCGGCAGCCTCGACGTCTGCGTGCTGGTCGGCTATCCGGGCACCGTCGCCAGCACCTTCCAGCGGGCCGGCCGAGTCGGTCGCCGCAGCCAGCCGAGCGCCTGCGTGCTGCTCGCGCGCAGCTCGGCGATGGACCAGTACCTGATGCAGCATCCGGGCTACCTGTTCGACGCGCCGCGCGACGCCGTCAGCATCGATCCCGACAACGCGATCATTCTCACCAACCACGTACGGTGCGCGGCCTTCGAGCTGCCGATCGCCGACGGCGAGTCGTTCGGCGAAGCACCTGGGCTGCCCGACGTGCTCGAGTTCCTCGCCCAGGACCTCGGCGTGCTGGTGCACCAGGCCGGGCGCTGGCACTACGCGGATCGCACGTATCCGGCCGAAGGCGTGAGCCTGACGGCGGCGGACATGGACAACGTCACGATCCAGGACGTCGAGAGGAAGACGATCCTCGCCGAGATCGACCGTCCGTCGGCGATCACCGAGGTCTACCAGGGCGCGATCTACGGCCATCAGGGCGACACCTGGCTCGTCGAGCGCTTCGACTTCGCCGACCGGCGCGCGTTCGTGCGGCGCATCGACGCCGACTACTACACCGAGGCCGACACCGAGACGGAGGTCAAGGTGCTGCACCTCGATGCCGAGCAGCGCCACGCCAACTACACGGCGCACCGCGGCGAGGTGCACGTCAGCACGCTCGCGAAGGCGTTCAAGAAGATCAAGTTCTACACGCGCGAGAACGTCGGCATCGGCGAGATCAACCTGCCGCCCGAGGAGTTCGAGACCGAAGCCTGCGCGCTGGTGCTGGCGCCGGAAACGGTCGCTGCACTCGGCCTGCAGAAGGGCGGCGAGGCGAGCTGCCTGCAGGGGGTCGGCGAGTTGCTGCAGGGCCTCGTGCCGCTGTTCGTGCGCGTCGATCCCGGCGACGTGCGTGTGCTCGCCGAAGCGCGGCATCCGCACTTCCAGGCGCCAGCCCTGATCCTCTACGACCGCATCCCCAACGGCGTCGGCCTCGCCGAGCGCATCTTCGACGTGCATCGCGAGATCCTGGCCGCCGCACTGCGTCTCGTGCAGAAGTGCGCGTGCCGCAGCGGCTGCCCGGGCTGTGTCGGCCCGCAAGCGAGCCTGGGCAAGCGCAGCAAGACGGTCGCGCGCACGATCCTGGCGGCGATGCTGGCCGATCGGCCGGTGACGAGGACGGAGGCGGAAGCGGAGACGGAGCATGGTCGCGCCGAAGCGTGACGGACTGCGGCGGGCGTTCCGCGTCGCCGCGCCGCCGGATGCGCCCGCTCCGGCGCCTGCCACCGCATCGCCGGCGACGCGCGCGTTCCTGCAGCGCCGGCAGCAGGCGTTCACGGCGCCGCCGCGCCAGCCCGTGGCGCTGCCCGCGGCCGACGAGTTGGCGACGCCGAACGGCACCCTGTGGCGCCGCGAACTTCGCTACGCGCTCGCTTCGCGCCATGGCACGCGCCCGCTCGGCGCCTGCCGTTCGCTCGTGGGCGAACGACTCGCCGCGCTCGCCAAGGACCCGGCGATGGCAGAACTGCGCGCCGAGCAGTGCCTGTTCCTCGACACCGAGACCACGGGTCTGGCCGGGGGTGCCGGCACGATCGTGTTCGCCTACGGGCTCGGCTTCGTGCGCGGTGACGAACTGGTCGTCGAGCAGCTGTTCCTGCGCGATTTCGGCGAAGAGCCGGCGATGCTCCGGCATCTCGCCGAACGGCTGCGCGAGTTCCCGGTGCCGGTGACGTTCGTCGGCAAGAGCTACGATCGCCACCGCATCGCCGCGCGTCTCGCGCTGCACAAGCTGCAGGCGCCGGTGCTCACGGCGCGGCACCTCGACCTCTACCACGCGGTCCGGCGGCAGTTCGGCAAGCAGTGGCCCGACACGCGGCTGGCGACGGTCGAGCAGCGGCTGCTGGGTGTGCATCGCACCGACGACCTGCCGGGCAGCGAGGCGCCGGCGGCGTTCCTCGACTGGATCCGCGACGGCACCGGACCGGTCGACCGCGTGCTCGAGCACAACCGGCTCGACGTGCTGAGCCTGGTGGCGTTGCTCGGGGCGCTCGCCGGTGCTTCGTGAGCGCACCCTGCGACCCGCGCCCTGGGCCGGTTGCGCGCGACCGCGGAGGGTCGCATCGTCGCGGGGTGAGTTTTTCGGCGCGGCCGCGACGGAACGGCCGCTCGGCGCCGTCTCTGGGGCACGAACCGCCACCGACCACCGAGATCCCCATGAACCTGCCGTCGCGCCTGATTTCCTGTCTGCTCCTCGCCCTGCCCCTCACTGCCCAAGATCCAACGCCTGCCAACGACCCGCGTATCGGGCGGCAGGTCCCGGTGATCCTCGACCTGTCGTTCCCGGGCGGCACCGTCGCCGAACTCGTTGCGCGCATCCGGCAGAAGGAGCCGCGCGCGAACATCGTCGTCGCTGACCACGCAGCGACCGCCGTGCTGCCGGCGATCGAGCTGCGGGGCACCGGGATCGACCAGGCGCTCGCGGGTGCGTGTGCGGTTGCGTCCGGCGACTACCAGATCCGCGTCAACGACGTGCGCGGCGTCGGCGAGACCGTCTACACGATCACTGCGCAACGGCCGCAGGGGCCCGGGGTGGTCGTTCCGAAGGACGGGCCGGGCACCGAGGTCTACTCGCTGCGGCGGCTCACCGCGACGCCGCGCGAAGCGGGCGGGGTTTCGGCGGCGACGGTGCTCAGCGCGGTCGAAACTGCGGTCGGCGGCGAACTGCGGCGCCTGGCCAGCCTGCTCTACCACGAGGACTCCGGCCTGATGATCGCACGCGGTTCCCGCGAGCAGCTCGAGATCGTGAAGGACGTGCTGCGCAGCCTCGAACAGAACCTGGCGTCGGCGCGCCCCCGCCCGGCGCAGGAGGGTCGGTGACCCCCGCAACCAGCAAGTGACGACGCCGCGTGACGCAGGCCAGTCAGCCGACCGACGCCGCTGCGACGACGCGCGCGATCGCAGCGGGCGACGAAGCGGCGTTCGCCGCGTTCTACGCCGTCTGGTTCGCGCCGACGCTGGCGATGGCGAAAGCGGCGAGCCGCCGCGACGAGTCGTTCTGCCTCGACGTCGTGCAGGACGTGATGCTCGCAGTGTGCCGCCGCTTGCCGGCGTTGCGCGACGAACGCGCGCTGCGCGCCTGGATGGCGAAGGCGACATGCCGCTCGGTCGTCGATCGTGGACGCGCGGAGTCGCGGCGCCGGCGGCGCGAACACGAGGTCGCGGCGACGAGCGAGGTGGGGGAGGCGATCGACGTGGTGCTCGATGCCGAGCAGCGCGCGTGGCTGGCGACGGCGCTGGGCGAACTGCCTCTGGTCGAGCAGAAGCTGCTGTCCGCCCGCTTCGAGCCCGGTGGCTCGGTGACGGCCGCCGGCGCTGCACTCGGATTGTCGCCCGACGCTGCGCACGGACGACTGCGACGCGTGCTGTCCAGGTTGCGCGAGCGCGCGAGGGAGTGGTGGCATGGCCATTGACGCATTGCTGAGTCCCACCGCGCGGGAGCGCATGGCCGCGGCGTTGCCAATGCTGCTCGGCGAAGTGCGCGCGCGGCGACGCCGCCGGCGCGCGGCGCGCGCGGCAGTCGCGGTGGCGGTCGTCGGGCTCGTGGTCGGGCTGGTCTTCACCGGCAGCGAACCACCGGAGCGGTCGGTGCCCGGGTGGACGATCGTGGCGACCGACCCCTCGGTGCTCGCCCGTTGCCGCGTGCCGACGACCGTGCGCGCGGAATGGTGGTTGTCCGACGACGACCTGCGTTCGGCGCTGCGCACGGCCGAGCGCCCGGACGGTCTCGTGCGAACCGGTGGTGCGGTGCGTGTGCACGAGACCGCGGTCGATGCGTGGCCGAGCGAGTCCGCGGAGCAGTGACGCTCAGCCGGCTGCGTTGCGCTTGGGCACCGGGTCGTAGCCGGGCTCGCCGAACGGATGGCAGCGGCACAGGCGCTTCGCGGTGAGCCAGCACCCGCGCAGCGCGCCGTGTTCGCGCAGCGCGTCGAGCGCGTACTGCGAACACGTCGGGTCGAAGCGGCACGTCGCCGGCTTCCACCAGCCGATCAGCCAGCGGTAGAGGTGCACCGGCAGCGCCAGCAGCCACCTCATGACTTCGGCCGCCCTCGTCGGCTGGGCTGTGGCGCGGTGAGCGCACGCGCGACCAGGGCAACCACTTCCTCACGCAGCGTCGCGAGCGGGAAGTTCTCGGGTCGTTGGCGCGGGATCAGCACCACGTCGAGGCTCGGCGGCAGGCGCATGCGCTCGAGCCGGAACGCTTCGCGCAGCAACCGCTTCAGCTTGTTGCGGCGCACGGCGCCGCCGTGGTCCTTGCTGACCGACACGCCGAGTCGGGTCCCGGTGGCGTCACCCGGACGCTGCGGCAGTGCTACGACCGTGAGCCACGCACCGGCTGCGCGCCGGCCGCGTTGGTAGACGGCGCGGAACTGCTGCGGCGTCTTCAGTCGCGCGCTGGCGGGCAGGCCGGCCGGCTTCGCCGCTGCGGTCACCGGTCCAGCGCGCGCAGCGCGAACGTCGCGCGATCGCTGGCCATCGGCGTCGCCGGATCGGCAAGGAAGCGGCGGAAGTCGTTCTTGGCGTCGTCGGCGCGACCGAGTTCGAGCAGCACGCGGCCGCGGTTGTAGTAGTCGATGAAGCGGCGAGGGTCGACCTCGAGCACGCGGTCGAGGTGCACCAGGGCTTCGGCGTACTGCTTGCGCTGGAAGTGGAACTCGGCGGCCACGGCCCGCACTTCGAGTTCTTCCGCGCGCAGTTCGCGCAGCGTGTCGAGCTCCTGGCGCTCGAAGTCGACGTTCTGCGCCTGGTCGATGCGCGCCTTCGTCAGTTGCTGGGCCTTGTCCGACTGTTCGCAGTACGCCTTCGTTGCCGCGAGGAACGTCGCGTCGTCGCCGCGCTGCAGGGCGATCTGCAGCCGGTGGTTCTGGGCGAAGCGCAGCATCTCGCCGCGCTCGACCAGGGCCTGCAGCAGCGTGTCGGCGCGCAGCAACAGATCGTTCGACTGGGCGCGCTCGTCGTCGGCCTGCCTGCGCAGCGCCGCCGCCGCGTCCGCGGTCGCCCGTCCGGCCTGGCCGTCGAGGCGCGCGGCTTCGCCGCGGCGCCAGAGTCCCTGCTTCTGCAGCGCCCGCGCGTAGTTGAGCAGCAGGTGCGGTTCGTGGCGGTCGAGGGAGCGCGATTCGAAGTGCGTGGCGAGCAGGGCCGTGGCTTCGTCGAGCTGCTTACGATCGGTGCGGTCGCCCTGGCTCGCCGCGAGCAGCAGGATGCCGCCCTTCATCGAGTTCAGCTTGTAGTCGTCCGGCGCCAGCTCGAGCCCACGGTCGATCTGGATCATCGCCTGGGCCCACTTGCCGCCGTCGAAGAACAACGCGGCGTTGCGCTGGTAGGCAGCGAGGCGTTGGGCCTCCTGGGAAGCGAGCGAACTGCAGGCGGCGAGCAGCAGCAGGGCGAAGACGCGCATCGGGGGCTCTTGGCTTGGAAGCATGGCGCCGCGCGGGCGCCTTCACCGAGGCCGGGGGCAGGCGTCGGTCGCAAGGGGCGGGAGGATACGCCGCCGGCGGCCGGCCTGTCGAGTCGGCGGCGCGCTTGCTTCCACTCACGGCCGTCCGTAGCCTGTTTCGCCCTCTGACAGCGAACGTACGCGCCGGGCGACTCGTCGCCCCGGCCCTGACCTCTTCGCCCCTGACCGGCGCCGTTCGCGGCGCCCCTTCCCCCGTTCGTACATGACTGGCAAAAAGACCCTCGGCATCCTCGGCAAGAAGCTCGGGATGACCCAGATTTTCCGCGGCGACGGCGAGTGCGTTCCCGTCACCGTGATCCAGGCCGGACCGTGCAAGGTCCTGGCGGTGAAGATGGCGACTGCCGCCGAGCACCCCGAAGGCCACCGCACCGCGTCGATCAACAACGGCAAGAAGCGCGGCAAGCACAGCCGGCCGCGCGCCGGCGACGGCTACTACGCGGTGCAGCTCGGCTTCGACGACAAGCCCGCGCGCGTCACCAACCAGGCCGAACTCGGCCACGTCAAGAAGGCCGGCCTCGACCACGGCAAGCGCTTCGTCCAGGAGTTCCGGCTGACGCAGGCGCCGACGGTGAAGCCCGGTGAGGACGTGACCGTCGCCGTGCTCGACGGCGTCAAGTTCATCGACGTCACCGGCGTCACCAAGGGCCGCGGGTGGGCGGGCACGATCAAGCGCTACAACTTCAGCCGGCAGCCCACCTCGCACGGTAACTCGCTGAACCACCGCACCGGCGGTGGCCTCGGTCGCCAGCACTCGATCAGCAGCGGCGTGCCGCGGGGCAAGCGCATGGCCGGTCACTACGGCGTCGAGCAGGTGACCATGCAGCGGCTCGAGGTGGTGAAGCTCGATGCCGAGCGCAACCTCGTGTTCGTCAAGGGCGCGGTGCCGGGCCACACCAACGGCTACCTCACCCTGAAGCAGACGGTGAAGAACGAGCGCAAGGTCGAGTTCAAGCCGGGCCTCGTGGTCCGCGCCGCCGCGCAGAAGGCGATGGCCGCGAAGGGCAAGAAGTGATGCGCGGCCGCACCTGATCCACGGACCACCAACCACGTATTCCAGGAGAACCCACGATGGCTCGTTCCCG
This sequence comes from Planctomycetes bacterium UBA2386, assembly GCA_002343845.1. The sequence goes on along the minus strand of DDSQ01000045.1, from coordinate 34,917 downwards.
TACCAAGAACGGCGGTCCCCGCCGCGGCGTCTTCAAGCGAAAGAAGCTCGGCAAGGGCTACACCGAGAACCACAAGCAAGTCGGCGCCAGCCGGCCCGTGCTGCGCATCACCGAGCCGGCGACGCCGGCGAAGGGCTGATGCCCGCGCGGTGCTGGCATGACAGCACCGCGTGACGCTGCCGCCGACGGCGCGTTGCCCGCCACGGCCGATGTCGTCGTGGTCGGCGGCGGCGCTGCCGGCCTGATGGCCGCGATCCAGTCCGCGCGCCGTGGCCGGCGCACCGTGCTGCTCGAGAAGAACCAGCGCCCCGGCCTGAAGATCCTGATCAGCGGCGGCGGTCGCTGCAACCTCACGACGACGCGCGCGGGGGCGGACCTCGAAGCCCAGTACGGCCCGCGTCGCGGTCGCTTCCTGCGCCACGCGCTGCGCTCGTTCCCACCGACCGCGCTGCGCGCGTTCGTCGAGGCCGCGGGCGTGCCGCTGCAGGAGGAGGACCTCGACAAGCTGTTCCCGGTCTCGCAGCGGGCGCGCGACGTCGTCGACGCGCTGCTGCGCGTCGCTGCAACGAGTGGGGTCGCGCTGTGCACGCAGGCGGGTGCGCTCGCGGTCGAGCGGGCGGGTGCTGCCTTCGTGGTCACGACCGCGCGCGGCGCGATCCACGCGTCGTCGTTGGTGCTCGCGACCGGCGGCCTCAGCTATCCGAAGACCGGCGCCACCGGCGACGGCTACGCCTTCGCGCGTTCGCTCGGCCACTCGCTCACGGCGACCTGGCCAGCACTCGCGCCGCTGCCGGTCGCCGAGGCGTGGGTCCGCGAACTCGCGGGCATTGTCGTGCACGGCATCACGTTGTCGTCGCTCGACGGCGACGGCCGCGTCGTCACGGCGCGGCAGCGGCCGGTGCTGTTCACGCACTTCGGTCTGTCCGGTCCGGCGCCGATGGACCTCGCGGGCGATGTCGAGGAAGCGCGCGGGGCGGGCGCCGTTCGTTTCGACTTCGCGCCCGACGTCTCCGCCGACCGACTCGAGGCGGCGTGGTTGGTCGCGGCCCGCGCCCACGGCGCGCGACAGATCGAGTCGGTGCTGCCGGACACGCTGCCCGAACGGCTGCGCCGCGCGTTGTGCCAGCTCGCGGGCGGGCCGGGCACGCTGGCGAACTGGTCGCGCGACGGCCGGCGCCAACTGCTCGCCGCGGTGAAGGAGCTGCGCGTGCCGGTGGCGAAGAGCCGCGGCTACGACCACGCCGAGGTCACGCGCGGGGGCGTGCCGCTCGACGAAGTCGACCCGCGCACGATGGCGAGCCGCTGCTGCCCGGGGCTGTTCGTCTGCGGCGAACTGCTCGACGTCGACGGCCCGATCGGCGGCTTCAACTTCCAGGCGGCGTTCGCGACCGGCCGCCTCGCGGGGCTGTCGGCATGATCGGCGACACCATCGTCGCGCGCGCGTCGGCCGCCGGCGGCAGCGAACGCGCCGTGCTGCGCATCTCCGGGCCGCGCGCGCGGCAGCTCGCGGCGGCAGTGTTCACGCCGGCGTTGGCCGCGACGCGGGCCGTGGTCGAGGGCCAGGTCGTGGTCCTGGGTCGGCCGCTCCCGGCGATGGCGTTGTCGATGCCCGCACCACGTTCGTTCACCGGCGAAGACGTCGTCGAACTGCACGTGCCCGGCGGCACCGTCCTGGTGCAGGAACTGCTGCGGGCCCTGCTGCACGATGGTGAGGCACTGGGCGTGCGCGAGGCGTTGCCCGGCGAGTTCACGGCGCGTGCGGTGCAGAACGGCAAGCTCGACGCCGCCAACGTGGAAGGCCTGCTGCTGCTGCTGCACGCGGCCGACCAGCGGGCGGCGGGCGCGGCGATGTCGTGGTTGCGCGGCGGTGCTGCTGCCGAACTGCAGGCGCTCCGCGGGGGCCTGCAGGACGTGCTGGCCCTGCTCGAGGCCGGACTCGACTTCGGGGACGGCGAGACCGGCGAGGTGCCGCGTACGGCGTGGCACGAACCGCTCGCCGCCATCGGCCGGCGCATCGCCGCGCTCGCGAGTGCGGTGCCCGCCGCCACCCCGGGCGGCGAAGTGCTGCTGCTGGGTGCCGCCAACGCCGGCAAGTCGTCGCTCGCGAACGCGCTCGCCGGCCGTGCCCACGCGCTGGTCGACGCCGTCGCGGGGACCACGCGCGATCTGCTGCGTATCGAGCTGCCGGGCGGCGGCGTGCTGTGGGATGCGCCTGGCGACCTCGACGATCCACGTGGAGTCGACGCCGACGCGCTGGCGCTGCGCGATCGGCTCGGTGGCGGCGCGGCCGGTGTGCTCGTCGTGCTCGCCGCCGACGCGCCGCCGCCGGCNNTGATCTCGGCGCACCCGGCGTCGTGCCTGCCGCCGTCGCGGCGGCCGCGGCCGGCGCGCCGGTGTTCGCGACGAGCGCGCGGTCGGGCCTCGGCCTGCGCGAACTCGCCGCGCATCTCGGGACGCTCGCCCGCGGCAGCGTGGTCGACGCCGGTGGTCCACTGCGCGCGGCGCTGCACACCGCGCACGACGCGGTGGCGCGGGCGTTGGCGCTGGCCGATGGCCCCGAAGTCGTCGCCGTCGAACTGCAGGCGGCGCTGCGAGCGCTCGGCGGCATCGGCGGCGCGCATTCGCCCGAGCAACTCCTCGACCGCATCTACGCGCGGTTCTGTCTCGGCAAGTAGGCGTTCGCATCGACCCGTCGCGGCGCGCCGGGCGGGTGCTGCGAGGCTGGGAGTGCAGCATCTTCCACCACCTGACCCTTTGACACGCAAGATGTTGGGGCCGTATGGTCCGCCCGTCCGTGGGTCAGGTTCCCGGGGTCAGCCGGGCACCCGACCGCCGAACGCCTCCCTGCCGCGGCCACCCGTCGTGGCCCACGCAGGGCCTTCGCTGCCATGCGTTGCCCGTACTGCAAGGCCGACAACGACCGCGTCATCGACTCGCGCGCCAGCGCGGACGGTTTCGCGATCCGTCGTCGCCGCGTGTGTGCGGACTGCGGTCGCCGCTACACGACCTACGAACGGGTCGAGACGGCGCCGCTGCGCGTGGTGAAGAAGGACGGCGAACGCGTCGCGTTCGACCGGCAGAAGGTGCTCGGCGGCATGCTGCGCGCGTGCGAGAAGCGGCCGGTGTCGCTCGAGCAACTCGAGGTGATCGCCGACCGCATCGAACGCCAGTGCATGGAGGCCTTCGACAAGGAGGTGCCGAGCAAGGTGATCGGCAACCTCATCATGAAGGAACTGCGTCAGCTCGATCAGGTGGCCTACGTACGGTTCGCGTCGGTCTACCGCGAGTTCAAGGACGTGTCGCAGTTCCTCGACGAACTGAAGCCGATGCTCGAGAAGCGGCGGGAGGGCGGTCATGAAGAGGCGGGCAGAACATCTGGTGCAGAAGCGTGATGGCCGGCGGGAGTTCCTGCGCGCGACGAAGCTCGCGCGGTCGATCCACCTGGCGTTGCACAGCGTCGGCGTCGACGAGGACTGGCGCGCCCTCGAACTCGCGAGCGTGACGCTCGAGGCCTTGCGGCAGAAGCGCGGCAAGGGCGGCTCGCCCGACGCGTCGGTGCTGCTGACGACGGCGGAGATCGCCGACGCGGTGCAGCACCTGCTGGTGGTCACCGGCCAGGCGACCGCCGCGGTGTCGTTCGGAGCGGTCGCGGCCGAACGCACGCGCCGCCGGCAGTCCTTGGCGACGTTGTCGCGCGCCACCGCCGTGGTGGCTGCAGCACCGCCGTTGCGCGAGGCGCGGCTCGGGAGGGAGTGAGCGGATGCGCCTCAAACGCCTCGTCGCGCGCGGGTTCAAGTCGTTCGCCGACCGCACCGAGTTCGAGTTCGACAACCGGCTGACCGGCATCATCGGGCCGAACGGCTGCGGCAAGAGCAACGTCGTCGATGCGATCAAGTGGGTGCTCGGCGACCAGCGCGCCAAGAGCCTGCGCGGCACCGAGATGACGGACGTCATCTTCAAGGGCGCCGAGGGTCGCGAGGCGATGGGCATGGCCGAGGTGACGATCACCTTCGAGGATCCGGAAGGCCGGCTCGACGGACGCACCGAGGTCGACATCGCACGCCGCCTCACGCTCGACAAGGAGTCGAGCTACCTGCTGAACGGCAGCGAAGTGCGGCTCAAGGACGTGCGCGACGTGCTGCTCGACACCGGGCTCGGCACCGGCGGCTACGCGGTGATGGAGCAGGGCCGCATCGACGCGGTGCTGTCGGCCAACCCCGAAGCGCGCCGGGCGATCTTCGAGGAAGCGGCCGGCGTGGCGCGGTTCAAGCTGCAGAAGAAGGAGTCGCTGCGCAAGCTCGAGCGCACCGACCAGAACCTCGCGCGCGTGACCGACCTGCTCGAGGAACGTGCCCGCCGCATCCGCAGCCTGCGCATCCAGGCCGGCAAGGCGCGGCGTTGGCAGGAACTGCAGGCGTCGCTGTGCGCGCTGCGTGCAGCGCTGGCGGTGATCGACGGTCAGGTGCTGCGCGCGGAGATCCGCGGCCACGGCGAACGGCTCGCGGCGATGCAGCAGGAACTCGGAGCGGTCGAAGGCCGGCGCGACACGACGCAGGCAGCGCTCGTGGCGTCCGACGCGCAGATCGAGGCGGCGTCGCAGGCGCTGGCGGCGGTCAACGACGAACTGCGGGCTTGCCAGTCCGAGTTGTCGACGCATCGCGAGCGCGCCGAGGCGCAGGCGCACCGCGCCGCGGACCGCCTCGCCGAGGTCGAGCGCGGTCGGCAGCGTGGCCAGGGCCTGCTCGGGCAGCGCGACGAGCGTGCGGCCGCGTTGGCAGCGGCCCAGAACGGCCTCGCCGGCAAGGAGGCCGAACTGATCGATCTGCACCGGCAGCTGTCCGAGCAACGGCAGACCGCGCAGCAGGCCCATGCGGCGCTGCGCGCGCTGCAGCAGCAGCGCGAGGCGGTGCGTTCGGCGTGCCTCGAACTGCTGCACCAGCGCACGCGCTGCCGCAACCTCGCGGCGGACGCCACGGCCCGGATCGGCGCCGTGCGCGCCCGGGCGCAACGGCTCGGCGAACGGCGCGCGGTGCTCGGCGAGGAGGTCGCCCGCATCGATGCCGAACTCGCGAACTGGCGTGCCGAGCAGGGCGATCTGGCGACGCGGGAGCGGCTGCTGCGCGAGCGCGAAGCGCAGGCGCTGGCCGACCTCGAGGGCGCCGATGCCGCGGCGGCGGCGATCGCCGAACAGGAAGCGACGCTGCGTCGCGAACTGCACGAGGTCGAAGGCCGGCGCGACGCCCTGGTGGCGATGGAAGCGCACATGGAGGGCTTCGACGCCGGGCCGCGCCACGTGCTGCAGCAGCGTCCGCCGGGCCTGCGTGGCCGTCTGCTCGACCTGATCGAGATCGACGTCGAGCACGGCCCCGCACTCGAGGCGGCACTCGGCCCGTACGTGCAGGCGCTGGTCGTCGACACGCGCGAAAACGCGGCGGCGATCGTGCGCGACCTCGCCGAACGGCGTCTCGGTCGTGTGCTGCTGCTGGTCGAGGAGTCGTTCGGCGAGGCCCCGCAGTGCGATCACCACTCGACGTTGCTGGCGCCGCCGCCCGGTGCGCAGCCGCTCGGCGCGCTCGTGCGGCACGTCGCTGCCGGCGGCAAGCCCGACGACGCGGTCAGCCGGCGGCTGCTCGGCTGGTTGCTGCGCGGCGTCGTCGTGGCCGACTTCGACATCGCCGACAGTTCGCGCGCGGACCTCTGCTTCGTGACACCCGATGGCACCCTGGTGTGCGGCCCGCGCATGGAAGGCGGCGTCGGTGCCGACGGCCACGCGGGGCTCGTCGTGCGTCGTTCGCGCATCCAGGAACTCGGCGCCGCCGTCGTCGCGGCGCAGGCGCGTCTCGCCGAACGGCTCGCCGGCAAGGAGCAGGCGACCGGCCGGGTCGATCGGCTCAAGCGCGAGTTGCGCGCGATTGCCGACGCGCTCGGTGCGGTGGTCCGCAGCGCGCAAGGGGTCGCGGCACAGGAGGCCCGCCTCGGCGCCCGGACGCAGGACGTCACGCGCGAACTCGGCGAACTGGACCACGAATCCGGCGAACTGTCGGCGAGCGAGGCGGCCTCGCTGGCGCGGCTCGGCTGCACCTTGTTCGACCAGTTCCTGCTCGGTCGCCGCGAACACGCGGCCCAGGCCAGCGAGCAGGAGTTCGGCGAGCGGATCGCGGTCGCCGAACAAGCGGCTCAGGCGCAGCAGCGCGCCGAGCAGGAAGCCCGCATCGCGCAGGCGCAGGCCGTCGAGGCGCGCGAAGGCCTGGTGCGCGCGATCGCGATGCACGAGGAAGCGCTGCGCGACTTCGAGCGTGCGCTGCACGAGCTCGGGGACCGGCTGCATGCGGCCGAGGATGACCGGGTGCGGGCGATCGCCGAGAGCGAGCGGTTCGGCGTGCTGGCGGCGCAGGCCGAGCAGCGTCACCAGGCGCTGGGCGGCGACAAGGACGCGGCGAACGGCGCCCTCGAGGCGGCGCGCGCGAATCGGGCCGCGGTGGCTGCCGAGATGCAGGAGCACGAACGGCAGCGCAGCGCGGCCAGCGACGCGGCGACCACCGCGCGGCTGCACCTCGCCGACGCCGAGCACCGGTTCGTGCGGCTCGAAGAGCGGCTGCGCGAGGACACCGGCATCGAACTGCGCCGATGCCTCGGCGAGATCGAGGGCATCGGTCTCGAGGACGACGCGGCCTGGCACGGACCGATCGCGCCGAGCGATGCCGTCGAGCAGATCCAGGGGCCGCCGCAGCCGCCCGATGTCGTGCGGTCGTGGTACGGCCTGCAGCGCGCGTGGCTGCAGCCGGAGTTCGACGTCGACGCCGCGCGCAAGGAAGTGCAGGTGCTGCACGGCCAGAAGGAGCGGCTCGGCGCGGTCAACCTCGAGGCGGTCACCGAACTCGACACCGAGGAGGGCCAGTTCGGCACGCTCGAGCAGGAAGTCGTCGACCTCAAGGAGGCGCGGCGTTCGCTGCTGGAGACGCTGAAGAAGCTCGAAGCCGAGTCGAAGACGCTGTTCGAGTCGACGTTCCACGAGGCGCGCAAGAACTTCCAGGAGCTGTTCCGCAAGCTGTTCCAGGGCGGCAAGGCCGACATGTTCCTCAGCAACACCGAGGAGGACCTGCTCGAAGCCGGCATCGAGATCGTGGCGCAGCCGCCCGGCAAGCAGCTGCAGTCGATCAACCTGCTGTCGGGCGGCGAACGCTCGCTGACCGCCGTCGCGATCCTGTTCGCGTTGTTCAAGGTGCGGCCGAGCCCGTTCTGCATCCTCGACGAAGTCGACGCTGCGCTCGACGAGACCAACGTCGAGCGTTTCCTGCGCGTGCTGCGCGACTTCACCGCGCAGACGCAGTTCTGCATCGTCACGCACCACAAGCGCACGATGGCGGAGTGCCAGGTGCTCTACGGCATCACGATGCAGCGCCGTGGCATCAGCTCGCGCATCGCGGTGTCGCTGCAGCAGGTCGACAGCTTCCAGCAGGGCGAGGCCGTCGCCACCGCCGCCGCCGACCCGGCGCAGAAGCGGCGCATCGCCGGCGAAGAGGCGGTCGGGTTCGCGTGAGCGGATCCGGCCTCGTCCGCCGGCGGGTCGGTCGGCGGTGGGGGTTCGTCGTCGTGGCCAGCGCGACGACAGTGCTCGGCGGCGACTGACGCGGCATTCCAGGCCGCCGCGCCGCGATCGGTCCGCGGCAGGCGAGGTGGCCGCTGTCGTCGGGCGGGAATCTGCACCACGCACGGGGCTGACCGACGCCCGGCCCGGTAGAACGCGCGCGATGACGACCACGCAACGCCAGGGTCTCGCCGAGTTCACCGTCAAGGCCGTGCTCGCGGGGCTCGGCTTTGGCGTGCTGTTCGGCGCCGCCAACGCCTACCTCGGGCTGCGCGCCGGACTCACCGTGTCGACGTCGATCCCGATCGCCGTGCTGTCGGCGCTGGTGTTCTCCGCGTTCCGCAACAAGGGCACGATCCTCGAGACCAACATCGCGCAGACCGTCGGCAGCGCGTCGAGCTCGCTGGCCTCGGGCACGATCTTCACGATCCCGGCGCTGTTCCTGTGGGGCGTCGTGCCGAGCGTGTGGCAAGTGGGCATGCTGGCGATGGCCGGCGGGGTGCTCGGCATCCTGGCGATGGTGCCGCTGCGGAGGCTGCTGATCGTGCAGGCCGACGCCGAATTGCCGTACCCCGAGGGCCGTGCCTGCGCGGAGGTGCTGCGGGCGACGCAGTCGTCGGGTCGCGGCGGGCGCTGGATCGTGATCGGCATCGCCGTCGCGTTCCTGATGAAGCTGTTCTTCGGGGCGCTGCACGCGCTGCCGGAGACCGTGGCGTGGGCCCCGTCGTTCCTGCCGAACGGCAGCCTCGCGCTCGCTCTCGCGCCGGCGCTGATGGCGGTCGGCTTCATCGTCGGCTACCGCGCCGCCGCGGTGATGGTGTCGGGTGCCCTGCTCGCGTCGCTGGTGCTCTACCCGCTGGTGACCAAGGTGCATCTCGCGGGACTCGTCGACGCCGGACAGGCCGACGCCGTGGCGCTGTCGGCAAAGGCGGTGAAGGACCGCTTCCTGCTGTTCGTCGGCGCGGGTGCGGTCGCGGCGGCCGGGCTGTTCACGGTGGTGAAGACGGCGCCGACGATGCTGGCGTCGTTGCGCGCGGTGCTCGTCGGCGTCGGCAAGCAGACCAGCGCTGCTGGTGGCGGCGACGACGCCGACCGCGACGTGCCGGGCAGCGTGCTGATCGGCGGGCTCGCCGCAGTGGTCGCTGCGCTCGTCGTCGTGCCGGGCATCTTCGCTGGCGAGATGCCGCTGGCGGGGCGATTCGCCGCGGCACTCGGGGTGGGCGTGTTCGGCTTCCTGTTCGTGCCGGTGTCGTCGCGACTGGTCGGCGTGATCGGCGTGTCCTCCAACCCGACCTCGGCCATGGCGTTGATCACGTTGGCCGGCACGGCAAGCGTGTTCCTGCTGCTCGGCTGGAAGGGCGTGCTCGCGCAGGCCGCGGTGCTGACCGTCGGCACCGTCGTCTGCGTCGCGGCGTCGAAGGCCGGCGACATCAGCCAGGACCTCAAGACCGGCTGGCTGGTCGGCGCCTCGCCGTGGCGTCAGCAGTACGGCCAGTTGATCGCGGCGTCGGTCGCGTGCTGGGTCGTCGCGGCGGTCGTCATCACGCTGTGCACGACCTACCAGGTCGGCAGCGACGACCTGAAGGCGCCGCAGGCGATGCTGATGAAGACGATGATCGAGGCGGTGCTCGGTGCCGGGCTGCCGTGGGA
>DDSQ01000045.1:251-25646 GCA_002343845.1 Planctomycetes bacterium UBA2386 | reverse complement strand
TACGTCGAGCGGCGCGGCAAGGAGACGATCGACGCCGAGTCGGGCGTGCTCTGCGCGTCGGGCTTCGTCGCGGGTGAGGGCCTCGCGGGCGTGCTGATCGCCGGCTGGGCCTACGCGACCAACGCGACGCGCCATCAGGAACCGCAACGCGCGCCGTGGGAGGCGTTCGCGGCGCTCGCCGTGTTCACGATCGCGATCGTCGTGCTCGCACGCTCGACCCGGAAGCGGTGAGACGCGGTCAGGCCTTGCGGCTCTTGCTGCGCGCCTCGAACGGATGCGCGAACGCCTGCGGCTGCACGCCGTCGAGCAGCGTGCAGGTGCCGCGCTCGAGGTCGTCGCCGACGCCGGCCACCGCTGCGCGCAGGCGGTCCATCTGCCACAGCCCGGTCAACAGCCGCGTGCCGCGCACGCGTTCGCGCAACTGCTCGCACTGCAGGGCGGCGATGCGCCGTTGGCTCGCGTCGCTGCTCGCCGTGGCGTGGTGGCAGAGCGCCAGCATCGTCACGAGTTGCTCGATCACCTTGCCGAGCCGCTGCAGCGGGATCTGCGCCCGCGTCAGCTCGAGCTGGAAGTGCAGGTTGATGCCGAGCCACGCCCACCGCAGCCAGCGCAGGCGCTGTTCGGCGAAGCGCGCGTGGCCGCGCAGTTCGACCGGCAGCAGCTGGTACCGCGGGAGCCAGCGCGTCGGCAACAGGTGCAGCGGCGACCGCAGCACTTCGAGCACGAGGTTCCAGACGATCCACAGCACGAGCAGCCAGAACGCGCCCTTGCCGAGCAGGCGCGTCGTCGCCTGCCACAGGCGCACCGGCTCGCGGAACAGCATCCCGGGCGTGATGCGCAGGACGCGTCGTTCGGCCGGCAGCGGCTTGCCGTCGGGACCGTCGTTGATCGACTGGATCACCGACAACATGCCGGCCATGTAGCGGGTCGTGAACGCGTCGGTGACGTCCTTGACCATGCCCATCAGGATCAGGTCGTCCTCGCCCTCGACGACGCCGAAGACGTGCATGTTGTGCCGCGCCTGGTGCACGCGCGAACCCTGGTCGAAGGAACGGCCGCCGAGCACACGTTCGCAGGCGATCTGCGAGACCAGCGCCGACGTCGCCGCGGCCGACTTGGTCAGGTCGCGCAGGCCCGCGAGGTCGACGCCGTCGGCATCCTGCTGCAGCGACAGGTGGCTGAGCGCGCGCGACTGCAGGGCGCCGCCGAGCATCGCGCCGAGGTGCTGGCGCGGCAGTTCGTGCTTGATGACCGCACCACCGACGCCGTCGCGGGCCTTCGCGTAGGCGGTGGCGTCGGTCGCGAACATGCGTTGGTAGCCCGCCGCCATCGCCGCCAGCATGCAGCGGCCCATGCGCAGGCAGTAGAAGAGCACTTCGACGCCGTCGGCCTGGATCTGCTCGGAGGCGGCCAGCGGGTAGTTGGCGAAGTGCAGCCGCGAGTTGTGGTTGGCTGTGAAGGCGCCGGTGTTCGATGGCTTGCACCAGAACTCGTGGTCCTTGCCGTCGCCGGGTCCGATGTCGCTCGTCGGCAGCCGCGTGACGAACAGACCGACCTGCTTGCCGTCCTGGCCGATGCGCGCGACGAGGCCGACGAGGGCGCCGTGCGTGGCGTTGGTGATCCACAGCTTGTTGCGGTCGCCGTGCGCGAACAGGCGGAAGCCGCCGGTCGCCGGGTCCGGTTCGACGTAGGCGCGCACCTTCTTGGCGTTGACGCCGATGCCGACCTCGGTGAGGCCGAACGCCATCAGCTCGCCCTGCGCGACCAGCGGCAGGAACGTGTGCTTCTGCGCGTCGGTGCCGTAGGCGAGCAGCGAGCCCGCGCCGATCGTGAGTTCGCCGGAGATCTCGACCGCGAGCGGCCCGAGCCCGTTCGCCGCCATCTCCTCCTCGACCAGTGCCAGTTCGACGTAGCTGCCATCGAGGCCGCCGAACTCGGCCGGCACCGTGAAGCCGTAGCCCTTTTCGCCAGCGACCGCCCCGCGCAGCGCGTGCGACAGCTTGCCGTCGGCGGTGAACGCCTCGCCGCGCTGCAGGCATCCGAGGGCGGCGGCGACGACCGCTTCGCCGCGCGAGGTCGCCGCGGTCATGCCGGTGGCGCCGGCCTGCAGTTCGGCGGTGTCCGGCGGCGGCCCGTAGATCAGCCGTTCGACGAGGCCGCGCTTCTGGCGGCCGAGCCGCGAGGCGGCCTGCTTCGCCGCGGCGTCGAGCGCGCCGACGTCGCGCGCGGATTCGGCGTCGCCGGCTGCGGCGAGGGCTTGCGCGGCGGTGGACGAAGCGGGCGTGGACGGACCGGGCGGAAGGGTGCTCACGACGGGGCCCCCATGGTGCCCGTTCGGTCCGGCGCGGGGAACAGCGGCCTCGGCGTCAGCGGCAGATGCGCGACATCACCGCGTTGGTGAGCTGCGGCACGGTGGTCGGGTCGGCCGCGCCTTGCGCGTAGATGACGGCGCCGTAGACGGGCGCGGTCTCCGGCAACGCGAGCGAGAAGCGGGCTTCGCCGTCGGTGTCGGCAGTCTCGAGCAGCAGCAGCAGCGGGTCGACGAGCAGCGTGCCGATGCCGGGGAGGATCGTGTGCTGGGGGCGCTCGGCGAGGCCGAGCAACGCGTACGTGCCCGGTGTCAGTCCTTCCATCTCGTAACGCAGCGAAGCACCGGCGGTCGGCACACCGAGCCCGCGCAGGGCTCGCGGGTTGCTGTCGTGGTCCTGCGCCTGGTACGGCAGGGGNNGGTGACCGCAGGGCACCGGGCCGTTCTTTCGTTCGGGCGTCGGCCGCGGGAACGTGAACAGCGAACCGGGTTCGAGGTCGAGGCGGCCGATCGACTCGTCGTCGCGCTGCGGCCCGAACGCGAACTGGTCGACCACCGTGAGCCCGCCCGGCATGTAGAGCCCGATCGATTCGCCGAGCCCGCTGAGCTTGAACGTCGCGTGCAGCAGACCCTCGGCCGGCTCGTCGTCGGCCCAGACCAGCAGGTGCCCACCGGCGCGGATCATGGTGCCGGTCGGGAACGTCCACTTGGTCGGGTTGTTCGGGTTGTCGGTGAGGTGGAAGCCCGAGAGGTCGACGTCGACGAGCCCGCGGTTCTTCAGCTCCAGCCAGTCGTCGTGGTCGCCGGCTTCGTCGGTGAGGCCGGTGACGTTCTCGGCGAGCGCCTCGTGCACTTCGACGAGCGGCAGGTTCGGGCGCGCATCGAGCCGCAGCTCGTGCAAGGCACTCCATTCGCTGCCGATCAGCGTGCGCGCCTTCAGCACGAACGGCGCGTTCACGACGATCGAGGTGCCGTTGCCGCCGTTCAGGCCGGCNNGGCAGGCCGTTGCTCGCGCGCGGGTCGCTGCCGTCGGTGGTGTACCAGACGTTGCCGACCGCACTCGCGCGCACGAGCGTGATCGTCGTGCCGGGGACGACCCAGGCCTCGGTCACCATGACGTTGGTCGGCGGCGAGCCGACCTGGAACAACGGCGGCTCGATCGACGGATACAGCGAGGGGTGCACCGACGGCACCGCGGTGTTGCGCAACGCCGCGACGAGCTGCGGCGTGTTGCCGACGAACATCGCGCGCACGGAGTTGGTGTACGGCACCCAGTCGGCGTTGCGGGTCCAGGTGATGCCGCGCGGATCGAAGCGACCCCAACGCGCCGACTCGGTCACGGTGCCGCGATCGACGACGCGCGTGATGCGGTTCCAACGCTCGAGCAGGTTGCTCTCGCTGATCGCGCCGTCGTTGTAGCAGTGGCGGTAGACGCGGTCGGCCCACTGCAGCCGGAAGTCGGCAACGGCCTGCAGTCCGCGCCAGAGGATCGACACGTCCAGCGGTCCGACCAGCAGTTCGTTGACGATGCGCGCGCCGTCGTGCGGGGGACCGGGGCGGTTGGGCAGGTTGATCCAGCTGTCTTCGCAGTCCCAGACGAAGAAGCGCACACGACCGGTCGTCGGCAGGTTGCGGTTGCCGGCGTACCAATTGTTGTTGGCGCCGTTGAACGACGGCCAGTCGCCGCCGCCGCAGTGCGTCCAGTAGAGGATGTAGTCGGCGAAGGCGCCGACATCGAGGCGCGCGGACGCCGTGGCCCAGTTCGCCGCGCCGCCGATCAGGCCGTTGTAGTACGTCGCACTGCCGTCGATCGTGCCGCCGTGGTTGCGGGCGAAGTAGTCGTTCTTGCTGCCGCCGAACGTGTCCGACCAGAAGCTCGACTCGGGGCGCTCGACCGGGTTGTAGAGGCCCCAGTAGAGCCCGTTCAGGTAGAGATGGACGAACGTGCCGCGCGGCGCGACGCCGGTCATCGCCAGCTGCGAATGGCGGCCCATGTCGTCGACCGCGAACGAATAGCGGCCCGCGCGCGCGGGTTCGTTGTAGAGCAGGCCGTCGTTGAAGCCGGCGCGCAGCACCAGGCCGTCGAAGCTCTTGATGCCGACGCCATTGCCCTCGGCCGAGCCGCGGAACAGGTCGTGCCGCCACTTGTCGGCGCCGTAGGTCGAGCGGAAGTAGACGCGGATCGAGCGCTTGTTCTGCGTCCAACTGTGCGGCGTCAGCCCGCAGTCGACCTGGTCGTCGCGGCCGTCGGGGTGCACCACCTCGATCGAGCCCGGAACCTCGATGGTGCCGTTGCCGGCGCGCACGACGCCGTTGCTGCCGAACATCTGCGTGTACGGCGCGACCACGGACATCGTCGGCAGCAGCGACAGGTCGCCGAGCACGCGAGCGGAGTAGAGCGGGTTGTTGACGACGTTCTGGTCCATGGCGAAGTCGATCGCCGTGGTGAAGCCCGTCGGCCGGACCTGCGTCAGCACGCGCTGCGGGAACACGTAGGTCACGGTGTCGACGTTGGTCGGCGTCATGCCGGGAGCGAACGCATACGCGCGCAGCACCACGCCCGGCGTCAGCGGCCGCAGGCCGCCGTTGGTGCTGACCGGGTCGATGGTCACAGACAGCGGGCTGCTGCCTTGGGCTGCGACCGGCGAGGTGCGCGGGTCGCTGCAGTCGAGCGTGTAGCGGATCGTCGCTCCCGGCGTCGCCGTGGTGATCGCGACGACGAACGGCGTCGTGTACAGGCCGCGCGGCACCGAGAACTGCGTGTCGGCGACGGTGGCCTGGGCGCCGGCGGTGCCCGCGGCGAGGGCGATGGCGGCGAGACCGGCCGAACTCCGTGCGCGCATGGAGTGCGCAGTGTGCCACGTTCCGCCCGGCCCGCACATGCCACTGGCGCCGCTGCCGGGGCGGGCCTACCTTCGTGCCCCGAAAAACCCCGAGAGAGCATTCCCATGAGCGAAGTGACGACGATCCAGGTCGGGCAGACCGTGCCCGAGTTCGAGATGGAGACCTACCTGCCGGCCAAGAAGGACTTCGGCAAGTTCAGCCTCGCCGAGGCCAAGAAGGCCGGCAAGTGGACGGTGCTGGTCTTCTACCCCGCCGACTTCACGTTCGTGTGCGCGACCGAATTCGCCGCACTCGCCGACCAGTACGCCGCCCTGCAGAAGCTCGGCGCCGAGGTGCTGACGGTCAGCACCGACACCAAGTTCACGCACCTCGCGTGGCAGAAGCACGAAGGCGAGCTGGCGAAGGTCACCTACCCGATGGCGGCCGACCGCACCGGTGCGGTGTCGAAGCTGCTCGGCGTCTACATGCAGAACGGGCTGGCGCTGCGCGGCACGTTCATCATCGGCCCGGACGGCAAGCTGCACGGCAGCGAGATCAACTTCCTCAACGTCGGCCGCAACATGGAGGAGCTGACCCGCAAGGTCGCTGCTTTCATCCACTTCAGCAAGCTGCCCGAAGAGGCCTGCCCGGCGAACTGGAAGAAGCCTGGCGACAAGTCGCTGAAGCCGAACGCGGCGATGGTCGGCAACGTGCACCAGGCGATGAAGGGCTGAGGCGGCCCAGCCACCGGCGCCTGCTTCGCGGCGGCGCCGGTACAGACGGGAGACATACGCGCGGCGGCGCCCCGGCTATCGTGCCGCGCCATGGTTTCCCGCTCCCTTACCACTCTCGCCGCCGCCGCACTGCTGGTCGGCGCGCTTCCCGCCCAGTTCAGCAAGGGCCAGACCCCGACGCCGCTCGAGTTCGTCAAGGTCTGGAACGACGGCCCCGCGAGCTTCGACGACTTCGCCGGCCGCGTCGTCATCCTGAAGTTCTCCGAAAGTTGGTGAGGCCCCTGCAAGGCGGCCGTCCCGCATAACAACGAACTTCACGCGAAGTTTGCTGAGCGGGGGCTGCTGTTCCTCGGCGTGTCCGGGGAAGCGGAAGGCACGATCCAGAAGGTCTTCATCGACCAGCTCGGCGCGAAGTATCCGATCGCGCAGATCAAGGAGTCCGACAAGGCGGCCTACGGGCTGAAGTTCTTCCCCAGCGTCTACGTGATCGCGCCGGACGGCACGGTCCACAGCACGCCGGACGACCGCATGCCGAACGAGCAGGAGATCGAGGAACTGCTCAAGACGGTGTCGCTCGCGCCGAAGATGCCCGACGACCCGCGCTACGATCCGTTGCGCGCGCTCTGGAAGAAGGGCGAGTTCGTCAAGGTGCGCGACTACCTCGACAAGAACCTCGCGGCGCCCAACCTCGACGCGGCGATGAAGGACGTGTTCACCGCGCAGCGCGCCGAGATCGACAAGCGCGCAGCGGCGGCGAAGGCGCGCGTCGCGCGGCTCGGTGAGGGCCCCGACTATGCCGAGGCCGAGACCCAGCTCGAGAAGGTCGAGAAGCAGTGGAAGGGCATGGAGCCCGCCACCGCTGCGGCCGCCGAGAAGGCGCGCTTTGCGAGCGATGCCAAGATCAAGAAGGAGCTGACCGCCGGGCGCGCACTGCAGAAGCTGGTCGCGTCGCACGACGCGAGCAAGACGTCGGGCCGCAAGAAGCTCGGCGAGGCGCTGCAGCAGTTCCGCAAGAAGTACGAAGGCACGCACGCCGCGTCGCAGGCCGAGCAGAAGATCACCCAGCTCGCCGGCATGCGTTGACCGTCGGGCCGTCGTGCCGCACGAGCGAACGTTGCTGGTGCGGCGCGGCGGTCTCGGCGACACGCTGCTGATGGCGCCGGTGCTGCGCGCGCTGCGTCGCGCGCACCCGGGAACCGTGCACGTTGCGGGCGTGCACGAGTTCGCCGTCCTGCTGGCGCACTTTGGCGTCGCCGATGCCGCGTTCTCGAGCGAAGACGTTGGCACATGGCTCGCCAGCGGCTCGCCCCGCTTTCGCGACTACGACGTCGTCGTCGCCGACGATCCGCGGTGGCTCGCCGCGCAGGCGCACGGGCCGCGCGTGGTGCCGTTCGATCCACGTCCCGGCGATCGGCGGCCGCTGCCGCAGCAGGTCGGTTCACAGCTCGGCCTCTGCTTGCAGTGGCCGGACGACGCGGCGCTCGCGACGTGGACGCCGCCAGGCGGGGTGGCCGTCGTGCTGGCGCCGGGCAGCGGCGGGCGCGCGAAGTGCTGGCCGCGCGCGCACTGGCTCGCGCTCGCGCAGCGGCTCGCCGCCGCGGCGCTGCCGGTCGAGGTGCTGGTCGGGCCGGTCGAAACCGAACGCGACGATCCGCGGCAGTGGCCGTGGTCGGTACCCGTCGGTTTCGTCGTCGAGAACGATCTGCGCGTCGTCGCCCGGCGGCTCGGCACGGCGCGCGCGTTCGTCGGCAACGACAGCGGCACCACGCACCTCGCCGCGATGCTCGGGCTGCCGACCGTGGCGTTGTTCGGCCCGAGCGACGCCCAGGTCTTCGGCCCGACCGGGCCACGCGTCGCGATCGTGCCGGCCCCTGGCAACGACCTCGCGATGCTCGCCCCGCCCGCCGTGTTCGCGGCCCTGGCGTCGCTCGATCAGGGCAGCGCTGCGTGCACGCGTTCCCAATAGCGCCGCGTCGACTCCTTGCCAGCACCCTCGGGCCCGCCGTTGTGCACGCGCGCGATCGTCTCGGCATCGCCAGCGGCCCACGCCGCCGGGGTCCACTTCTGCATGTAGGCGGCGACGACGCGTTCGGCGTAGGCGCGTCGCCGGCAGTCCTGGTAGCTGCCGCCGAGCGACGGATCGGCGCGCACGGCGTCCCGCCAGTAGGCCTCGTGGATCTGGTAGACGCCGATCGCCTTGCCGCCGTCGCCGTCGGGGACATCGTCGCGGTCGCTGCTCTCGACGAAACGGATCGCCGCGAGGATCTGCTCGCGCGGCCAGGTCCGGTACCGTCGGTCACCTGCACCGAAGTTCCACCACAGAACGCCCAGCAGCAGTGTCGCCAGCAGGGTCGCGATCCGCTTGCGGGCCCGTGCGGACAGGCTCGACAGCCGCAGCGTCGGTCGCGGCAGCCGCCAGCGGCCTCGTCGCGGCGAAGGCGTCGGCAGGCGCAGGCGGAACGGCGAGCGGCTCATGGGCCCGGCCTGCGCACGACGAGTGCGATGCCGGCGACCACGAGCAACGTGCCCGCCGCGAGGGCGCTGCTGAAGGTGCCGTCGCCGACGAGCGCTCCGAGCAGCACGGCGAGCACCGGGGTGACGTACGAGACCAGCGACAAGCGCGACGCCGGCACGCGCTGCAGCAACCAGAAGTATGCGCCGAAGGTCACCGCGGTGCCGAGCAGCGCGAGCCAGACGGTCGCGAGCACGCCGCGCCAACTCCACGCGATCGCCGTCACGTCCTCGGTGGCGAAGGCCGCGGCCGTCAGCAGCACCGCGCCGAACAGCATGCCGTTCCGGTTCAGCACCACCGAACTGCTGCTCGCGCCGAACCGCTTCACCAGCGTGGTGCCGACGGCGGAGATCACCGGGCTCGCGAGCAGCAGCAGTCCCGCTTGCACCGCGGTCGCGTCGAGGTCGGCAGCGAAGACGACGACGATGCCGGCGAACGCGACCAGGAAGCCGAGGACCTGCGCCGGGCGCAGCCGTTCGCCGAGGAACAGCACGCCGCTCGTCGCCATCAGCAGCGGGAAGATCGCCCACAGCACGGCGGCGACGCCGGACGGCACGGTCTGCTCGGCGACGTAGAGCACGCCGTACGAACCGGCGAAGTTGCAGGCGCCGGTCGCGAGCCAGAGCCACGTGGGCGGTGGCGGCGCCCGATCGACGGCGCGCAGCCCTCGCGCGACCACCACCATGACGGTCCCCGCGAGCAGGAAGCGCAGCGCCGCCGACGTGAGCGGCGGTTGGTCGAGCAGGCACAAGCGGATCGCCCACCAGGTGCTGCCCCAGATCAGGCACAGCAGCCCGATCAGGGTCGGCACGAGCCAGCGGCTCGTCGCCATGGCGTCGTTGCCGCGGACGGTCACACCTGCATTGGTCCGCTGCGGGCTGCGGCCGTCAAGAGTGATGGGGGCGCGACTCATGGCGAGCGCGCCTGGACGCGCTCGCGCCACGACGTCACGCTATGTCGATGCGCGCCACCGGCCTCCTCGCTCGCCTGCTCCCGTTGCTGATCGCAGCGAAGGCCGCTGCGCAGGACCCGCCGCGCGACGTTCCGCTCGGCACCGTCGCCGAAGCGTCGTTCGTCGACCTGCGGTGGCAGCAGCGCACGCTGCGCGAACTGCCGGCAGCGAACGCGACCGTCGTCTGGTTCGCGACGATCGAGTGCCCGCTGGTGCAGCGCTATCTGCCGCGCATCGGCCAGATCGCAAGCGACTACGCGGCGCGCGGCGTGACCGTGCTGGTCGTCAACGTCGGCGCGGGCGACCCGTTCGTCGACGCGGTGGGCGAGGTCGCGCACAAGGCGCCGGCGGCGGTGTTCGGCAAGGACGTGGACCTGCGGGTGGCCGCTGCGTGCGGCGTCGATCGCACGGCGACAGCCGTCGTGCTCGACCGGGAACGGCGGATCGTCTACCGCGGGCGCGTCGACGACCAGCACGGCTACTCGGGTTCGCGCCCGCAGCCGAGCCGCGACGACCTGCGCCTGGCCCTCGACGAACTGCTCGCCGGCACGCCGATCGCCGTGCCGACGACGGAGGTGAGCGGCTGCCGCATCACCCCGGCACCGGCGGTTGCGGGTGCGGCACCCAGCTACCTGCGCGATGTGGCCCCGATCGTGCATCGCCACTGCATCACCTGCCATCGCCCGGACGGCGAAGCTCCGTTCGCGTTGCTGAGTGCCGCCCAGGTGCAGAAGCACGCGAACATGATCGGCGAAGTCGTCGCCCAGGGTCGCATGCCGCCGTGGTACGCGAGCAGCAAGCACGGTTCGTTCGAGAACCACCGCGGCCTCGACGAGCGCGAACTGGCGATCGTGCGGGCCTGGGTCGCCGCGGGTGCTCCGGTCGACGACCCGGGGCAGCCCGCCGTGGTGCCCGAGCGCCCGGCCGGCGGCTGGCGCATCGGCGAGCCGGACCTCGTCTTGTCGATGAAGGCGCCGACGCGCCTGCCTGCCGAAGGCCCGATCCCGTACCACTACCTGCTGCTGCCGTACCGCTTCGAGCACGACACCTGGGTCGAGGCCATCGAGATCCGCCCGCAGAACGAACGCGTGCTGCACCACTGCAACCTCGCGCGCGTGAAGCTCGGCGAGAAGTTCTCGCAGGACGGCTTCATCACCGGTTACGTGCCGGGCGGCGACCCGCTGGTGATGGACCCCGGCATCGCGGTGCGCATTCCGGCCGGCTCGGCGCTGGTGCTGCAGGCGCACTACGTCGCGACCGGCGAGCCAGAACAGGACCGGCTGCAGGTCGGCCTGCGGTTTCCGCGGACCAAGGTCGAGAAGGAGATGCAGGTCGCGATCGTCGCCGACTTCCGGTTCGCGATTCCGCCGGGGGCGATGGCGCATCCGGTGCGCGCGAGCCGCACGCTGCGCGAGGATGCGGTGGGCATCGGCATGTTCGTGCACATGCACCTGCGCGGTCGCGACATGATCGCCACGGCGACGACGCCGGATGGAACGACGGAGACGCTGCTGTCGGTGCCCAACTACAACTTCGACTGGCAGCAGTCCTACCGCTGGCACGCGGGCAAGAAGACGTTCGGCAAGGGCACGCGCATCCAGGCGCTCGCGCACTTCGACAACTCGGCGTGGAACCCGGCCAATCCCGATCCGGCGATGACCGTGCGCTTCGGACAGGAGACGACCGACGAGATGATGTACCTGTTCGTGTTCTGGGTCGCCGCGGCCGAACGGCTCGGGCTCGTCGTCGACCCGGCGAACGGCCGCGTGCTGCCGACGCCGGGGCGCTGACCCTTGCGGGGCGCGCCGCGCCACGTTCCGCTGCCGCGATGAAGTCCGCCGTCGTCGCTGCGCTGTTCGCCGTCGCCTTCGCCTGGCCGCAGGATCCGCCGTCGCCCGCCGTGCTGCAGAAGGCGAACGCAGTGGCGCAGACCGACGCGCACCACGCGAGGTTGCAGCGGCTCGTCGGCGAGTGGGACGTCGTGCTGACGACGCAGTTGCGGGGCGAATCACCGCGTGAGGATCGCGGCAGCGTGCGCGCGGCGGCGATCCTCGGTGGCCGCTACGTCGTCGCCGACTACACGCTGGCGATCGCGCCGGCGACCGTGCACGCCGTGCAGATCTTCGGCTTCGATGCGCTGCGCCAGCTCTGGACGTCGTCGTGGCGCGACGACCTCAGCACGTGGTCGGTCGAGTGCAGCGGCCCGCCGGCACTGCCCGAGGCCGGCGTGCTGACGCTGCGGGGTTCGCTCGCGGACGCCCGCGAGCCGACCGGGCGCCCGTTCCGGCAGGTCGTCGACCTGTCGGCCGAAGGTGTGGTGGCGGTGCGGCTCTACGACACGCACGAGGGCGTGGAGTTCGAACTGCAGCGCCAGCGCTGGACGAAGCGGTGAGGGGCGCGGCTACCGCGCGTCCTCGAGCCCGAGCTTCTGCAGCTTCGGCGCGATCACCGCGCGGCAGTAGCCTTGGTTCGGGTGCTTGCGGAAGTAGTCCTGGTGGTAGTCCTCGGCTGGCCAGAACGTCGACGCAGCGCTGAGTTCGGTGACGATCGGCTTGGCGAAGCGCGGCTGGTACTTCGCGATCGCCGCCAGCGCCTGTTCGTGCTGGCCGCGGTCGTGGAAGAAGATCGCCGAGCGGTACTGCGTGCCGACGTCGGCGCCCTGGCGGTTCAAGGTCGTCGGGTCGTGCGAGCGGAAGAACCACTCGAGCAGCGTTTCGAACGTCACCTTGGTCGGGTCGAAGGTCACGCGCACGCACTCGGCGTGGCCGGTCTCGCCGGTGCAGATCTGCTGGTAGGTCGGGTTGGTGACCTCGCCGCCCATGTAGCCCGAGACCACGTCGAGCACCCCGGGCAGTTGTTCGAGCACGGCCTCGGTGCACCAGAAGCAGCCGTTGGCGAAGGTCGCGATCTGCCTGCCGGCGGGGAGCGGAGCGGGAGTCGGTTCGGGCGGCATGGTCGGGTTCTCCTCGGGGTTGGCGACGACCGGCGGTGGCGTCGGCGCCATGGTCTCGGACTCCTGTCCCTGGCAGGCGACGAGGGCCAACGCGGCGACTGTGGCAAGGGCCGGACGTGGCTTGGGCATGGGCGCCACAGTAGGCCGCTGCTGCCGGCCACCAACAGGGGGAATGTGGGCGAGGCGCTTCCGGCCCGGCGGGTCGCCAGTATCATCCGGCCCGTCCGTGCGGGGCTGCCCGCGCGGTGGCACGCACTGGCCGGACCGACACCTCGCTGAGGCGGCTTCCTCGACGGCTGGCGCGTGGGACCGCGACCCAGAGGAAGTCACACTGCCATGGGCAAGAGACTGTACGTCGGGAACCTCCCGTACGATGCCGACGAGGCCGCGCTGCTCGCGGCGTTCGCCCAGGATGGGCGCACCGTCGAGCGCGTGCACATCGTCCTCGATCGCGAAACGCAGCGGCCGCGCGGGTTCGCGTTCGTCGAGATGGCGACCGACGACGATGCGCGCGCGGCGATCGCGGCGATGGATGGCGTCATGATCGGCATGCGCCAGATCCGCGTGACGGAAGCGGAAGAACGGCGCGCGGGTCCGGGCGGGCCGCGAGGCCCGGGCGCAGGCCCGGGTGGTCCACGGCCGGCGGGGCCGGGGGGTGGGCCGGGCGGTCCGAGCGGCGAACCGCGCGGGCGGAGTTTCGGACCCGATGCACGGCCGGCGCGCGAGCGCGAACGGGAGATGGAGCAACGTCGCGCGTCGCAGAAGAAGCGGGGTGGCGGCGGCGGCGGTGGTGGCAACGACGATCACGGTGGTCGCCGCGGCAATCGGCACTACGACGACGACGACGAGTAGCCCGGCACGCGTCGGCCCGTCGGTTCGCGCCTCGGCGCCCCGGCACCCAGGTGGGAATCGGCCCGGTTGATGTTCGGTATCCGTTAGGTATACCGCAGGCGTGGTCCTGCTGCTCGCCCGCACGCACTACTCGCTGCTGACCGCGCCATGCGCGCCGCGTGAGCTCTGCGAAGAAGCGGTGCGCTGCCGGCACTCGCACCTGGTGCTCGCCGACACGAATGGCCTCTATGGACTGCTGCCGTTCGCGCGCGAAGCGGCGCGCGTCGGTCTGCAGGCGGTGTTCGGCTGCGAGCTCGTGACGCCGTCGGCGCGGCTGGTCGTGATCGCGCGCGATCGCGCGGGGTATCGCTCGTTGTGTGCGCTGATCGGGGAACGCAACGGCATCGGCGGTGAGATGCCCTTCGACCTGCCGCGCGCGTGCGAACGGCACGCCGAAGGGCTGTGGTTCCTCTGCGGCGACCTGCGGTTGCTGCCGGCACTCGCGGCGCGGGTGCCGCCGGATCGGTTGCTGGTGATGCTGCCGCCGCGGTTCGCGCCCGCCGCGAACGCCCCGCCACCGGCCGTCGAGGGTGGCATCGAAGAGCCGGGGACCGGCCGCAAGCTGCCCGATCCGTCGCGCCCCTGGCCGCGGCACCAGCTCGTGGCGGTCGCACGCGACCTCGAGCTGCGGTCGTGCGCCGTGCACGACGTGTGGTTCGCGCGCGCCGAGGAGCGCGCGCAGCACCGGCTCTTCCTCGCCGTGAAGTGGAACCGTGGACTGCGTGGCGGGGATCCGGACGCCGATCTGCACGGCATCGTCCAGGCCGGGGCTTCGGCGCACCTGTCGGCGGCGCTCGATGCTGGCCACGACGACCATCCCGAAGCGCTCGCGGTCGCCGCCGAAGTGCTGGCGAGCTGCACGCTGTCGTTCCCGGACCGGGCAGCGCCGATCTTCCCGCCGATCACGCTGCCAGCGGGCGTCTCGGCCGATGCACGCCTGCGCGAACTCGTGGTCGCCGGACTGGCACGGCGTTACCACGACACCGAACGAACGGCGGCGGCATCGCGCGCCGAACGGGAACTCGCGGTGATCGCGGGCATGGGCTTCGCGCCGTACTTCCTCGCCGTCGTCGCGATCGCCGACCTTGCGCGCGCGAGAGAGATCCCGTTCCTCGGCCGCGGCTCGGCCGCCGACAGCCTGGTTGCGTACTGCCTTGGACTCACCGATGCCGACCCGATCCGCCACGGGCTCCTGTTCGAGCGCTTCCTGAATCCGGCGCGCGGCGACCTGCCCGACATCGACCTCGACTTCTGCTGGCGCCGACGCGACGAACTCGTCGACGCGGTCTACGAGCACTTCGGCCGCGACCACGTCGCGCGCATCGCGACCTTCGTCACCTGCGGTCCACGCGCCGCCTACCAGGAAGCCGCGAAGGTGCTCGGGCTGCCGGTCGCCGAAGCGGCGCGGCGCAGCAAGCTGCTGCCGTGGCATGCGCGCCCCGACCTCGACCTCGCGGCAGTCGTCGAGGGCACGCCGGGGTTCTGGCAGCACGGCAAACGCCGGAGCGGCCTGGACGACGGCGACGCGTTGCCGCCCGAACGCGAACGGCTGCTGCTGGCCGCCGCGCAACGGCTGCTGGCGGCGCCGCGGCACCTCGGCGTGCATCCGGGCGGCGTGGTGATCACGCCCGAAGCGATCCGCACGCATGCGCCGCTCGAACGCGCGGCGAAGGGCGTCGTCGTCACGCAGTACGACATGCACTTCGTCGAGGGGCTCGGCATGGTCAAGATCGACCTGCTCGGCAACCGCGCGCTCACCATCGTGCAGGACTGCACGGCGATGCTGCGCCGGCACGGCGTTCCGGTTCCCGATCTCGAGCGCGTCGCCGAGGACGACGCCCGCACCGCGGCGCTGGTGAAGAGCGGCGGCACGCTCGGCTGCTTCCAGGTCGAGTCGCCGGCGATGCGCTCGCTGCTGCAGCAGATGGCCGCCGGCACGCAGGAACGCGTGATCCAGGCGATTGCGTTGGTGCGGCCCGGGCCGGCGTCGTCGGGCATGAAGGAAGCGTTCGTGCGCCGCGCGCGCGGGCTCGAGCCGGTGGCCACTGCGCATCCGCTGCTCGCGGAGGTGTTCGCCGACACCTTCGGCATCATGCTCTACCAGGAAGACGTGATCCGGGCGGCGATGGCGGTGGCCGGCCTCGACGCGACGGCGGGCGACACGCTGCGGCGGCAGCTCGGCAAGACCGGGCCGCGCACGCCGGCCGCCGAGGCGGACGCGTTCGTGGTCGCCGGCCTGCGACGCGGGCTGCCGCGCGCGGCGATCGAGCTGGTGTGGGCGGAGATGGCGCGTTTCGCCGGCTACTCGTTCTGCAAGGCGCATGCAGTGTCGTACGGACGGCTCGCCTGGCGTTGCGTGTTCCTGAAGGCGCGCTGGCCGGCGGCGTTCCTCGCCGCGCTGTTGCGCAACGACGCCGGCTACTTCGCTCCAGGCGTCTACGCCGAGGAGGCCAAGCGCCTCGGCGTTCGGCTGCACGCGCCGTGCGTGCAGCAGGGGCAGGGCGAACACGAACTGTTGTCCGCGAACGCCATCCGCATCGGCATGGCCCACGTTCACGGCGTCTCGGCGCGCACGGTCGGGGCGATCGCGACGGCGCGCGCCGCCGGCGGCCCGTTCCGGTCGCTGTCCGACTTCCTGCAGCGCGTGCGGTGCGCGCGCGACGAGGCCGAGAACCTGATCCTGGTCGGCGCTCTCGACGCGCTCGGCACGTCGCGCCCGGAGCTGCTGTGGCGGCTGCAGGTCGCGAGCACGCCGCGCGGGCAACGCGCGGCGGCGCAGGAAGCCGACGCGGCGCGCGGGGCGCTGTTCGCCGAAGCGATCCAGCCGAGGGCGGTCGAGTGGCCGACCCTGCCCGAGTTCGGCGAGGAGCAGCGCGCGGCCGCCGAACTCGACCTGCTCGGCTTCACGCTCGGCCGGCATGCGGTCGACGTCGCGTGGCGCCGCGGAGCGCTGCCGGTGCTCGCGCACTGCGTGCCGTGCGGACGCGTGGCGGCCGAACTCGGCAAGGTCGTGCGCGTCTGCGGGTTCGCCGTGGCGATGCGCGGGCACCGCAACGCCCAGGGCGGGATGTGCTTCGTCACCATCGAGGACGGCACCGGCATCGTCGAGGCGACGATGTTCCACGCGACCTGGATGCGCTGCGGGGGGATCCTGCAGGGGCGCGGGCCGTACGTCGTGAAGGGAGTGGTCGAGGAACGACTCGGCGGGGTCGGGTTGCGCGTGCTCGACGTCGAACTCGCCACGCGATGAGGGCGGCGGCTGCCGGGTCTGGTGCCGACACGAAACGACCCGCGCCGCGCGAACGCGCGACGCGGGTCGTTCGGGCCGGTCGGTGCGCTCGGCGCACGACCGGCGGGNNGGCGGGCGATCCGAGCCGTTACTCGCCGATCGTCGCCTTGCCGGCGTTCGACAGCACGAAGCCGAGCGCGTTCACCGTGTCGGCGACCGCCCACTGGTGGAACAGCACGGCGCTGATCAACCCGGTCGAGTTCGGCACGGTGATCGCGAAGCTCGCGGTGCCCGTGCCCGACACGGTGACGCCGCTCATCACGTCGCCGGCGACCAGCAGGTTGCAGCCCGCAGCGTCGGGCAGCGCCCACGGCAACGGGATCGAGCCCCAGGCCTGGTCGGAGAAGCCAGTGACGAGCAGGGCGCCCGCGTTCGGCAGCGCCGAGGCGAGCGTCAGGCTGTAGCTGGTGCCGATCGTCGGCAACCCGGTGTTGCCGAGGTCCGGGGTCGCGAACTGCGCACCACCGGTGCAGGTCACGCGCCACGACGGACGGGTCACCGCCGTCGACAGCGTCCAGCTACCGGACGGAGGCACGCGAGCGTACGCCGTGCCGCTCGAACCGGCGTTCAGGTGCGAGCGCAGCACCGTCTGCGCCGAGCTGTCCATGGCGACGTAGAACGTGCCGCTGACCGCGACCGGCGACGCGAACGTCGCCGTGTAGAAGGTCGCCGTCGGCCCGACCGTCATCGTCGTGCTGGCGAGCGGCGTCAGGGCCGGCACGCTGCCGGACTGGGCGTAGATGTGCGCCGGCACGACCACGTTTCCACCGGTGGTCGAGCGCGTGTAGATGTCGAACGAGACCACCTGCACGCTGCCGATGCCCGGCACCGTGTAGGCGTACTCACGCGCGATGTTGGTCGTGGCGAGCGTGCCGCCGGTCGGGTTCAGCTGGGCGCAGAACGACGGCAGCGGCACCGAACCCGGGCAGCCAGCGCCGAACTCGCTGAACGACGCGAAGATCGGCGGGGTGCCGACCTGGCCGGTGCCGCCGATCACGACGAGGGCGTAGTCGGCGTCGACCGCCGGCGTCTCGACGTGCGAGTCCAGGGCGATGAGGGTCGCCTTGACGTCGACGCGCCAGAGACCCGCCGCCGGATTCTGTACGAACACGCACTCGATCGGGTTGGTGTCGTCCTCGACTCCGCCGACGACCGACCAGTTGCCCTGGGTCAGGCCGTTGTTGCCCCAGTAGATGGTCCCGTTCGGCGCCGTGACGCGCACCGACAGGTTGTTGATCAGGTGCTTGGTGGCAGAAGGCAGTGCCGCCTGGTCCGCGTAGTTCAACACGACGCGCAGGTCGGTCTCGCCCGGCGGCACCGTGACGTCGTAGCGCGTGGTGTCGCCCTGCTCGAGCACGTCGGTCTCGTCGATCACCATCATCTGCGCGCGGCGGTCGTACAGTCGTTGCAGGTTGGGGAAGCCCCAGCCCTGGTGCTCTCGCCGGTTGGCGGTGCTGGCTCCGGTGAACGCGTACTGCGAGGCGCCGGCGCACTGCAGGGCCTTCACGGTCGGCGCGTGCGGCCGGTTCTGCCACACGCTGCCGCCCGGCACGCGCAGCGCGTTGCCGAACCGGCCGAAGCCCGGGGTCACCTCGTCGGTGAACATCTCGATCAGCAGCACGTTGTGCCCGGCGACGATCGGCGTGGCGCCCGAGGTGCCGCTGAAGGACGTCGACCAGTTGTTGGCCGAGTACCCGGCCGCGCCGGTGCGGTCGCTGGTGCCGATGCTGTCGAAGTAGGCACAGATGTCGGGCTTCAGGCGGAGATCGCTTGCCGGACCGATGCTCGCCCTGGACGTTGAACTTGGATTCGACCAGGAGTCGTCGCCCGCGTTGCTGTTCTCGAAGTGCCACACGGCGCCGACCGAGAACACGTTCTTGGCCCACGCTTGCGGCCGTGAGTTCTGGTTGCCGGTGTTGCTCTGGCTCTGCGTCCAGGTGATGTCGTGGTCGAACACGATGTCGTCGGCATCGGCGGAGATCGACGTGTACGCGGTCGTCTGCACGTCGCCCCACGAGGCGGTCGTGTGGTTGACGTTGTGCGTGTTGACCAGCGTCTGCACGACCTGCCATCGCGAGAAGCCGGCAGTGACCGAGCTGTACTGGGTGAAGTACTTCGTGCTGTCCGGCGCCATGCCGCGCACCACCGGGTTGCTGGTGCCGTTGCCGAACACGATGCCCGCCGTGGCGTGGCCGTGGTCGTCGGCGCCGCCGCCGCTCAGCACGTTGGTCACCCCGCCGGTGAAGTCGGGGTGCGCCGCCTCGACGCCCTCGTAGATGTGGGCGCGCACGCCGGTGCCCGTGTAGCCGCCCTGCGTCTCGACATAGTTACCGCCGCCCTGGATGCGGGCGTTGTCCATGTCGTTCGACGACGGCGTCCAGCGGTCGATCCAGACCACTTCGTCGAAGCCCGCGACCTGCAGCAACTGCGGGCCGGTCAGCGTCACCGTGAACAGCAGGCTGCCCGGCTGCTCGTGGTCGATCACGCCGCCGATCGCCCGGACTTTCGCGGCGAGGGCCGGCTTGTCGTTCTTCTTGTCGGCGACGACCAGGTGGTAACGCACCGCCGTGGCGTCCGCGAACACGTTGCCGGCGATGAGCGCCGTCTCGAGACGATAGAACGGGTGGTAGGCGCCGACCCAGCGGATGCCGGGTTGCGCGCGCAGCGCGTCGACGTCGCCCGCCGCGAGCTTCACGACGTACGCGTGGTCGGGCAGGTAGCGGAGCACCTTGCCGCCGAGTTCCTCGATCGCGTCGCGGCCGCTCTGCGTCGGCGCGGCGTCGAACTGCACGATCCAGAGCTGCTGCGCTGCCCCGCTGCGCAGTGCGGGTGGCACTTCGAGCTGTTGGGCGAGCGGATCGAACGACCCGGCGACGAGGCGCAACGTCGAGGTGGCGCGCAGGTCCTGGGAAGGTGACTGCGCGGCAACGGCGACGCAGACGGCGCTGGCGAGCAGCGCGGCAGTGACGTTCTTGAGCATGGGGAAAGCAGCCAGAGGCAGGGCCGGGAAGGCTACTAGCTGCCGCCCGGCCGCGCAGCCCGCCCACGCCGATCCGGGACGCGCCGGGGCAGGTCCACGGGCGGTGGTGCGGCCGACCGCAGGTGGCGTCCGGTTGGTGCCGTGCGAAGGGCGCTGCGGTGGTGCATGATCGCGCCGAATCGCATGCGCATCCTCGGCACCGTGTTCGCCGTCGTGCTCGCCGCCGCACCCTGCTGCCAGGATCCCGCGCCGGCGGAGGAACGGCGGCCGTTTTCCCGCCTGATCGAGCGCCCCGATGGCGGGCAACTGGACGTGCTGGTGGCGACCTACCGCAAGGGCGACGTCGAACTGGTGCTCCACGGCTCGATCCACGTCGCCGATGCCGAGCACTACGTCGAGTTGCAGCGGCGCTTCGACGCCTTCGAGGTGCTGCTCTACGAGATGGTCGGCGACCCCGAGGACCCGCCGCATCCAGGACTCGAGTACGACTACAGCGGCGACTTCGTGTCGTTGGTGCAGTCGAGCATGGGGCGGGGGCTGATGCTGGCGATGCAGATGGAGCACATCGACTACCGGCGACCGCACTTCGTGCACGCCGACTTCACGGCCGAGCAGTTCGAGGAGGCGTTGGCCCGCAACAACAGCAGCCTCCTTGGCGAACTGTTCTCCGGTACGCCGGCGGAGCCCGACCGCGACGCCGAGGCCAAGGCGGGGAAGCAGGACCTCGTCGCGGCGTTCCGCAGCGGCCGCGGTGCGCACGAAATGCGGCTGCTCGGCGCCCGCCTGCTGTCCGAGCCCGAGGCCGCGCGGCAGCGGCCGACCGTGCTGATCGAGGGCCGCAACGAGCGCTGCCTCGACGTGCTCGCCGAGCAACTCGCTGCGGGCAAGCGGTCCATCGGCATCTACTACGGCGCCGCGCACATGGAGCACATGGAGCGGCGGCTGCTGCAGGATCTCGGCTGGCGGCGCACCGGCGAGGAGTGGCTGATGGCCTGGGACAACCGTGCGAGCCGTTTCCCGGTGCAGAAGAAGGGCGAGCAGCAGCGGCGCTACCGTGCGCGCACCGATCTCGACGCGTTGACGGAGTTGCTGGACTCGTGGACGCGCGAGAACCTCAGCGGCACGCCGACGATCGAAGGGTTGCGCCGGGCGAACGGCGGCACGTTGCCTGGGCGCGGAGCTGGCGCCGATCCCTGGGGGGCCGCGTTCGCGCTGCGCGACGAGGAGCGTTCGTGGCACTGGCGCAGTGCTGGCCCGGACGGCGCGTTCGACACCGAGGACGACGTCGTCGGCGACGACGTCGCGAAGCCGCGTCCATCGGTGTTCTTGTACCTCGCCCGCGCACTGCGGAAGCAGGCGGACGCGGCGCGTGCCGAGGCCGACGCCCTGCTCCCGGAGCTGACGAGGACTCGCGGCGGGATCGTCGCCGGGGCGGCTTCGTTCCTTCGGGAACGCCACGGCAAGCTGCCGACGTTCGCAGACGTGAAGATGTTGCTGGCGGTGGGCCGTCAGGACGCCAAGGGCTCGAAGGTCTGGTTGGACGGCTGGGAGCGGCCGTTCCGGATTCTCGACGACGGCAACCGTGGTGTCGTCGTCGTCAGCGATGGCGCTGACGGCAAGCCCGACACCGCGGACGACCTGCGCATCGTGCCGTCGCGTTGAGCAGGGCTTGCGCCGTGCTGGAGCAACCGGCACCGTTGCCGCCATGACCGTCCCGGTGCCCAAGACCTACAAGCTCTACGTCGGCGGCAAGTTCCCGCGCAGCGAGTCGGGCCGTGCGTTCCAGCCGGCGGCCGCCCCAGGCATCAACGTCGCGCGCGGCAGCCGGAAGGACCTGCGCGACGCCGTGGTCGCGGCGCGCGCGGGACTCGGTGCGTGGAGCGGCAGCACGGCCTATCTGCGTGGGCAGATCCTCTATCGCATCGCCGAGATGCTCGAATCGCGGCGCGAGGCGATGCAGCACGAACTGCGGCTCGGCGGGCTCGCGGCCGCCGCCGCGACGAAGGAGATCGATCGCTCGTTGTCGTTGCTGACCTGGTACGCGGGACTCTGCGACAAGCTGCAGAGCCTGCTCGGCAGCCAGAACGCGGTGCAGGGGCCGTTCTTCAACTTCTCGACCGTCGAGCCGACCGGCGTGGTCGGCATCCTGGCGCCCGAAGCCCCGGCCCTCGTCGGCACGCTGGCGCTGCTGCTGCCGGTGCTCGCCGGCGGCAACGCGGCGGTCGTGCTGGTCAGCGAACGGGCGCCGTTCGCGGCCTTGGCGTTCGGCGAGGTCTGTGCGTCGAGCGACGTGCCGGCCGGTGCGATCAACCTGCTCAGCGGGCTGCGCTCCGAACTGGCGATGCACTTCGCCGCGCATCGCGACATCGACGGCCTGCTGCTCGCAGGCAAGCCCGATGCGGCGATCACCGCGGCCGCCGCCGACAACTGCAAGCGCGTGCGCTGCTGCGAACTGACCGCCGCGGAATGGGCCACGACGGAACGGCTGCGCTCGCTCGCCTGGGTCGAGCCGTTCGTCGAGACCAAGACGCTCTGGCACCCGGTTGCGCAGTGACGACCGACGCAGCGAAGCGGCGCCGCGCACGACCCGTCGAACAGGGCATTCCATGCATCACCATCCGGCCCGTCTGATCGCGAAGAAGCGCGATGGCGGCGAACTTGCGCGCGACGAGGTCGTCGACCTGGTGTCCGGCGTCGTCGACGGCTCGCTCGGCGATGCCCAGCTCGGCGCGTTCCTGATGGCGGTCTGCTGCAACGGCATGACGCGCGAGGAGACGGCGGCGCTGACGCTGGCGATGCGCGACTCGGGGCGCGTGTTGGCGCATCCGCACGTCAGCCGGCCAAAGATCGACAAGCACTCGACCGGCGGTGTAGGCGACAAGGTGTCGCTGCTGTTGGCGCCGCTCGTCGCGGCGGCCGGCGTCGCGGTGCCGATGCTGAGCGGGCGAGGGCTCGGGCACACCGGCGGCACGATCGACAAGCTGGCGGCGATCCCGGGCTACCGGACCGACCTGTCGATCGCGCGGTTCCAGGAAGTGCTCGCGCAGTGCGGCTACGCGATGCTCGCCCCGAGCGGCGACGTGGCGCCCGCCGACAAGCGCATGTACGCGACGCGCGACATCAGCGGCACCGTCGAGAGCATCCCGCTGATCACCAGTTCGATCCTCGCCAAGAAGCTCGCCGAGGGCATCGACGGGCTGGTGATGGACGTGAAGTGCGGGCGAGCGGCGTTCATGGGGCACGAGCACGATGCGCTCGAGCTGATGGAGAACCTGGTCGCGGTGGGGCGGGCCGCCGGCATCAAGATGGCGGCGTTGCTGACCGACATGGACCATCCGCTGGGACTGGCACTCGGCAACGCGCTCGAGGTCGCCGAAGTGATCGCGGCTCTCGACGGCGATTGCCCGGCGGACCTGCGCGAGGTGACGCTGGCGCTCGGCGTGGAGATGCTGCTGCTCGGCGGCGTGGCGCCCGACGCGGCCACGGCGCGGGCGACGCTCGAGCGGGTCTGGCAAGACGGCCTGGTGCGACAGGTGTTCGTGCACAACCTCGAACTGCAGGGCGGTGATCCTGGCGTGGTCGACAAGCCCGAGCGGCTCGGGCGCGCGCCGTTCGTGGTGCCGGTCGAATGCGCGCGCCCGGGCTACGTCGGCGACGTCGATCCGCTGGCGCTTGGGCAGGTGGTGGTGGACCTCGGCGGCGGTCGGCGGCAACCCGCGGACGGCATCGATCCGCACGTCGGCATCGTGCTCGTGCACAGCCTCGGCGACGCGGTGCACGTGGGCGACGCGCTCGCGTTCGTACACGCGCGCACGGCGGCGGCGGCGGCGGCGGCGAGCGAACGGGTGCGGTCGGCGATGCCGATCGGCGACGAGCGCCGCCGGCGCGGGATGCTGGTGAAGAAGCGGTTGGCATGACGAGGAACGCACACCAGCGCGAACGCAGGGCCGCACTCGGACGATGGTGTCGGCATGCACGCCTGCTGCCGCTCGCGATCGCCGCGTCGTGCGGCACGGTCTACACGCGCGGCCGCGCCGATCCGTTCGGTGCCTGGCCGCTGCAGGCCGTCGTGCACGACGTGCAGAACATCGCGGCGGCGTTCGATCCGCCGCCACCGTCGCGCGAACGCACCGCCGGCAGCGGGTTCGTCGCCATGCAGGGCTTCGTCTCGCTGCCGTTCGATCTCGTGCTCGACGTCGTGCTGGTCCCGGTCGACGTCGGTGGCTGGCTGCTCGGCTACACGAAGGCCCGGTGACGCCCAGCGCGACCGGCGCTCAGCGGTACTTCTCGAAACCCTCGGGCGGCGTGTACGGCCGATCGGGCTCGAAGTGGCGCCACAGCCGCGCCGAGACGGCGCGCAGCAGCACGAAGCCCTCGTTGTCCGCGCCCCAGCTCTGGTCCTGCTGTTCCTTGGTGATGACGCAGAACACGTAGTCGCCGTGCGGTGCATGCACCAACACGACCTCGCTGCGCGACCGGTTCACGGCGCCCTGCTTGCTCAGCACGTGCACGTTGGGCGGGATCGCCGACAACGCTTCGGCATCCCAGTAGATGCGAGCCAGGCACCGCTGCATCTCCTCGCTCGCGGCCGCGGACACCAGCGTGCCGTCGCGCACCTTGACCAGCAGCTCTGCCATCTCGCGCGGCGTCGTGACGCCCCAACCCCACTGCTTCTGTTCGGCCTCGCGGCCCGGCGTGCGCGAATTCACGCGCGTCACCGTGCAGCCGTTCGCGGCGAGCCAGGCGTTCACGGTGGTGCCGGTGCCGGCGAGTTCCTGGCACCACAACGACGCCGTGTTGTCGCTGGTCGTGATCATCAGCATCGCGACCTTCGCCAGCGCCACCTTCGCGCCGTCGGCGAACGCGCCGAGCAGGTCCTCGCCGGGGTAGAGCCGTCGTCGCTCGTAGACGAGTTCCTGGTGGTAGTCGAGTTCGCCGGCCTCGACCTTCGCGAGCAACGCCCCGAGCAGCGGCAGCTTGATCATGCTCGCGGTCGGGAACGGCGTGTCGGCGGCGATCGCGACGGACTCTCCGGTGCCGAGGTGGCGCACGTAGATGCCGACCTCGCCGCGGAACGGTTGCACCAGGGCCCGCAGGTCCTGCTGCAGGTCGCTGCGTCCGGGATGCGCGGCGCACGCCGCGAGCAACACGACCGCCGCACAGCTCAGCGGCAGGCGGCTCACTTCTTCGACCGCTTCGCCTTCGCCTTGGCCTTCGGCGCAGCACGCTTGACCGGCTTCGCCGCGGTCGGCTTCGGCTTCGCCTTGGCGGCGACCCGCTTCGTCGTGGCCTTGGCCTTCGCCTTCACCTTGACCTTCGGTGTCGCGGGCTTGGCCTTCTTCGCCGGCGCTGCGGCCTTCTTCGGTGCGGGAGCGGTCGGGCCGCGGCCCGCGCCGAGCAGCTTGCGCAGCACGGTCTGCAGGATGCCGCCGTTGCGGTAGTAGTCGACTTCGACGGGCGTGTCGATGCGGCACTGGGCGTCGAACGTCGTCACCTTGCCGGTCTCGGGGTGGATCGCCGTGACGGTGAGCCGCTGCCGCGGCCGCACGGCGTCGTCGATGGCGACGTCGAACGTCTCGTGGCCAGTGAGACCGAGCGACTCGCGCGTCTGGCCCGGCAGGTACTCGAGCGGCAGCACGCCCATGCCGACCAGGTTGCTGCGGTGGATGCGTTCGTAGCTCTCGGCGATCACGAACCGGACGCCGAGCAGGAACGTGCCCTTCGCCGCCCAGTCGCGCGAGCTGCCGGTGCCGTACTCCTTGCCGGCGAGCACGCACAGCGGCACGCCGTCCTGCTGGTAGCGCATCGCCGCGTCGTAGATCGCCTGCACGTCACCGCTCGGCAGGTGCTTCGTCATGCCGCCTTCCTGCGTGACCAGGAAGTTGCGCAGGCGGATGTTGGCGAACGTGCCGCGCGTCATCACCCGGTCGTTGCCGCGCCGCGCGCCGTACTG
>DDSQ01000045.1:0-212 GCA_002343845.1 Planctomycetes bacterium UBA2386 | reverse complement strand
GGAGATGTGGTCGGTCGTCACCGAATCGCCGAGCACGGCCAGCGCGCGGGCGCCGAGGATGCGCGTGATGGTGCCGGCTTGCTTGCCCATCGTCGTGAAGAACGGAGGTTCCTGGACGTACGTCGACTTCGCGTCGAAGCGGAACAGGTCGCTCTTCTTCGCGGTGATCGTGCGCCAGGGCGGCGGTCCCTGGTCGACCTTGCCGTACTGCT
>DDSQ01000120.1 GCA_002343845.1 Planctomycetes bacterium UBA2386 | reverse complement strand
GCGCCGTAGGTCTCGTCGGCGACGATCTGCACCCCGTGGTGGGGCGCGACCTTCAGGCACTCGGCACGCATCGACTTGTCGAAGCCCCCGGTGCCCGAGATCAGCGCGGCGCGCTGCAGGCCGCGCGCCTTCAGGTCCACGAAGATCTTGTCGCAGGCCATGCGGTCGGTGTGCGGCGTCTTGAAGACCCACTTCTTGACCGGCTCGACGATGACCACCGCACCGGCCAGCGAGACGAAGGGCACGCCGGCCGACTCGACCAGCGGCACCGCGGCCATCGTCGTGCCGGTCGTCGAGCCGCCGACGATCAGGTCGACGCGGTCCTGCTCGATCAGCCGCTTGGCGAAGGTGCGCGCCTTCTCGGCGTCGCCGGCATCGTCGTAGGCGACCAGCTGGAGCTTGCGCCCGAGCACCCCGCCCGCGGCATTGAGGCTCTCGATCTGCATCTCCAGCGTCTTCAGCTCCGGATCGCCGAGGAAGGCGGCCGGTCCGGTGACCGACAGGAAGCTGCCGATGCGGATCGGCTCCTGCGCCAGGGCGGCGCCGTGCAGCGCCAGGGGCAGGGCCAGCGGCAGCACGCGCCGCGCGAGGACCTGCAGGGTGCGGACGAGGGTCATCGGGGTCTCCTTCCGGTGGGCGGGCCGTGCCCGTCGGCGTGGTCGGCGGGGCCGCAGCGGGCGTCGCGCGGAGCCGCCTAGAATGGCTGGGCAAGTTGATTCTGGTACTGGAATACGCCTTTAAACTTGATCTGGTTTGCTTTTCGACGATGAGTGGACGCGGGGTTTCCAGCAGGGCGCGCGGCGCGGCCGCGAAGGGCGAGGCCGCCGCGGCGCGCCTGGCCGTGCGGGCGGTGCGCCAGGCCGACCTGACGGCGGTGATCGCGCTGGACGCGACGGTGACCGGGCTGCACAAGTCGGACTACTGGTGGCGCATCCACCGCCGCTACGGCGTCGCCGGGCAGGGCCTGCGGCACTTCCTGGTGGCCGAGCTCGGCGGGCGCGTGGTCGGCTTCATCATCGGCGAGGTGCGCGACTGGGAGTTCGGCTCCCCGCCCTGCGGCTGGGTCTTCGCGATCGACGTCGATCCCCGCGCCCGCCAGCGCGGCGTCGGCGCGGCGCTGCTGGGCGCGATGCGCGAGCGCTTCGAGCGCGCCGGCGTGACGACGATGCGCACGATGCTGGCCAGCGACAACCCGCTGATCCTCTCGTTCTTCCGCAGCCAGGGCATGCGCGCCGGGCGGCTGATCCCGCTGGAGCTGGCCATCGGCCCGGTGGCGGCCGACGGGGAGTGAGCGCATGCGGCTGCAGAAGAACACCCTGCTCGCGCTGTACAGCGTGCTCGAGTTCGCGTCGCGGCCGGGCGAGCTGGTGCCGGCGTCGGCGGTCGCCACGACCTACGGCGAGTCGGCCCACCATCTCGCGAAGGTGCTGTCGGAACTGACGCGGGCCGGCATCGTCGAGTCGGTGCGCGGTGTCGGTGGCGGCTATCGTTTCGTCGCCAACCCGAAGCGGCTGTCGCTGCTCGACGTGATCCGCCTGTTCGAGGACCTCGACGCCGGCGCCAGCGCGGCCGGCCCGGCCAACACGGCGGTGGACCGCGCCCTGGGCCAGGTCCTCGCCGAGATCGACCAGAACACGCTGGCGACCTTCGGCTCGATCACCGTCTCGACGATGCTGAAGATGGTGCAGGCCGAAGACGGCTCGAGTGGCCGCCGGCCGCGCTGAGGGGGCCTGGCGGCTGCGGCAATGAGCGGCTGGAGTTCCCCTGCGCGGCGGCGGATCGTGCTCGCGGCCACGGGCCTGGGCTTGCTGGCCCTCGGCGCGGCGGCCGTCCTGGCGCCGCGGGGTGCGCCGGGCGGCTTGCCGGCCAGCCTGCTGGCGTGGTGGGGCGCGGCGGCGTCCTGGTGGCCGAGCTTCGCGCACGCAGCGGCGTTGTCGCTGCTGACGGCTGCAGCACTGCCGGCCCGCGGCGGGTGGCCTTATGCGGGTTGCGTCGCGTGGGCCGTCGTCGACATCGCCGCGGAGTTCGGGCAGCGCCCGGGGCTGGATCGCGTCTGGGCCGACGCGATTCTCGAGGGGCTCGGCCGCGTCCCGGGGGCGCAGGCACTCGCCGACCACCTGCTGGGCGGCACCTTCGATCCGGCGGATGTCGCGGCCGTGATCGCGGGCTGCGCGGCGGCGGCCGCGATCGTGCGCTGGCAGACCCGGCGGCCGCGCGGACGCCCCGACGGCTGANNCACGAAACCGCGCCGGGCGTGACGGGTTGCACACCGGCCGCGTCGCGCACCCCCCGGAACGCGGAGTCGGCGCTCAGGATAGCGGTCAAAAGGGCCGAGGGAGCCGTTGAACTCGGCGCTTGTCCACGGCGCCGGCTTTCGACAATCGTCAGGGCGGGTCGTCCGCCTGCGCTCACCCCGGGGTCCGTGCCACATGAAGCCGTCTTTCCAGCGAGGTCTCACGCTCATCGAAGTCATGGTCACGGTGGCCATCCTGGGCATCGTGGCGGCCGTCGCGATGCCGTCGTACACGGCCTACGTGCAGCGTGCCCGGGTTCCCGCGGCGCTCGACGGGCTCAATGCCTACTTCACGCGCATGGAGCAGCGCTTCCAGGACGTCGGCAACTACGCGAACGGCGGCGCCTGCGCGCTGGCCGTGCCGGCGGTCGCGAACTTCACCGTCAGCTGCACCATCAGCAACGGCGGGCAGGGCTTCACCGCCACCGCCACGGGCAACGGCAAGCTCGACGGCTACGTCTACTCCATCAACCACCAGGGCGTGCGCGCGACCGTCTCGCATCCGAAGGGCACGCCGGCGGGCAACTGCTGGAGCACCCGGGGCAAGACATGCGACACCTGAGGACCTCCGCCGCCGGGCCCGTGCGGCTCGCGCCGCGGGGCTTCACGCTGATCGAGCTGCTGATCGCCGTGGCGATCGGCGCGCTGCTGCTGACGCTAGGCGTGCCCTTCTTCGGCGACTACGTCGCCAACGCGCGCCTGCGCGAGGGCGGCAGCGCCGTCCACGCCGAGACCCTGCACGCGCAGAGCGAGGCGATCCGGCGCAACGCCACCGTGCGGCTGACGGTCGACGGCGCGACGATGCGGCTGCTCGACATGAGCACGGGCGGCGCGGGCACGCTGATCCGCAGCACCCTGCTGCCCGACCCGGTGCAGTTCACCGCCGCCGCCGACCTGGACTTCGGCAGCGACGGCCGTCCCGTGCCCTTCGGCACGTCCTACGCGGTCGACCTGACGGCCACCGGCGAGACCTGTTCGGCCGAGCGGCGCTGCCCGGGCCTGCGGGTCGATGCAGGCGGCGGCGTGCGCCTGTGCGCCGACCGCCTGTCGGGTTGTGCATCGTGAGACGCCGGCGCACCCGCGGCTTCAGCCTGATCGACGCGCTGGTCGCGCTGGCGATCCTCTCGTTCGGCCTGCTGGCGCTGACACGCTTCCAGGGCCGGCTGATGTCGCAGATGACCGATTCGCAGTCGCGCGGCACGGCCAACCGCTTCGCCGACGAGCTGCTGAGCATGGCGCTGGTCGACCCGGCCAACCTGGCCTGCTACACGCTGCCGGCTGCCGGTGCCTGCGGCAACGCCGCGGCGCGCGCCGCGACCGATGCCTGGCTCGTGCGCCTGCAGGGCGCGCTGCCGGGCAGCCCCGCGGCGACGGCCACCGCCGCCGGCACGCGGCTGACGGTGGTGGTCAGCTGGACCGGCAAGGCGGAGAACGAGGCGCGGCAGCTGACCGCGACCACCGATGTGCAGTGAGCGCCACGGCCCGGGCCCCGGGCGCCGCGGACAGCTCGGCGCCTCGATCGTCGAGCTGATGGTCGGGCTGGTGATTTCGCTGCTCGTCGGGCTGGCGGCCACCACCACCGCGATCACCTTCATGGCCCAGCAGCGCCAGGGGGTCGGCGTCGGCGGCATCGCGGTCAACAGCGGCACCGTGATGGCCTCGCTGCGCGACGACGTGGCGGCGGCCGGGCTCGGCTTCTTCGGCGACTCGGCCTACCTGTGCCAGCGCCTGAACCTGAGCGTCGGCGGCACGGCGGCCATCGACGGCGCGGTCTTCTCGCCGCTGCAGGTGACGCGGCAGGGCGACACCGACGTGCTGGACGTGATGTACGCGTCGCGCGTCGAGTCCGGCGCTGCCGTGCGGGTCACCTCGGCAAGCGCCGGCACCGACGTGCTGCTGGCCTCGTTCCTGCCGGTGCAGGACGGCCAGGCGGTGCTGCTCGCCCCGGGGCCGGCGACGGCGGCCCCGCCGCCTTGCCTGGTGCGCACCGTCACGGCCCAGGTGGCCGCGACGCCGGAGGCGCCGCAGCGCCTGGATTTCGCGGCGGCGGGCGCGCACAACGCCGTCCCCTTCACGCTGCCCTCGGTGTTCGACGACGAGGCCCGGGTCACGCAGCTCGGCGAGCTGCAGTGGAGCCGCTACCGGCGCGTGGGCGACCAGCTGATCCTCGAGCGGCCATTGACCGGCGCCTCGGCGATCGTCGCCCGCGACGTCGTCTCGTTCCGCGTGCAGTACGGCGTGGCGGCCGCCGCGCCGGGCAGCACGGCGCTGGAGTCNNACTGCGATGCCACCGAGGAGAAGCCGGCCCTCTTCGGCGGCGCCGCGGAGAACCTCGACAACGCCGACTGGAACTGCTGGCGCTACCGCACGACGACCGTGCTCGTGCCGCTGCGCAACGTCGTGCTGGGGCTGCGATGAGGCCGCTGCGCTCCCGCCAACGCGGCGCGACCCTGCTGGTCGTGCTGGTGCTGATGACGGTGATGCTGCTGGGCGCGCTCGCGCTGGCGCGGCAGGTGGCCGTGGCCACCACCGCGGCCGGCAACGCGGCCTTCCGCGATGCCTCGCTGCAGGCCTCCGAGATCGGGCTGAACACGGCCTTCAACGCGGTGCGCAACCTGCCCGCGGGCGCCGAGGACGCCGACGCCGGCGCGTGGTACTGGGCCACGGTTCAGCCGGCCGACGCCAACGGGCTGCCGCAGGTGAACTGGGACGCCGCGCCGGAGATCGCCGTCGACAGCTACAGCGTGCGCTACGTCGTCGAGCGCGTCTGCACCGTTGCCGCCGTCACGGACGCGCTGCGCGAGTGCCTGGTCAAGCAGGTCAAGGTGCTGGGCAGCGCGCGTGCCGACGACGACCCGCTGGAGCCGCCGAACTCGCGCCAGTACCGCGTGACCGTCCGGGTCGTCGGGCCGAAGGGCACGACCACCTTCATCCAGTCCCTGGTCACCAAGGGCTGAGCCGCGCCGTGGGAACGCCATGAGTACCCCAACCCGCTTCGTCATCAGTCTCGTCTCGCTCGGCGCCCTGCTGGGCGGCGTCGCGACGGCCGCCACGCCGCTGGCCGAACTGCCGCTGAAGGCCTCGGTCCTCGCCAAGCCCAACGTGATCTTCGCGATGGACGACTCCGGGTCGATGGACTGGGAGGTGCTGCTGGACACGCAGTCCGGCCTGGTCTGGTGGAACGGCGCGACGGCCTGGAACTCGTCCACCGGCAAGCCGCTGGCCTCGTCGGGCTACACGCCCTATGCCTACCTGATGCCGGTGGGCACGGCCACCGGCGGCTCGATCTACGCCTACAACTCGGTCAACGGCCGCGCGCTGCCGCCGACCAACCAGTTCGCCTGGCTGCGCTCGAGCCGCTTCAACCCGCTGTACTACGACACGAACGTCACCTATCCGCCGTGGTCGCCGGCGTACTACGGCGGCTCGCTGAAGACCTTCGGCGACGCCTCGACCAGCGCCACCCCGGCGCACCCGGCCGTCAGCGCTGCGCCCACGCTGAACGTCGGGGCCGACTGGACCAGCGCGAACGGCAACTTCACGACCAACGGCTTCCGCTTCTTCGTGCAGGACGGGATGGTGCTGCCGGCGGGCACGCGCGTGGTGTCCAGCAGCTCGGGCAGCAGCGGCACGCCGTGCAGCGGCAGCACCGAGCGCACGCTGACGGCGTCGCAGACCGTCTCCGGCGGGCGCTCGTGCTACGCGAGCATCCCGTACTTCCCGGCGACGTTCTGGCACCCGCAGACCTGCACGGTCGGCGCGGACTGCGTCGCCGCGCCGGACGGCTCCGGCACCCTGCGGCGCTACGAGATCCGCTCGACGACGACCAGCTACCCGAGCGGGCGCAGCTACGCGCAGGAGCTGCAGAACTTCGCGAACTGGTTCAGCTACTACCGCAAGCGCAAGCTGATGCTCGCCGGCTCGATGGGGCGCGTGCTGGAGAACATGTCCGGCCTGCGCATGGGCGTGATGCCCTTCAACGACAACTCGACCGTGACGATGTACGACGCCGACGATCCGTCGCCGGCGAACAACCGCTTCGCCGCGGCGGGCCACTTCTACCTGAACTCGATGAGCTCCAACGGCACGCCGACGCACCAGGCGGTGAAGAACATCGCGGGACAGTTCTCGGGCAACACCTCGATCGTGCAGTACGCGTGCCAGCGCAACAACATGTTCGTCGTCACCGACGGCTTCTCGAACACGACGAGCATCAGCGTGCCCGCGTACAACAGCAGCACCTGGGGCGGCACGCGGCCCTACAGCGTGACCCCGACGGGCTCGCTGGCCGACCTCGCGCTCGCCTACTACACGATCCGCCTGCGCCCGGACCTGCCGGCCGGCCGCGTGCCGCTCAGCGCGTCGACCGCCCCGAACGCCGACCGCAACCCGGACCTGCACATCAACACCTACGCGATCACCCTCGGCGTGCGCGGCTCGATCTGGCCGGCGAACACCGACCCGTTCACCAACCTGCCCACCTGGACCACGCCGGTGGCCGACGACCCGTCGATGATCGACGACCAGTGGCACGCGACGATCAACGGTCGGGGGCAGATGTACCTGGCGACCACGCCCGACGAGACGGTGGCCAGCATCCGTGCCGGCCTGGAGGACATGCTGAGCCAGAAGTCGACGCAGGGCGCGGTGTCGGTGACGACGGTGAACCTCGCGCGCGGCGACTCGCGCGCCTACCAGGGCACCTACGACCCGGCCGGCTGGACGGGCGACGTGGAGGCCGTCGCCGTCGATCCCGATGCCGGCACCTTCGGGACCAGCGCCGTGTGGAGCGCGGCCGCGCTGCTGAACGCGCGGGCCTGGAACACCCGCGTCATCGCCACGCACAACGGCACGAGCGGTGTGGCGTTCACGGCCGCGGCGGTCGGCTCGCTGGTCAACCCGGGAAACGCCTGGGGCAACTCGACCCAGCTCTTCGAGTACCTGCGCGGCAACCGCAGTCTCGAGGGCACGGTGTTCCGGCAGCGCACGAGCCTGCTCGGCGCGGTGATCAACGCCGAGCCGGTGGTGGACCGGGCGAGCGGCGTGGTGTACGCGGCCACCAGCGAGGGCATGCTGCACGCCTTCGACACCGTCGGTGCCGACGCGGGCAAGGAGCTGTGGGCCTACGTGCCGCGCGCGGTGCTGCCCTCGATCGGGCAGACCAGTTCGCGAAGCTGGTCCTACCGGCCGCTGCTCGACGGCTCGCCGGTGCTGCGCAGCATCGGCGGCTCGACGCGCATCCTCGTCGCCGGCATGGGCCCGGCCGGCAATGGCTACTACGCGCTGGACGTCACCTCGCCGCGCGGGCTCGGCGAGTCGCAGCTGGCCGGCAAGGTGTTGTGGGAGTTCCCGGCCGCCGGCGACACGGCCACGCAGGCCAAGGTCGGACGCACGGTCGGGCGTCCGCTGATCGTGCGCCTGTCCAGCGGTGATCACGCGGTCGTCGTGACCTCGGGCTACAACAGCACGGCCGACGGCAAGGGCCGGGTCTGGGTGCTGAACGCGAGCTCCGGCGCGGTCCTCAAGGAGTTCGTCACCCCCGACGGAGCGCTGGGCGCCGAATCCGGCCTGGCTCACCTGACGGCCTTTGCCGAGCCCGATGGCAGCGTGCGCTACGTGTACGGCGGCGACCTGCTCGGCAACCTCTGGCGCGTCGACCTCAAGCCGACCACCGGCGCCTATGCCGCGCCGACGCGCATCGCGACGCTGGCCGACGCCGCCGGCAACGCGCAGCCGGTGACGACGCGCCCGCTGGTGGTGGTGCAGCCGGACAACCAGCGCCGCTGGGTCACCGTGGGCACCGGCAAGCTGCTCGATGCGAGCGACCTGACGACGACGCAGCGGCAGACGATGTACGCCATCGTCGACGGCACCGCGCGCGCGTTCAGTGCTGCCGCGCCCGCCGGCTTCAGCTACCCGCTGTCGCGCAGCCGGCTGCGCGCGCTGACCAACCTGACCACGCCGATCGTGCTCAATCTCTCCAACGAGATGGGCTGGTACCTCGACCTCGACACCGTCACCGGCGGGCCTTCGTACCGCGTCAATGCCGAGTCGACGTCGTTCTTCGGCGTGCTCGAGTTCCTGGCCATGAGCCCGGCCAGCGACGACCCCTGCCGCGCCGGCCAGAGCCGGGCCTATGCGATCGACCTCGGCACCGGCCAGAGCAACCTCATCGCCGCCGACGGCACGACGATGGCGTACTACACGGTGACCGACGGCGTCGCGACCGAGCAGCGCTCGCTCAGCGTCTCCGAGGCCAACCAGATCGGCCGTCGCCGCCTCGTGGTCTGCACCGACCAGGGCGGCTGCCAGGCGCTGAACACGCGCACGCCGCCTGGCGTGGGCCTGCGGCGCCTGAACTGGCGCGAGCTGATCCTGGCCGACTGAGGACGACCGCGCTTCGGCGCGG
>DDSQ01000185.1 GCA_002343845.1 Planctomycetes bacterium UBA2386 | reverse complement strand
TCGGGCCCTGAGCGCGCCAGCGGGCGCGACCGGGCATCGACGGCGCATCGTCGACCCGAGGCCGAGCGCCATCGGCGCGCCCTCGGGCACCAACCGACGTTCACGAAGCCTGTCGTCGATTCGTCGCAAGCCGGTCGCGCCGGGGAGTCGGCCGCGTCAGCATGGGCCACCTGGTCAACAAGGAGCCCGTCATGTCCGGAACCGTCCGCCTGGTCACCTCGCCGCCTGCCGTCCCGCTGGGGACTCTGCTGATGGCGACGCTGGTGGCCCATGCCCCGACGGCTGCCCAGGCCTCGGAACCTGCCGCCTCGGCCGCTCAGACCTGCACTGTCATCCACATCGAGGGTCTGCGCCCGGCACAGGGCCGGGTGATGCTTGCCGTCTATGGCGACGCCGAGAGCTACCAGCGCCGGCCTCTGGCCGCCTTCAGCCAGGTCATGGCCTCGGGCACGGGCCAGCGTTTCGAAGTCTGCGGGCTCAACGGACGGGAGGTGGCGCTGAGCCTGTTCCAGGACCTCAACGCGAACGGG
Organism: Planctomycetes bacterium UBA2386; assembly: GCA_002343845.1. The sequence continues at coordinate 2,136 of DDSQ01000185.1, read as the reverse complement.
CGCCTGGACTTCAACCTGGTGGGCATCCCCAGTGAACCCTGGGGCACGTCCGGCAAGGCACCGGCGATGAGCGCGCCGACCTGGGCCAGCAGCCGCATCGTGCTCGACGGAGCACCGTTGCGCATCGCGATGTCGCCGTGAGGTGGAGCGACATGAACGACTTCACTCACCGCGTCTGCGCGATCGATCCTGCCCTGACGTGCCCCCAGCCCAGCCGTCGCGGCGTCCTGATGGCCCTGGCCGCGCCTGCCGTCGCCGCACTCGCGTGCGTGCCCGGCCGGGCCGCTGCCGACGATGCCCTGGCCGCCTTCGACGCCGCGGCCCGGCGCGAGCCCTGGCTGAGACCGCTCAAGGGCGTCAGCGACGCCACCGGCGACGTGCACACGCCGACCCTGCTACAGGAAGGGCGTTGGCCGGACGAGCTGCGCGGGCGCTTCCACCGGAACGGCCCGGCGTTGTTCGAGCGTGGAGGCCGGCGCTACGAGCATTGGTTCGACGGCGACGGCATGGTCCAGCAGTTCAGCATCACGGGTGCGAGCGGCGCGCCACGGATCGCCCACCGCGGACGCCTCGTGCGCACGGCGAAGCTGCAGCGCGAGCGCGCCGCCGGCCGCTTCCTCGTCGGTGCCTTCGGCACCCGCATCGCACGCGAGGCCGGCGCGCCGATCCAGGGTCCGGACGCTTTCAACACCGCCAACACCAACGCGCTGGAACATGCGGGCCGCGTGCTCGCGATGTGGGAGGGCGGCTCGGCCCACGCGCTCGACCCTTCCGACCTGTCCACGCTGGGCCCGGTGACCTGGCGCGACGACCTGGCGCAAGTGCCCTTCTCGGCGCACCCGAAGCTCGACCCTCACGGCCACCTGTGGAACATCGGCACCTTCGGCCGTCGGCTCGTGGTCTGGCACGTCGGCCCCGACGGCAAGCTGGTGGACGCCCGTGTCACATCGCTGCCGCTGCCCGGCGCGATGGTGCACGACATGGCGGTGACCGAGCGGCACCTCGTCGTGCCGATCCCGCCCCTGATCCTGGACTTCGCCGCGCTGCAACGTGGCGTGGGCGCCGCGGGCGCCTTCCGCTTCGATGCAGCGCAGCCGCTGCGCGTGCTGGTGATGGACAAGGCCGACCTGGCCCGCCAACGGATCTTCGAGCTGCCGCCGGAGATGCTGTTCCACGTCGGCAACGCCTGCGAGTGCGCGGACGGCGTCGTGGAGCTGAGCTACGTCGGCTCGCCCGACGCCGGCTTCCTCACCGGCCAGGCGATGGCGATGATGAAGGGCCAGACCGCCGCGGATGACATACCGTCGTCGCTGCGCGTGGCGCGCATGGACCTGCGCAGCGGCCGCGCCACGGTCGAGCGTTTCGACGATGCGGTGGAGTTCCCGCGCTGCGACCCTCGTCGAGTCGGCAGGCCCACGCGCTGGCTGCTCTCGCCGACCGGCTGGCGGCGCGACGCGCCCGCGGGCTTCTTCCACGCCCTGCAACTGCGCGACCTGCACACTGGCCGCACCCAGCGCCACGACTTCGGGCCGGGCGAGGTCGTCGAGGAGCACGTGGTCGTGCCACGGCCCGGGCGCGAGGCGGAGCTGGACGCCTGGCTGCTGGGGACGAGTCACGACTGGCGACGTGGTCAGACCGTTCTGAACCTGTTCGACGCAGCGCACCTGGATGAGGGCCCGATCGCGCGCGCCTGGCTGCCCTATGCGCTGCCCTACGGCTTCCACGGCAACTTCACGGCCGGCTGAGTGCAAGGGCGGCTGCCGCGTCGCCCGCTGCCGCCGGCACGACCGCCCTCGCGCTCACACGGCGACGGCACCCCCCCGGATGGCGGCGGCGCGCACGGCAATGCGGGTCCGCTCCGGCTCGCCGATGCGTGCCAGCTGGCGCAAGGGCATCGCCAGGCGAGGGTTCGCACCCAGCCGTTCCTCGTGGCGCATCAGGAAGTCCCAGTACAGAGTCGTGAACGGGCAGGCCCGCTCGCCGATCCGCTCCCCAGGGCGGAAGCGGCAGCGCGCGCAGAGGCTGCCGCCACTCATGCGTTCGATGTAGCGGCCGCTCGCGGCGTAAGGCTTGCTCGCCAGCAACCCGCCATCGGCATACTGGCTCATCCCCAGCGTGTTCGGCAGTTCCACCCAC
>DDSQ01000026.1 GCA_002343845.1 Planctomycetes bacterium UBA2386 | reverse complement strand
CAGCATCGTGCCGCCCACGAGCAGCGGCAGGGCGCCACGACCGCGGATCCCGCCGATCAGCCGCCGGGCGTCGGCGACGAACTGCGCGGCCGAATAGCGCTGCGTCGGCTCGATCAGGTCCAGCCCGTGGTGGGGCACGCGCGCACGTTCGGCGGCCGAGGGCTTGGCGGTGCCGATGTCCATGCCGGCGTAGACCTGGGCCGAGTCCACGCTGACGATCTCGACCGCCACGCGGGGCGCGAGGCCCTGCGCGAGCTCCAGCGCGAGCCTGCTCTTGCCCGAGGCCGTCGGCCCGGCCAGCACGATCGCTGCCAGCCCGTTCACGGTTTCACGCCGGCGGGACCCGCCGCGGCGCCGGCGACGCCGGCGACGCCGACCGCGCCGTGACGGCGCACCAGCGTGAAGGCGACCGCCGCGGTGGCCAACGCGAAGGCGGCCTGCGTCAGCAGGACCGGTGCGGCGGTCCCGTCCATCGCGCGGCCGAGCCAGGCGCCGATGCCGAACGCGGTGGCCGACATCACGAACCCGGACAGCGCCGATGCGGTGCCGGCCAGCGCGGGAAACGGGCCGGTCACGGCCGTCTGACCGCAGGGTTGCTGGTGGCCGTGCGAGAAGTTCAGGCACATCGACGCCGCGGTCACGGTCAACGGCGAGTGCCAGCCACCCCAGACGATGACCACCAGCGCCAGCGCGCCGACCACCGCCATCAGCGCGCCGCGGCGCACCGTGCGCTGCAGGCCCAGGCGGTGCAGCCGCCGGTGGCAGACCAGCGTGCCGGCGATGTAGGCGCCGGTCGTGCAGCTCAGCGCGAGGCCGAAGCCCAGGCGCGAGGAGCCCATGACCTCGATGAAGAGGAACGAGCTGCCGGCCAGGAAGGTGTACAGCATCCCGTAGGTGGCGCTGATCAGCAGCGTCCAGGAGACGAAGGCCGGGTGGACGGCGATCGTGCGCCAGGCGCGCAGCAGGCCGGCGGGGCGCGTGGCCTCCCGGTTCGGCGACCGCAGCGTCTCGGGCAACCGCAGCACGACCATCGCGATGGCCAGCGCGGCGAACACGGCACAGGCGGTGAAGGTCGCGCGCCAGCCCCACGTCGTGACGAGCACCGCACCCACCGGCGGCCCGGTCAAGGCGAAGATGCCCAGGCCGCTGAGCGCCCGCGCCATGACGCGCGCGCCCTGCTGCGGCTCGTAGAGGTCGCGCACGACCGCGCGTGCGCAGACCACCGCGGCGGCCAGCCCGATGCCCTGCAGCGCGCGGCAGGCGACCAGGAAGCCGATCGACGGCGCCAGGGCGCTCGCGACGGTGGCGGCCGCGTAGACGGCCAGCCCGCCGAGCAGCACCGGGCGGCGGCCGTGGCGGTCGGCCAGGGCCCCGGCGAACAACTGCGCGATCCCGAAGGCCAGCAGCAGGCCCGACAGCGTGAGCTGGGCCTGTGCCATCGTCGCGGCCAGGTCGGTCCGCAGCGCCGGCAGCGCGGGCAGGTACAGGTCGGTCGTGACCGGCTGCAAGCCGAGCAGCACCGCGAGCATCGGGACGACGATCGCGGCGCGCAGGCTGGCCGGGGAGCCGGTCTCAGAAGTGCTCGTCATCCCGCAGCAGCCGCCATTGCCCCGGTGGCAGCCGTCCCAGCACGACGCTGCCGATGCGCACGCGCTTCAACGCGAGCACCTTCAGGCCGACGAGTTCGCACATCCGGCGGATCTGCCGCTTGCGTCCCTCGCGCAGCACGAAGCGCAACTGGTCCTCGTTGGCCCAGCTGACCTTCGCGGGCTTCAGCGCGCGGCCGTCGAGCTCGAGCCCGTGGCGCAGGCGCTCGAGGCCGTCCGGCGGGAACGCGCCTTCGTGCAGGGGCTGGACGCGCACGAGGTACTCCTTCTCGACGCCGCCGTCCTCGCCGATCAGCTGGCGGGCGACGCGCCCGTCCTGCGTCAGCACCAGCAGGCCGGTNNGCCGGTCGAATCGATGTCCAGGCGTCCGGCCGGCGCGAGTTGCCGGGCGAACGAGGCCTGCCACGGCCGGCCGCGGTCCTCGCACCATCGGTTCTCGGGCGTGACGAGGACGCTGGCCGGGCGGTAGCCGTCCTCGGCCTGGCCCGAGACCACGCCGATCGGCTTGTGCAGCAGCACCGTGACGCGACGCCGCTGCTCGCCGCGGGCCGCCGGATCGATCGCGATCTGCTCGTCGCCGCGCGCGCGCTGGCCGAGCACGGCCAGGCGGCCGTCGACGCGCACCCAGCCGGCCGCGATCCACTCGTCGGCCTCGCGTCGTGACGCGAGGCCGCGGTCCGACATCAACTTGGAGAGGCGGACACCCTCGGGGGCGGCATCGACCCCGGCCGCCCGGCCCGCGTCGCGCCGGGGCTTCTGCGTTGACGGCCGTGCGGCTGCCGGTCGCCGGTCCGCATCACGGGGAGGGGGGAGGGGGGCCGGAGCGGGCCGAGCGCCGGGCGCGCCCGGCGCAGCGGCCGTGCGCTGTGGCGCACGGCCGCCGCGCACCGGCGGGCGTCGCGGGTCGCGCGGTGCCGCCCGCGGCCCGACGCCGATCTTCGGTCGCTCGCTCATGAGGGGATTGGACCATGCCCCGCCGCAGGCTCGCCCGGGTTGCGTCGGGACGTCACGGCGGTTGCAGCCCGAAGAGCTCGCGCACCGCCTCGCGGACCATCGGCAGGCCGACGCTGTTGGCATTGTGGTGCGACGCACCGTCGACCAGGAGCCAGCGCTTGGGCAGGGTGGCGCGCTCGTACAGCGCGCGGCCCAGCTCCGGCGGCACCGTCCGGTCCTGGGCGCCGTGCACGACGAGCACCGGCGACTGCACGCGTTCGATGCGGCCGGCCGCGTCGAAGCGCTGCGTGATCAGCGGGCCGACCGGCAGCCAGCCCCACCGGTACGAGCGCACCACGTCGGGGATCGAGGTGAAGGTGCCCTCGACGATCAGTCCGCGCTCGTCCTGCACCTCGCTGGCCAGGTGCACGGCGATCGCGCCGCCCAGCGAGTGCCCGAAGATGTAGCGAGGCCGCAGCGGATGCCGCCGCGCCAGCCAATCCCAGGCGGCGCGGGCGTCCTCGTAGGCGAGTTCCTCGGACGGCAGCTGCGAGGTGCTGCGGCCGAAGCCGCGGTAGTCGATGCCCAGCACCGCGAAGCCCAGCGCGTGCAGCCGCCGCATGCGGTTCGCGCTGCCGCGCACGTCCCAGCGAGCGCCGTGCAGCACCAGCAGCAGCGGCGCGCGCGGGTCGTCCTGGTCGAGCCACAGCCCGTGCAACAGAACGTCCTGGCCCGTCTGCGCCGACCGGAACCCGATCCAGACATCGTCCATGCCTTGCGCGGCATGCAGCGCGCCGGGCCATGCGCGGTCGCTCGGCTGGAAGATCCACCGGCGCTGCTGCTGGTCCAGCGAGGCGCAACCCAGCGTCGAGGCCAGGGTCAGCGAGACGGCCAAAGCGGTCCATCGGCCGGCGCGTCGCCGCGCGGGGCGCTGGGGACTCGGGATCGTCGGCGGCGCTCGCGGGGAGTCGGGCATGAGCATCGGGGTTGCGGGCCGGCCCTCAGCGGCCGCGCAGGAACATCGCGTCCAGGTCCTTCATCGTGATCTGTCGCCAGGTCGGTCGCCCGTGGTTGCAGGTGTCGGCGCGTTCGGTTGCCTCCATCTCGCGCAGCAGGGCATTCATCTCGTCGACGGTCAGGCGGCGGTTGGCGCGCACCGCACCGTGACACGCCATGGTGGCCAGGAGCTCGTCGCGGGCGCGCTGCACGACGCGGCTGGCGCCGGTGTGCTGCAAATCGGCCAGCACGCCCCGCACCAGGTCGGCCGGGTCGGCGTCCGGCAGCGTCGCGGGGCAGCTGCGGATCGCCAGCGTCGTCGGTCCGAGCGGCGAGACGTCGAGCCCGAGTTCGAGCAGCGCCTCGCGCTCGGCATCGGCGGTGGCCACCTCGGCGGCCGTGGCCGCGATCGCCAGGGGTTCGAGCAGGGGCTGGGCCGGCATGCGGCCGCGATCCGCGGCCGCACGCTTGAGCCGTTCGTAGACGATGCGCTCGTGCGCCGCATGCATGTCGACGAGGACCAAGCCCTTCGAGTTCTCGGCGAGCACGTAGACCCCGCCCACCTGGGCGATCGCGCGACCGAGGGGCCACTGCGCCGCGTCCAGGTGCTCAGACCGGGAGGCTGCGGCAGCGGCGTCGACGGCCGGGGGCGGCCGGGCGCCGTCGAGGGGCCCGGGCGCCGCCGGCATGCCGCGCAGGGAGACCCAGGCCTCGATCCCGCCGCCACCCCTCGCCACGGGGCCTTCGGCGACACGCCAGGGACCCGGCGCCTCGCGTGCGGTCATCGGCGTCGTGAGGCGTCGATCGACCAGTCCCAGCGGCACTTGCCTGGCGGGTTGGGGTGCGGTCCCCTGCGCGGACCCGGGCGGCGGTGTCCACTCGGCGGTCGGGCCCGGTGCGGGGACCGTCGCCCGTGATGGAGCCAGGCTCTCCTCGATCGACCGCTGGACGGCCTGGTGCACCGCGCGGCCGTCGCGGAAGCGGACCTCGATCTTGGTGGGGTGCACGTTGACGTCGACGAGCTCGGGCGGCATGTGCAGGAAGAGCACGTAGGACGGGTGCCGGCTGCCGTGCAGCTGGTCCTCGTAGGCCGCGCGCACCGCATGGGCGACGAGACGGTCGCGCACGAAGCGGGCGTTGACGAACAGGTACTGCAGGTCGGTGCGCGAGCGCGCGGCCTCCGGCAGGCCGACACGGCCCGCGAGGCGCAGCGGGCCCGCCTGGGTGTCGATTTCCCGGCTCGCCGCGACGAAGTCGCTGCCGAGCACGTCGGCCAGCCGCTGCGACGCCGGCGCCCTGCGCCACTGGGCGACGAGCCGGCC
>DDSQ01000079.1 GCA_002343845.1 Planctomycetes bacterium UBA2386 | reverse complement strand
CCGTCCGGGCCCGCCGCGATGCCCCGCGGACCGGCGACGCCGGCCCCGGCGCCGATCGGCGCCGCGCCATCGCTGCCCCAGCCGCTGCCGCCTGCGGCGGCGGTGCCGCGCATGCGCGAGGACATGATCCAGCCCGACCCGCTGCTGGACTGCCTCGTGGAACTGTGCCGGCTGCACCGCCTGCCGGCGTCGCGTGCGTCCCTGAGCGCCGGGCTGCCCTCCGGCGGTGGTGCGATGGGCCTGGACCTGGTCGAGCGCGCGGCCGGTCGCGCCGGGCTGGCGGTGAAGCTGCAGCGCATGCCCCTGGACCGCATCGAGCCTGCGGCGCTGCCCGCGATCCTGATGCTGACGCGCAACCGCGCCTGCGTGCTGCTGCGCTTCGATCCCGCCGGGCGCGGTGTCGAGGTGCTGCTGCCGGAGACCGGCGCGGGCAGCGTCTGGCTGGACCGCGAGGAACTGGCGCGCGCGCACACCGGGCTCGTGCTCTTCGCACGGCCGCACCATCGCTTCGACGCCCGCGCCGGCGCCGCCGATGCCCGCGGCGAGCACGACGCGCGCCACCCGCTGGAGCGCCACTGGTTCTGGGGCGCCGTGCTGGCGCAGCGCCACCTGCTGGGCGACGTGCTGCTGGCCGCGCTGCTGATCAACCTCTTCGCGCTGGCCGTGCCGATGTTCTCGATGAACGTCTACGACCGCGTCGTGCCCAACGGCGCGGTGGCGACCTTGTGGGCGCTGGCGGCCGGCGTCGGCCTGGTGCTCGGCGCGGACTTCGTGCTGCGCCTGCTGCGCAGCCGCTTCATCGACGAGGCCAGCGCGCGCGTGGACGTGCGGCTGTCGGCCCTGCTGATGGAGCGTGTGCTGGGCATGCGGCTCGAGGGGCGCCCGGAGTCGATCGGCTCGTTCGCGGCGAACCTGCGCGGATTCGAGCAGGTGCGCGACTTCATCGCCTCGGGCACGGTCACCGCGCTGGTGGATGTGCCGTTCGCGCTGCTGTTCCTCGCGACCATCGTGTGGATCGCGCCGGCGATGGCCCTGCCGGTGCTCGTCGCCGGTTGCGCGGTGCTGGCGCTGGGCTGGGTGCTCCAGCACCGGCTGCAGGCGCTGGCCGAGACCACGCACAAGGCCAGCGCGCAGCGCAATGCCACGCTGGTGGAGAGCCTCGCGGCACTGGAGACGATCAAGAGCCAGGCGGCCGAGGGGGTGATCCAGGCACGCTGGGAGCAGAACAACGCCTTCCTCAGCAGCGCCCAGGTGCGCATGCGGGCGCTGAGCGCGCGTGCAACCAACGGCACGCAGGTGATCCTGCAGGCCACGCCGGTGGTGCTGGTGATCGTCGGCGTGCACCTGATCGCCGCGCGCGAGCTGACGATGGGCGCCTTGATCGCCTGCACGATGCTGGCCTCGCGCGCGCTCTCGCCCGCGGGCCAGGTGGTGGGGCTGCTGATGCAGTACCAGGGTGCGCGCACGGCGCTCGAGGGCCTCGAGCGGCTGATGGCGCAGAAGCAGGAACGCCAGGCCGGGCGGCCGCAGCTGCAGAAGCCGCGCCTGTCCGGCCAGATCGAGTTCCGCCACGTCAGCTTCGCCTATCCCGGGCGCAGCGACCAGGTGCTGGACAAGCTGAACTTCGTGATCAAGCCGGGCGAGCGTGTCGCGCTGATCGGCCGCGTCGGGTCGGGCAAGAGCACCATCCAGCGACTGATCATGGGCCTGTACGAGCCCACCGAGGGTGCGGTGCTGCTCGACGGCATCGACATGCGGCAGCTGGACATGGCCGACGTGCGGCGCAACACCGCCTACGTCTCGCAGGAGGTGACGCTGTTCTACGGCTCGCTGCGCGAGAACATCACCTTCGGCCAGCCGCACGCCACCGACGCCGCGATGCTCGAGGCCGCCGAGGCGGCCGGCCTGGGCGACTTCGTCAAGCGCCACCCGAAGGGCTTCGACATGCTGGTGGGCGAGCGCGGCGAGTCCCTCTCCGGCGGCCAGCGCCAGTGCGTGGGCCTGGCCCGCGCGATGGTGCACAACGCGCCGATCCTGCTGCTCGACGAGCCCACGAGCGCGATGGACTTCCCGACGGAGGCACAGGTGACGCAGCGCATGAACGAGATCAGCCGCGGCCGCACGGTGGTGCTGGTGACCCATCGCACCTCGATGCTGGCGATGGTGGACCGCGTCATCGTCATCGACGGCGGGCGCATCGTCGCCGACGGCCCGCGCGACCGCACGATGGAAGCGCTGGCGGCCGGCCGCATCGCGAGGGCGGCATGAGCGCGCCGGGCCGCTCCCCAGCGCTCATCCCGCAGCGCGCAGGGCGGAGGGACGTGCCATGAACGGCGTGCCGGCCTTGCCCCTGAACACCGCCGCCGGCGCGGCGGCGCCCTCGCTGCTGGCCGAACGACAGTTCGAGCAGATGGCCGCCGAGCTGCTCGATCCCGTGCAGCGCCGGCGCTCGCGCCTGATCCTGCGCGCCGCCGCGCTGGCCACGCTGGCGCTGCTGGTGTGGGCCGGCTTCGCGAAGGTCGACGAGGTGACGCGAGGCGAGGCCAAGGTGGTCTCGTCGCGCCAGCTGCAGCTGGTGCAGTCGCTGGACGGCGGCGTGGTCACCGCGATCCTCGTGCGCGAGGGCCAGGTCGTCGAGCAGGGCCAGCTGCTGCTGAAGATCGACGAGACGCGTGCCACCAGCGGCGCGCGCGAGAACGTCGCGCAGAGCTTCGCGCTGCAGACGCGGGTGGCCCGCCTGCGCGCGCTGGCCGAAGGCGCATCGTTCACGCCGCCGCAGGCGCGCGACGCGGCCGAGCAGCGCGTCGTCGACGAGGAGCGACGCCTGTTCGAGATGAAGAGCGCCGAAGTCGCCGGCCAGGTCTCGATGAGCCAGCAGCAGCTGGCGCAGCGGCAGCAGGAGCTGTCGGAGATGCGCGCGCGCAAGTCGGCCGCCGATCGCAACCTGGAGCTCAGCCAGCAGGAGCTGGCGCGCACCCGGCCGCTGCTGGCCAGCGGCGCGGTCTCCGAGGTCGACATCCTCAAGCTCGAGCGCGACGTGGCGCGCAGCCGCGGCGACAGCGAGCAGGCCGGCGCGCAGATCTCGCGCGTGATGGCCGCCGTGGCCGAGGCCCAGCGCAAGGTCGGCGAGACCGAGCTGGCGATGCGCAACGAGGCCCGCAAGGAGCTGGCCGAGGCTGTGGGCCGGCTCAATGCCCTCAACGCGACCGCCGTGGCCCTGAACGACAAGGTCGACAAGAGCCAGATCAAGAGCCCGGTGCGCGGCCGCGTTCAGCGGCTGCTGGCCAACACCGTGGGCGGCGTCGTGCAGCCGGGCAAGGACATCGTCGAGATCGTGCCGCTGGACGATGCGCTGGTCCTCGAGGCGCGGGTGCAGCCGCGCGACATCGCCTTCATCCACCCCGGCCAGAGCGCGCTGGTGAAGTTCACCGCCTACGACTACTCCGTCTACGGCGGGCTGGATGCGAAGGTCGAGAACATCAGCCCGGACACCGTGGTCGACGAACGCGGCAACGCGTTCTACGTCGTGCGCGTGCAGACGCTGAAGCCGCGGCTCGGCGAGAACCTGCCGATCATGCCCGGCATGACGGCCGAGGTCGACGTGCTCACCGGCCGCAAGACCGTGCTCTCGTACCTGCTCAAACCCGTGCTCAAGGTGCGCGACGGCGCGCTGCGCGAACGCTGAACCGGGCGATGCCCGGCGGCAGCCGACCCACCCTCATTCCCACCCTCGCTGGTTCCGGAGGCTTTCATGCCCGTTCTCGTCAAGTCGCTGGCCGATCAGGTCGTGCACATCCAGGGTCAGGCCTACCTGAAGCGGCCCGACGGCAAGCTGCAGCTGCTGAAGGTGGGCGACGTGGTGCGCCAGGGCGAAATGATCCTGACCACGCAGGACGGCATCGTCACCCTGACCGATGCCACGCGGGCGGCGCCGGTGGCGCAGGCCGCCGAGCCCGGCGACCCCTGCGCCGCCGCGGCACTGGGCGACGAGCTCGACGCGGTGATTGCCGGCGTGTCCTGCGGCTCGCCGAAGTTCGCACCCTCGGCCGGCGTGGCCGGTGGCGGTGGGGGCGAGGGCGGTGACGGCGGCCTCGCGTCGGGCCTGCGCATCGAGCGCATCACCGAGACGAGCGGCAACCCGGGCGGCCTGGCGGGCACCAGCCCCTTGGCGGCGTCCACGCCGATCGCCTTCGGCGGCGGCGCGCCGGCGCCGGACAGCGGCCCGGCAGGAGCCGGCGGCGGTGGCACACCGGGCGGCGGCGTCGGCATCGGCGTGGACCTCGACGGCGACGACTCCTCCGGCGTCAGCGGCACCGGCCGCCAGACCACCTTCACCGAGGGCGAGGCCCCGGTCGCCGTGGCCGACCCGGATGCCGTGGTCACCGGCAGCCCCGGCGGCGCACCGATCACCGGCGCCACGGTGACCCTGGTCGATCCGCAGCCGGGCGACGTCCTGGCCGTCGGCGGCCTGCCCGGCGGCCTGAGCGCTGTCGTCGACGGCACGCGGGTGACGATCGGCGGCACGGCCTCGCCGGACACCTATGCCCAGGCCTTGCAGGGCATCACCTTTGCCAACGGCACCGACGATCCCGGCAACGCCAACCGGCAAGTGGCCGTGACCGTCACCGACGGGGTGCAGACCAGCCCGATGGCGCTGCTCACCGTGAAGGTCGTCCCCGTCAACGACGCGCCGCTGGCGGGCCCGGACACGGTGGCCGTGGGCTACGACTCGCCTCAGGTTGCCGTGGATGTGCTGGTGAACGACCGCGATCCCGAGGGTGGGACGCTGCGCGTGACCGGGGCCACGGTCGACGATCCCGGCCGCGGCACGGTGCAACTGCTGCCCGACGGCACGCTGGGCTTCACGCCCGCGCCGGGAACCTCGGGCCCCGTGGTCGTGCGCTACCAGATCACCGATCCGGATGGCGGCGTCGGCGAGGGCGTGCTGACCGTCCAGGTCGGGCCGAACCTGCCGCCGGACGGCCTGCCCTTCGCACGCGAGGTCGCCGAGGACGGCGAGTACCGCTTCGCGACCAACGACTTCGCCTTCACCGATCCGGATCCCGGGCAGACGCTGGCCGGCATCCGGATCGACTCGCTGCCGCCGTCCGGCGTGCTGGCGCTGGAGGGTGAGCCCGTGGTGGCCGGCCAGTTCGTTCCGGCCGCACAACTCGACCGCCTCGTCTACACCCCGCCGCCGGATGCCAGCGGCGACCTGCTGGGCGCCTTCAGCTTCAGCGTGCGCGACAGTGCCGGCGACTATGCGCAGCAGCCGGACCAGGTGATGATCACGGTCGCCGCGCAGCCCGACCCCGCCCAGGTCACGCCCGACAGTGGCAGCGTCGTCGAGGACACGCAGCTGGTGACGGGTGGCACCGTCGGCGTCACCGACCCCGACCCCGGCGAGGCCGTGTTCCAGCCGCAGGACGGCACCGCGGGAGCCTTCGGCCGCTTCGACCTGGCCAGCGACGGCCGCTGGACGTACACGCTGGACAACGCATCCCCGGCCGTGCAGGCGCTGGGCGAGGGCCAGACGGCGACCGAGACTTTCACGGTGCGCAGTGCCGACGGCAGCGCCGGCAGCGTGACGGTGACGATCCACGGCACGAACGACGGGGCGGTGATCGACTCGTCCACGGCGAACGGCCCGCATGCCGGCAGCGGCAGCGTGACCGAGGACCTGGTGCTGTCCACCGGCGGCACGCTGACGGTGGAGGATGCCGACGCGGGCCAGGCGGTGTTCCAGCCGCAGCCCGGCACGGACGGAGCCCACGGCCGCTTCACCCTCGAGGCCGACGGCCGCTGGACGTACACGCTGGACAACGCATCCCCGGCCGTGCAGGCGCTGGGCGAGGGCCAGACGGCGACCGAGACCTTCACGGTGCGCAGTGCCGACGGCAGCGCCGGCAGCGTGACGGTGACGATCCACGGCACGAACGACGGGGCGGTGATCGACTCGTCCACGGCGAACGGCCCGCATGCCGGCAGCGGCAGCGTGACCGAGGACCTGGTGCTGTCCACCGGCGGCACGCTGACGGTGGAGGACGCCGACGCGGGCCAGGCGGTGTTCCAGCCGCAGTCCGGCACGGCCGGAGCCTATGGCGGCTTCACGCTGGATGCCGAGGGCCGCTGGAGCTATGCGCTCGACAACACGAACCCTGCGGTGCAGGCACTGGCCGAGGGGCAGGCCCTGACCGAGACCTTCAGCGTGCGGTCGGCCGACGGCACCGAGTCGACGGTGCGGGTGACGATCAACGGCACGGACGACGCCGCGGTGATCAGCAGCGCCACGGGCACGGTCACCGAAGACGTCGCGACGACGGCCGGTGGCACCCTGACGATCGCCGATGCCGATGCCGGCGCGGGCCTGGCGGCTTTCCGCCCGCAGGCCGGCACGGCCGGAGCCTACGGCCGCTTCACGCTCGACGCCGACGGCCGCTGGAGCTATGTGCTGGACAACGACAGCCCGGTCGTGCAGGCGCTGGGCGAGGGCCAGACGCTGACCGAGGATTTCGCCGTGCAAGCCGACGACGGCACGTCGTCGACGGTGACGCTGACGATCCGCGGCACCAACGATGCGCCGGTCATCACCAGCGACGGCGGCGGCGATGCCGCGACCCTCCCGGGCGCCGACGGCCGCAGCGAGGTCACCACCGTGACCGCGAGCGACGTCGATGCCGGCGACACCCGCAGCTTCGCGATCGTCGGTGGCGCCGATGCCGACCTGTTCAGCATCGATGCCAAGACCGGCGCGCTGTGCTTCAAGTCGCCACCCGACTTCGAAGCCCCGGCGGACGCCGACCGCGACAACGTCTACGCCGTGGATGTGCAGGTCAGCGACGGCCGCGGCGGGGTCGACCTGCAGGCCCTGCAGGTGGCCGTGACGAGCGGGAACGCGCCACCGGTTGCCGTTGCCGACCTCGTCACGCTGGCCGAGGACACCGCGGCCAGCGCCAACGTGCTGGCCAACGACCGCGACCCGGATGCCGGCAGCAGCCTCAGCGTCACGCAGTTCAGCGTGGCGGGCCTGGGCAGCAGCTTCCCCGCAGGCAGCACGGTGCTGCTGGCCGGTGTGGGCAGCTTCGCGCTGGCCGCGAACGGCGACGCGAGTTTCACGCCCGCGCGGGATTACCACGGCCCGGTCCCGCCGATCACCTACACCGTCAGCGACGGTGAGTTGAGCAGCGAGGCCACCCTCGAGCTGACGGTGACCCCGGTGGACGACAAGCCGGTCGTCATCGGCCTGGGTGGCGCCACGCTCTCGGAGGAAGGCCTGGCCGGCGCCAACGCCGACAGCGCGGGCACGCCCGACACCACCGACCGCGCGTGCGCCAGCGGTGTCGTGGAACTCGCCCCGGGCGACGCCGGCGGCACGCCCACCTTCGCCTTCGTGGCGCCGGGCACCGCACTGAGCAGCGGCGGCCAGGCGATCACCTGGAGCGGTTCGGGCACCGGCACGCTGGTCGGCAGCGCCGGCGAGCGTGTCGTCTTCACGGCCACGATCGACGAGGGCGGGCACTACCGCCTGCGCCTTTCGGGTCCGCTGGATCACGCCGATGCCGGCAGCGAGGACACGCTGGGCTTCGAACTGACCGTGTGCGTGACCAACGGCGACGGCAGCACCCACACCCCGCTGTGCGTGACGGTGGAGGACGACAGCGTGCGGGCCGCCGCGCCGGCCGAGTCGCTCACCCTCGGCGCGACGGTGGGCGCCACGGCGTCCGGCGACCTGGGCTTCGCGATCGGTGCCGACGACGCCGGCGCGTCCATCGTGCTCGGCGGCCGCTCGGTCGACGCCGACGGGTTCATCACCGCCTTCCACACCGGGGCCGATGGCAGCACGGTCACCCAGGCCTTGCGCTACCAGGGCATGCGGCTGCAGTACGAGGACAGCCCGTCCACCGGCGCCCTGTACGCCGTGGCCGAGGACGGCACCGTGGTCTTCACGGTGGCGCCGGACGCCGCCACCGGCGAGTACCAGGCGACGATGCTGCGTGCGCTGGATCCGACCCTGTTCACCGCGGGTGCGTACACGGTGAGCACCGGTGACGCGTCCGCGGGCTACGTGCTGCGCGACGCGAGCGGGGGCCTGCCGGTGAGCCTGAGCGGCGCCACGCGCTGCGCTTCGGCCGCCGTCAACCTCGGCTCGTCCGGGATCGGCGTCGGCAACACCTGGATCGACGCCGGCGAGCGCCTGGGCCTGGACTTCGACACCGACATGCGCCAGGCGAGTTTCAGCACGCAGGGCCTCGGGGCCAAGGAGTCGCTGTCCTGGAAGGCCTACGGCGAGTCCGGCGAGGTGCTGGCCACGGGCACGGTCAGGGGCGACAAGGACGGGGCGGTGAGCTTCTCGGTCGGCCCCGGGCAGCTGGGGGACCGCTGTTTCGAGCGCATCGAGATCACCGGCGGCAACTGCTCCAGCTTCCGCGTGGCCCTCGATGGCGCCACGGGCGAGTCGCGGCTGGTCCAGCAGAGCACCTTGCTGCAAGCCGTCGCGCGCGATGGCGACGGCGACAGCAGCGCGCCGCAGGTCTTCGCGCTGGACTTCGAGAACCCGCCCGGGCAGACGCCGCACGACGGGGATGTCGCGCACACGCGGCCCGGCGACTTCCGGGACTCGCGCCACACCGGCTTCAAGGACACGGCGCGCGACGACTTCAAGGACACGCATCGCGACGATTTCAAGGACACCCGCCGCGGCGACGGCCAGGACACGCGTCATGGCGGCTTCAAGGA
>DDSQ01000058.1:4598-5505 GCA_002343845.1 Planctomycetes bacterium UBA2386 | reverse complement strand
CGCGTCGGCGACGAGGGCCGCGAGCGACACGTCGCGCACCGCGGCGTGCACGCGTGCCGGGTGGCCGATGCGCACGATGCGCAAGCCGGCGCGCAGCAGCCGTTCGGCGAGGTTGTCGACGGCGACGTTCGAGGGTGCGCACGCGAGCACGCGTTCGCCCGCGGCGACGGCGTGGCGGATCAGCTCGACGACCGCGGTGGTCTTGCCGGTGCCGGGCGGGCCGTGGATCAGCGCCACGTGCTCGGCGCGCAGGGCGTTGGCGATCGCCAGGCGCTGCGAGTCGTCGAGAGTGTCGTCGAACCAGCGGATCGCCGCGTCCGCCGGCTTGCTCGCGAACTCCGGGTCGCGCTCGCCGAACAGCACGTCGAGGAACCGCGCCTCGTCGCCCTTCTTGTCGCGCTGCAGTTCGCGCAGCGCGCCCTCGAGCCGCCGGAACGTGACGTCGGTGACGATCTGGTCGAGGCGGACCAGCGGCGGCAGTTCGACGTCCTCGTCGTCGAGGGCGATCGTGACCTGGTCGTCGCGCGCGCGCACGAACACGGCTGTGCCCACGGGAGCGCCGTCGCCGGCCGCACGCACGGCGACGACGTCGCCCGGGCCGAACCGATGGGCTGGGAGCTGCGGCTGGCGGCTCGGGCGCAGCACCGCGTGCAGCCGACCGCCGAAGCCGGGCTCGAGGTCGACGACTTCCAGCCGCAGCAGCGTGGTGCCGCGCGCCTGCAGTTCGGCGTCGCTGCGGGCGCGCAGCAGCCGTTCCGCCTCGGCGATCTCCGCCGCGCGTTCGAGCTGCAGCAGCCGCAGGTGTTCGGCAGCGAAGTGGCGACGGTCCACGGTCGGTCCGACGGCTGCGGGCCGTCCTTCAGCCCAGCTTCTCGCTGATCGTCTTCGCCTGCAGGAACTGCAGCAG
>DDSQ01000058.1:4097-4568 GCA_002343845.1 Planctomycetes bacterium UBA2386 | reverse complement strand
GTGCACTTGCGGTTGATGTAGAAGTTGCCGACGTGGAAGCGGCGGCGGGCGAGATCCTTGTGCTTGTCGACGTTCGTGAACACGGAGCCGGTCAGGCCGTACTCGGTGTTGTTGGCGACGGCGAGCCCCTCCTCGAAGTCGCGCACGCGGATGATCGCCAGCACCGGGCCGAAGATCTCCTCCTGCGCAATCGTCGCCGTCGGCGACACGTCGGCGAACACCGTGGGCATCACGAAGTGTCCGCTCTTCGGCCCTTCCTTGCCGCCGATCAGCAGGCGGCCTTCCTTGCGGCCGGTCTCGATGTACTCGAGGGTCTTGCGCTTGGCGGCGCCGTCGACCATCGGCCCGAAGGCGACCGTGCGCTCGCTCGGGTGGCCGATCCGGATCGCCTCGACCTTCGGCACGATGCGGCGCACGAACTCGTCGTAGACGGCCGCGTGCACGATCGCCCGGCTGCACGCCGAGCACTTC
>DDSQ01000058.1:0-4066 GCA_002343845.1 Planctomycetes bacterium UBA2386 | reverse complement strand
GTCCTTGCCGCCCATCTCGGCGACGAGCCGCTTCATCCAGATCTGGCCAGGCTGGGTCTTGCTCGACTTCTCGAAGATCCAGAGTCCCACGTCGCGGCTGCCCGTGAACGAGATGAAGCGCGTGAGCTTGTGCTGCACGCAGGCGCCGCCGACTTCGCTGCCCGGACCCGTGATGAAGTTGAGCACGTGCTTGGGAAGCCCGACCTCGTGCATCAACTGCACGAACATCGCCGCGATCGCCGGCGACTGGCTCGCCGGCTTGACGACGACGGTGTTGNNTCGCGAGCGGGAAGTTCCACGGCGGGATGATCACGCCGACGCCGAGCGGGATGTAGATCATCTGGTTCCGCTCGCCGGCCACCGGCGTCACCGGCTGCGGCTGGGCGAGGCGCAGCATCTGGCCCGCGTAGTACTCGAGGAAGTCGATCGCCTCGGCGGTGTCGGCGTCGGCCTCGGCCCACGACTTGCCCACTTCGAAGCAGAGCAGCGCCGAGAACTCGTGCTTGCGTTCGCGCATCCGCTGCGCCGCCTTCATGAAGATCGCGAAGCGTTCGGACGCCGGCGTCTCGCTCCAGGCGGGAAACGCCGCGTGCGCCTTCTCGACCGCCAGGTTGGCTTCGGCCGCCGTCAGCTTCGGGAAGCGACCGATCACCCGCGTCACCTCGCCCGGATCGACCACCTCGAACGTCGCCGTGCCGCGCACCTCCTCGCCGCCGATCCAGCACGACCACGTGCGGCCGAGCACGTCCTTCTTCACCTTCGACAGGGCCTGCTCGAAGGCCTGCTGGTTTTCGGGGCGGGTGAAGTCGGTGAACGGTTCGTTGCGGAATTCGGGCAGCTGCACGGCGCTCCTCGCGAGGCGGGAAAGCCGCCAGGATGCGGACGCGCCGAAAAGAACGCAAGCGACCAGCCGGGAGGTGACCGGCGGATCGCTTGCGGGGATCAGGGACGGAGAATGCGGTTGGTGTCGCGGTCGGGCGTCGCGTTCACGACGCCTGCCAGCGGTGGCGCTGCACGGTCTCGCCGAAGCGCGCGCGGTCGTTGCCACTGAACAGACGCACGCGGCCGCCGCAGTCGATGCAGTAGCTGTGGTCGACGCTCATCAGGAAGCCCACGTAGCGGCGGCAGGCCTCGCACCACTTGGTCTCGGTGTAGAACTCGGTGTTGGCAGCGCGGGCGGGCGTCGTGGTGCGGGTGGTCTTCTTCACGCCGGCAGAGGAGCAACACGGCTGCCAAGTCCCGGCTTTTCGCCAACGCGGCCGTGCCATCGCCGCCGTGGCCTGTGCGGCGCGCGGCGTCGTGGCAACGGCACGGTGGAGTTCGCTGGACGGTGCGCATGTGGGCTGCCCGGTGGTGGGTCGGGTCGCGGCGATGGCATGGCCACGCCGAGCAGGGCGTCGCGTCGGTGCGACCGTCGCGGGCTTCGGACGACGTGGGTAGAGTCCTCCGTGATGAAGATCTCCACGCTCGTACTGGTGTCGGCTTGTGCGTTCCTGGTTGGCTGCGGCGACAGCGCCGACGCCTCGATGCAGAAGGCGATGAACCAGGCGATGGGCGAGGTGCAGCGCGGGATGCAGCAGGCGCAGCAGCAGATGGCGGCGGCGATGCCGATGCTGCAGCAGGCCTGGTCCGACATCGGGAAGTCGCTGAACGGCATCGCCGACGGCGCGACGGCGCAGCAGGCGAAGGCCGCGCTGACGAAGCTGGTCGCCGATCTGCAGGCGCAAGCGCAGCAACTCGGCGGCGCCGACAAGCTCGCGGCGTCGCTCGGCAAGGACGCGGTGAAGGCACTGCAGGCGCAGGTCAGCGCGCTGTCGAACAATGCCGACGTGCAGAAGGCCGTCGGCCCCGTGCTCGAGCAACTGCGAGCGCTGCTGCCGCGATGAGGCTGTGGCCGCGCGCGCTCCACGCGCGAGCCAGCGGCGGTCCAGCGACGACTGTTCGTCGGGGCGGTGTTGACCGCTACGGCTGCGTGGCGGCGCCGGCCAGCGCATCGTCGATCTCGCCGCGCACCCGTTCGTCGGTCTCCTGCGCGCGCGCGGCGTGCAGCGACGAGTGCCGCGGCGCGATGCGGCCGATGGCCCACGCTGCGTGGCCGCGCACGACCGGATCCGCGTCGTGAAGCGCCTGTGCGAGCGCGGGCAGTGCGGCATCGTCGCCGCGGTTGCCGAGCACGATCGCGGCGTTGCGGCGCAGGCCGGTCCGCGTCGCGCGGCGCATCGCCGTGCCGACGAACTCGTTCGCCCAGCGCGACTCGTCCATCGCCAGGACGTCGACGAGCGTCCAGGTGCGGACGGCGGGATGCGGCTGCAGGTCCCGCGGCCGATTACCGGCGAGCTCGTGCAGGCGCGGGCTCTTGCTGGTGAACGGACAGACCTCGACGCAGACGTCGCAGCCGAACAGCCACTCGCCCTGCTTGCTGCGCAGGTCCGGCGCGATGAACCCGCGCTGCTCGATGGTCGTGTAGCTCAGGCACCGGCGGGCATCGACTTCGAACGGTGCGGTGATCGCGCCGGTCGGACACGCCTGCAAGCACGCCGTGCAGGTGCCGCAGGTGCCCGGGGCGGGTGCGTCGGGCGGCAGTTCCTCGGCGGTGAGCAGTTCGGCGAGCTGCAGCCACGGACCGTGGGTCGGCGAGATGACCATGGCACTCTTGGCGAGGAAGCCGATGCCGGACCGCACGGCCAGCGCGCGCTCGAGCACGGGAACGGCGTCGGCGCCCCCGTTCATCGAACCGTACGGCAGTCCCGCCGCCTCGAGCCGTTCGCGCAGCGTGAACACGCGGTCGCGCAGCCAGCGGTGGTAGTCGCGGCCGACGGCGTAGCGAGCGACGCGGCCGCCACCCGGCAGCTCGCCAGGTGGTCCGCCGTAGTCGACGGCGAGCGTGATCGCGGAGCGCACGCCGGGCCGCCAGCGATCGGGGTCGAGGATGCGGTCGCGGTTGTCGGCGAGGTACTGCATCTCGCCGTGGCGGCCGGCATCGAGCCACCGCAGGAAGTGCGCGCCGTGTTCGCCCGGGCCCGCCGGGCCGAAGCGAACGAGGTCGAAGCCGACTTCGTGGGCGATCGCGCGGATCGTGTCGGGAGCGAGGCCCATGTCAGTCCGCCGCGCTCCGCGAGGCGGCTGCCGCGAGGTCCATGGGCGAACGCTACCCGCCGCGGGGCCGGCGCGGGGTGGCGGAATCGCCGGAGCTAAAGCCAACGTCCACGCCTGGCCGATGTCCAAACGGCCATGCCACGGCGATCGCCGCGGCGTGGGATCGACCCATGTCCCAGAAGCCAACGACCGTCCTCGCCCCCGCGGCCCCTGACTATGTGCTGCCGGCGCCGGCCCGCGCTGGCGGCGAAGTGCTGGTCGTCGCTCCGCGGCGCGATGCCGAGTTCGGCTGGCGGCGGGGGGCGGAGTCGGCGCAGCAGCTCGGCCGGCGCTTCGCCATGCAAGTCGAGAACGTGCAGCTCCTGCTCGGCGAACTGCGCGATCGCATCCAAGAACTCGACACCTCGATCGCCGAAGCGTCGCGCGCGCAACTCAAGGGCGCCGTCCGCGATCTGGTCGCGGTGCTCGATTGGGCGGATGTCGCGCAGGCCGACCTGCAGCGCGAGACCTCGCTCGCGGCCACCGGAATCGAGCCGATCGACGTCGGCGCCTTGTGCCATGAAGTCGCGGCACGGGTTGCGGTGCCGGAGCAGCCCATCTACGTCACCGGTGCTGCGCAGGGTCCATGGTGGGGGAACGCCGCCGACCTGGCCACCCTGGTTCGCGAGGCGCTGGCCCTGGTCGGCGAGCGCACGCAGGGTGCTGGCGCGCGCAGCCTCGAGGTCCAGGAGGACCAGGGGGTCGTGCGCCTGGCGATTCGTTCGGCAGGCGATCCGGCGGATGGCATCGAGGCCGAGTCCGTGGCCCGCTTCCGGCGCGCCGCCGAACAGGTCGGGGCGCTGGTCCTCCCGGATGCGCTCGGAATCGGGGGCTCGGGCATGTCGCTCGAGCTGCCCATGCCGATGCCGCAGGGGTAGCCGGGCGGAGGGGGTAGCCGGGCGGGGGGCGGGGAGCGGGGGGCTCGCCGCGG
>DDSQ01000167.1 GCA_002343845.1 Planctomycetes bacterium UBA2386 | reverse complement strand
TTCTCCGACTTCCTGCACCGGCTGCCGTTCTACGGCCGCGCCATGCTGTGCAGCGACGATGCCGGCGTGCGCGCGGTGCTGCCGCGCGTCGAACGGCCGGTCACGACCTACGGGCTGGGCGAGGGCGCCGACCTGCGTGCCTTCGACGTGCAGGCGCTGCCCGGAGGGCGCATGCGCTTCGTTGCGCGCCAGGCCGGCCACACGGACTTGCCGGTGGAGCTGGCGCTGGCCGGCGAGCACAACGTGCGCAATGCGCTGGCTGCGATCGCCGTCGCCCGCGAGCTTGCTCTGCCCGACGCCGCCGCGCAGCGTGCGTTGGCCGCGTTCCAGGGCGTGGGCCGGCGCTTCCAGCGCTGGGGCGAGATCGCCACCGCCGACGGCGGCCGCGCGACCGTGATCGACGACTACGGCCACCACCCGGTGGAACTGGCCGCGGTGCTGGCGGCCGCGCGCGGCGCCTTCCCGGGCCGGCGGCTGGCGCTGGTCTTCCAGCCGCACCGCTATACGCGCACACGCGACTGCCTGGCCGACTTCGCGGCCGTCGTCGCGCGCTTCGACGCCGTGCTGCTGACCGAGGTCTACGCCGCCGGCGAGGCGCCGATCGAAGGCGCCGACGGCGCTGCGCTGGCGCGCGCGGTGCAGCAGGCCGGCCGCGCCGACGTGCAGTTTCTCGCCGCGCTCGCCGACCTGGCGCCGGCCGTGCGCGCCGCGGCGCGCGGCGGCGACGTGCTGCTGGTGATGGGCGCCGGCTCGATCGCGGCGCTGCCGCCGGCGCTGCTGCAAGGCGCCGGGCAAGCCACTGCGGAGGTCAGGGCATGAATGTCGACGTGAAGAGCCTGGGCCGCGTGGCCGTGCTGATGGGCGGCACGAGTGCGGAACGCGAGGTCTCGCTGATGTCCGGCCGCGGCGTGCTGGCCGCACTGCAGTCGCAGGGCGTGGACGCGATGGCCTTCGACCCGGCCGAGCGCGCGCTGTGGGAGCTGGAGGCCGAACGCTTCGACCGCGTCTTCATCGCGCTGCACGGCCGCCACGGCGAGGACGGCACCGTGCAGGGCGCGCTGGAGCTGATGGGCATCCCCTACACCGGCTCGGGCGTGATGTCCAGCAGCATCGCGATGGACAAGGTGATGACCAAGCGCGTGTGGGTGGCCGAAGGCCTGCCGACGCCGCGCTGGGTGTGGCTGGCGCCGGGCCACCAGGGCCGCGAGGACGTGGTCGCGGTGCCCGACCGCATCGGGCTGCCGCTGATCGTCAAGCCGCCGCGCGAGGGCAGCTCCATCGGCATCACCAAGGTCGCCGGCTACAGCCAGATGGACGCCGCCGTGAAGCTGGCCGCGCAGTACGACGCCGACGTGCTGTGCGAGGAATTCATCGAGGGCATCGAGCTGACCTGCCCGGTGCTGGGCGCCGGCGACGCGGCGCAGGCGCTGCCGGTGGTGCGCATCGACGCGCCCGAGGGCAACTACGACTACGAGCACAAGTATTTCAGCGACGACACCGGCTACCGCTGCCCCAGCGGCCTGGCCCCCGAGGAAGAAGCCGAGGTGCAGCGCCTGACCGTGGCCGCCTACCGCGCGCTGGGCTGCCGCGGCTGGGGGCGCGCCGACCTGATGCTGCGGGCGAGCGACCGCGCGATCTTCCTGCTCGAGATGAATACCAGCCCCGGGATGACCGGCCACTCGCTGGTGCCGATGTCGGCGCGCGCCGCCGGCATCAGCTACGAGCAGCTGTGCCTGCGCCTGCTGTGCGACGCGGCGCTGGACGCGCAGCGCGGCTGAGGGACCGAGACCCGCCATGGCCCGCACGCTGACCCGCTCCCGCACGGCCGCCGCCCCGGCGGCTGCCGTGCTGCCGGGCGACGTGCGGCTGATGAATGCGGTGGCGAGCACCGTCTTCGTCGGCGTCGGCCTCGGCCTGCTGGCCGCCGGCGTGCTGTGGCTGACGCGTTCGCCGCTGTTTCCGATCCGCGCCATCGAGCTCGGCGGCGACCTGGCGCGCAACAGCGTGCCGACGATACGCGCCAACGCGACGCCGCTGCTGGCCGGCAACTTCTACGGCATCGACCTGCAGCAGGGCCGCGCCGCGTTCGAGGCCGTGCCCTGGGTGCGCCGCGCCGTCGTGCGCCGCGTCTGGCCGGACCGCCTGGCGGTGGACCTGGAGGAACACCGCCCGGCCGCGCTGTGGGAGGGGGCGGCCGGCGCCGTCGACGACGCCGAGGGCAGCACCGCCGGGCTGCTGGGCGACCGCCTGGTCAACACCTACGGCGAGGTGTTCGCCGCCAACCTGGGCGAGGTGGAGGACGAGGCGCTGCCGCGGCTGGCCGGGCCGGAGGGCAGCGCGGCGCAGATGCTGGCGCTGCTGCAGCGCCTGCGCCCGCTGTTCGCCGGGCTGGACCTGGTGGTGGACCGCGTGCGGCTCAGCGGCCGCGGCTCCTGGCGCGTGGAGCTGGACAGCGGCGCTGTCGTCGAGCTGGGCCGCGGCAGCGAGGACGAGCTGGTCGCGCGATGCGAGCGCTTCGTGCGCACGCTGGACCAGGTCACCGCGCGCTGGAACGCGCCGCTGCAGTACGCCGACCTGCGCCACGCCGACGGCTACGCGGTGCGCCTGCGCGGCGTCGGCACCGGTGCCGCCGCCGGCACGAACACGAATGCACCGACCCGCGGCCGTGCGAACCCCGCCGCGCGGGCGAACTGAGGGAACCCGAGGAAGCGCCACATGGCCAAGGACTACAAGGACATGGTGTTCGGCCTGGACATCGGCACCGCGAAGGTGATGGTCGTCGCGGCCGAGGTGCTGCCGGGCGGCGAGCTGCGGCTGGCCGGCCTGGGCGTGGCACCGACGCACGGCCTGAAGCGCGGCGTCGTCGTCAACATCGACGCCACCGTGCAGAGCATCCAGCAGGCGCTGAAGGAGGCCGAGATGATGGCCGCCTGCAAGATCGACCGCGTCTACACCGGCATCACCGGCAGCCACATCCGCGGCCTCAACAGCACCGGCATGGTCATCGTGCGCGATAACCGCGAGGTCACGCCGGTGGACGTCAACCGCGTCGTCGAGACCGCCAAGGCCATCAACATCCCGAACGACCAGCGGCTGCTGCTGGTGGAGCCGCAGGAATTCGTGATCGACGGTCACGAGGTCAAGGAGCCGATCGGCATGAGCGGCAGCCGGCTCGAGGTGAAGGTGCACATCGTCACCGGCGC
>DDSQ01000051.1 GCA_002343845.1 Planctomycetes bacterium UBA2386 | reverse complement strand
GGACGGCGGCTACTTCTCGGCGCATCTGTCGAAGCTGCGCCGCCTCCTCGAGCAGCAGCTCGGCGCCGCCGCAGCGCCCTACCTGGTCAGCGACGGCGGCCGCCGGCCGCGCCGCTACCGCCTCGCCCTGCCGTCGTCGGCGGTGTGCTACGACGCCATCGACGTCGGCGGCGGCGACTGAAGCCCCTTCCGGAGAACCCCCATGACCACCCTCCTCAGCTTCCTCGGCAAAGGCCGCCTCGACGCCCAGCGGACCGGCTACCAGGAGACCACCTACCGCTTCGCCGCCGACTTCGCGCGCACCGTCCCCTGGTTCGGACTCGCCCTCGCCGACTATCTCCAGCCGCAGCGGCTGATCCTCGTCGGCACCTCCGGCAGCATGTGGGACGCCTTCTTCGACCGGCAGGGGAACGCCGACGAGGACATCCTGCGCCTGATGGCGGCCACCGAAGCCGAGACCGTCACGCCGGATCTGCTCGAACTGCCGCGCCGCCGGCTCGCCGAGCAACTCGGCATCCCGGTCGACTGCCTGCTGATTCCGTACGCCCGTGACACCGCCGAGCAGGTCGACATCCTGCACGCGCTGGCCGCTGTCGTCAGCCGTGGCGAACGGCTGTCTCTCGACCTGACGCACGGCTTTCGCCACCTGCCGATGCTCGCACTGGTCGCCGCGCGCTATCTCGAGCGCGTCGCCGGCGTCGAGGTCGAAGAGCTCTACTACGGCGCCTACGACATGCGCAACAGCGCCGGCGAGACGCCGGTGCTGCAGCTCGGTGGCCTGCTGACCATGCTCGACTGGGTCGACGCGCTCGCCACCTACGACAAGGACGGCGACTATGGCGTCTTCGCGCCGCTGCTCGCAGCCGACGGCATGGAGAAAGGCAGCGCCGAACGACTCGCGCGTGCCGCCTACTTCGAGAGGACGAGCAATCCCGTCCGCGCGCGCGAGACGCTGAGCAGCGTCTTCCCGGCGGTCGAGGCGCATCGCGGCCCGCTCGGCGCCCTCTTCGGCGAGACGCTCGAGCAACGCATCGGCTGGTTTCGCGGTCCGGCGCGCGAAGACTGGGAACGCTCGCTCGCCGACGGCTACCTCGAACGCCGCGACTACCTGCGCGCCGCCGCCTTCCTCTACGAAGCCTGCATCACCCGCGCGTGCAAACAGCAGGGGCTCGGCGATGCCGACGGTTTCGCGAACCGCAAGCAGGCCTACCAGGCGGCGAGCAAGACGACGCCCAAATTGCGCGCGCTCGTCGACCTGCGCAATTCCCTCGCGCACGGCGTCCGCCCGCACACCGCCGAGAGCGAACGCACGCTCGCCGACGAAGATCGCCTGCGCACCCGCCTGCGGCAACTGCGCAAGGCCCTGTTCACCCACTGATGCCGATCGATACGTGAACCAACACCCCAACCCTTTCCCGATCGCGCCGCTGCGCCTGACGCTGCGCTCCGCCGGCCTTGCCTTCCCCGGCTACGCCGGCAGCCTCTGGCACGGCGGCCTCGGCATGATGCTCGAGCGACACTTTCCGGCATCGTTCCGGCTGCTCTACGGCGGTCGCGACGATGCCCGCCTCTACGCCCTGGGCGCACCCGCCGGCGAACGCTTCCGGCCCGGCAGCCTGCTGACGCTGCGGCTCAACCTCTTCGGCGACGCCTGCCAGCACCTGCTCGCGTGCACGCAGGCGATCGCCCGGCTCGGCGAAAGCGGCATCGACCCGGCCGGCCGTTTCCGCCTCGAAGCCGCCAGCGTCCTGCTGCCCGACGGCGAGGCGCCCTACTTCAGCGCTGCCGACGGCCTGCTGCAGCCGCCGCCGTGCACCGACTTCGCCGACTGGCTGGCTGCCGGCCCGGCGCCGCGGCAGATCGGCGTCCGCCTGCTGTCGCCGCTGCACATCAAGGAGGGCGGCGCGCTGTTGCGGCACGCACCCGACTACAGCCAGCTCGTGCACCGGCTGTTCGGCCGCCTCGACCAATTGGCGCACGTCATCGGCAGCCCGCCGCCGCTCGCCAAGAGCGACCGCGGCCCCCTCATCGACGAGGCGCGGCAGGTCACGCGGCTCGCGGCAGACGTTCGCTGGCAGCGGCTCGACCGGCGATCGGCGCGAACGCAGCAGCAGATGCACTTCGGCGGCCTGCTCGGCGAGCTGCGCTACGCCGGCGAGATGAGCCAGACGCTGCCGTGGCTGGTCGCCGGGCAGCAGGTGCAGATTGGCGGCAAGACGGCGTTCGGTTTTGGTGCATACGAAGTCGGGGCAAGGCAATGAGCACGCAGGCGGCAGCGACGGCCGCACAGACGATCGGAGGATTTTCATGAAGACGAAACAGGCGACGCCGGAACTGGACCCGGAGCGGTTGCAGGCCAATGTGGAGCAGCGAATGCGTGACAGCGGCGACACCTGGCGCCGCTACACCTGCAAACTGGTGACGCCGATGTACGGCGGCGGCGTCACCCCTGGCGAAGTCGATCGCGAAATGCCGATCCGCGCCACGGCGATCCGCGGACAACTGCGCTACTGGTGGCGATTGCTCAATCGCCATCGCCCGGAACATCTGGCTGCCGACGGCAAGCCCGACAGCGGCAAGCTGTTCGAGTCGGAGCGGGCCATTTGGGGCGGGCTGGGCGCGGAAGGCTGCGTCGCTGCCAGCCGCGTGAGCGTGCGCGTCGAGGTTCCCGCGGTCGCCTGTAGGACCTCGCCCAAGGATGGATCGGTGCTGGGCAAGATGATCGTTACCGACAGCGGTGCATCGGTTGACTGGTTGCCGTGCAATCGGCCTCTGGAATTCATCCTCCTGCTGCGCATCGAGACCTGCGAGGAAGGCGTTCTCCAGGCGCTGCGCATGTGGGCGAGCTTCGGCGGCGTTGGCGCACGTCGGCGGCGCGGGCTGGGTGCGCTGGAAGTAGTCGATGCGGACGGTGGACGCGTCTTTGGCAGCAAGACCGATCGCGACGCGGCGAAGACTATCCTCTACACCATGCCGGACTTAGCAGATGGGCCTTGCGATGATTACCGCAAAGCCGTCGAAGCCGGAGTCCAATGCCTCGTCGACTTCCGGCAGAAGCCGGGGCTGGCACGCGGTACCGGTACCGGTGCGCGCCCCGGTGGCAGCTACTGGCCGGAAGCCAACGCCGTGCGCAACCTCACCCGACGTGCGCGACCGGACAACCGTTTCGCACTCGCCAGCAGCACCCCCGTGCTGTTTCCCCGCGCCCTGTTCGGTTTGCCGATCGTCTTCCAGTTCAAGCCGGACGAGCGGTACGGGGATCCATCTGCCTCGACGCTGGAGGTCGCCGACGATGGCGAAACGCGGCGCGACCGTTTTGCCAGCCCGCTGATCTTCTCGGCCTGGCCAGAAACCCGCGGCAACAAGACGATCTATCGCTCCGTCGTACTGCTCCTGCCGACGCACAACGACCTGCGCAAACGCGCATTGAAGTTGAAGACCGGCAGCTCGACCGCCATCGCGATTGCGCAACGAACGTGGTGGCCGATCGACCCGGCTCGCCGACGCGACGTTCTGCCGCGCGGTCTGCGGCATCTTGGTGGCGACAAGTCCGACGTCCTGTTGGCGTTTCTCGAGTACTTCCAGAAAGGCGCGACGCCATGAACTCCTGGCTCCTCGAAATCTCCATCGGCCCGGTGCAGGGCTTCATCGCCGCGGCGCGGCGCAGTCGCGACCTCTGGGCCGGCAGCTACATCCTTTCCGAACTCGTGCGCGCCGCTGCGGCGAAGATGACCGACCATCGGGCGCAACTCATCTACCCGCTCGCGTCGCGCGTCCAGCAGGACAACCCGCAGCAGGACAGCAACCTGTCGAACATCCTGCTCGGACAGATCGACGGCGTCGACGCGGCGGGCATCCGCGCCATCGCCGAAGAGGTCAAGCAGGCGGCCCGCGATCGCCTGGCCAGTTTCGCCGCAGACGCGATGCGCGACTGGCGGCAAGCCGGCGTCAGTCTGCGCGACGACTTCTGGCAACGCCAGGTCGCTGACGCCATCGAGGCCTACGCCGCCTGGGCAGCGATCCCCGCCGTCGGCGAGGGCGACAGGCCGCCGTACCGCGTCGCCTACGACAACCTGAAGAAAACCCTTGCCGCGCGCAAGAACACGCGTGACTTCGCACCGATGTTCGCGGCTGCCGACGCCGACAAGGGCGTCGGCATCCCGAAATGCTCCTTCGACGGCCTGCGCGAATCGGTCCTGCCCAAGGATCGGCAGTCCTTCCCGCCCCGCTTCGGTCTCAGCCGCGGCGAGCAGCTCGATGCCCTCGGCTGCATCAAGCGAGTGGTCGGAAGAAGCGAGCGCTTCACGGCGCTGACCCGCTTCGCCGCCGATGGCTGGCTGAAGCAGCTCCCCCCGGCGGACCGTCAGGACCTCGCTGCCGCTTGCGAGAAACTCGTCGGCAACGACCGCGCTCTGGCGACCCGCGCCAGCGGCAGCGCTGATGTCGAGATCTTTCCTTACGATGGCGGCTTGCTGTTTCCCGAACGCTACGCCA
>DDSQ01000168.1:9652-11234 GCA_002343845.1 Planctomycetes bacterium UBA2386 | reverse complement strand
CGCGGCACGATGCCGCCGCCGATGTAGACACCTCCGCGTGCGCCCAGCGTGAGCGCCAGGTTGCCGGCGGCGATGCCCAGGAAGGCGCAGAACAGCTCCAGGGCTTCGGAGCAGCGGGCGTCACGACCGGCGAGGGCCGCTTCGGTGATGGCCTCGGCGGGCAGCTGCTCACCCGGTGCGCCGTCGAGCTGCTGCAGGGCCGAGTGCAGGTCTACCAGCCCCTGGCCGCAGATGGCCCGCTCGGCGGAGACATGCCCGTGCCACTCGCGCAGCAGCGCCAGCACGGCGTCTTCGCGCACGGTGGTCGCGCCCAGCGTACCGTGGCCGCCTTCGCCCTGGATCGGCAGCCAGCCGCCGCGGCCGTCGGGCAGCAGCCCCGAGACGCCCAGGCCGGTGCCCGGGCCGATCAGCCCGATGGCCGCCCCCGGCTCCGCGTCGCCGCCCCCGAGCTGCCAGCGGTCGGAGGTGCCCAGGCGCGGCAGCGCCAGCGCCAGCGCCGTGAAGTCGTTGAGCACCAGCAGTCGCCGCAGGCCGAGTCGGGCCTTGAGCTCGCGGATCGAGAAGGTCCAGTGGCGGTTGGTCATGGACACCCGGTCGCCGACCACCGGGTTGGCGATGGCGATGGCACAGTCCGGCGGCATCGTGCGGCGGCTTTGCCGCAGGTAGCGGTGCACGGCCTCGGCCAGCGAGCCGTGCTCGGCACACGGCAGGGTGAGCACGGCTTCGACCGGCGCGCACGGTCCGGCCTGCCAGGCGAAGCGGGCGTTGGTGCCCCCGATGTCGGCCAGCAACCGCGGGGCCGCGGAGCCAGGCGCGGTCATCGCCGGCCCCGGCGTCGGTACGTGGCGATGGCGTGCGCCGGCAGGTCGGCGGCATGAACGGCGCCGTCGATGGCCAGCGAGAAGGCCAGGTCGTGATCGCTGCGGTTGAGCACGATGACGGCCACGCTGTCGTCCGGGTTGACGAATGCCGTGCACTCCAGTGCCTCGCGCGTGGCCGCGGCCAGCACGCGCTGCGCGCCCGGTTGCACGTAGCGCGCGAAGTGGCCGAGCGCCGCGAACGAGCTCTGTGCGTGCAGGCCGTCCTCGGCCGGCACGGCCAGGAAGGGCGCGCTGCAGAAGTTGCCGACGTGGTTGGGGCCGCCCTGTTCGTCGAGCAGCAGGTTCCAGTCGATCCAGCCCACGGTCCAGCGGTTGAGGTCGTTGATCATCGAGCGCGCGTAGCGCTCGGCCAGCTCCCAGCGATCCCAGTGCGGGCCGCCCTCCTGGCAGCCTTCGGTGAACAGCAGCTGCTTGTCGGGCCAGGCGTCGTGCACCAGCTGCACATGATCGAAGTGGTCTTCCAGGTACCAGTGGAAGCCCGTGCCCCACACGTACTTCGCCGCCTCGGCGTCGCCGTAGATCACGCTGGCGCGCTCGACCATCGCGTCGCGGTTGTGGTCCCACACGACGATGCGCACGTGCCCCAGGCCCGCGGCGTGCAGCGCCGGCCCGAGGTGCTCGCGCACGAAGTCGCGTTCCTCCTCCGCGGTGTACAGGCAGGAGTCCCAGCGCTGCCGCGCCTCGGGCTCGTTCTGCACCGA
>DDSQ01000168.1:8414-9646 GCA_002343845.1 Planctomycetes bacterium UBA2386 | reverse complement strand
GGGCCCAGGCGGCGCGGCAGTCGGGCCGCAGGCGGCCGCCGTCGTTCATGCGGCCGTTGTCCTTCATCCAGGCCGGCGGGCTCCAGGGCGAGACCAGCAGCTTCAGCGGCCGGCCGGCCGCGCGCTGCGCGGCCTGGATCATCGGCAGCAGGGCCTGGCGGTCGCGCCCGATGTCGAAGCTGGCCAGCGCGTGGTCGCCGGCCGCCTCGACGTGGGCGTAGTGGCCCAGCGCGAAGTCGCAGCTGTTCATGTGCACGCGGCACAGCGTGTAGCCGTGGCCGTGCAGCGGGTCGAAGTACTCGCGCAGCAAGCGCTGCTGCTGCGTGGCGGAAAGCTTCTGCCAGGTCGCCGCGGCGGCCTCCGTGAAGGCACCGCCGAAGCCCTCGAGCGTCTGGAAGCGGCGGCTGCTGTCGACCCACAGCCGCGCGGCCGCGCTTGCATGCGAGGCCGGGTGGGCGTCGGGCGGCAGCGGCGGCTGAGGGGCCAGCCGCAGCCCGTGCCCGTGGCGGTTGTCGCGGGCGCTGAGCACCCAGTCCAGGGGCTCGGCTCGCCCGCCCGTCGGCCCGCCCATCAGCGTGCCCAGTGCAGCCCGTCGATGCGGATCGGCGGCAGTCCGCTCAGGTTCAGCGGCTTGTCGGTGAAGCTGAAGCGGTCGGCCACGATGAAGCGGAAGTTCACGTAGCGCAGGTCCAGCTTCGGGTTCACGGCCAGGAAGGCCGACACCGGGATCGACACCGCGCACCAGTTGTTCTGGTTGCAGTAGCCGTACTCGCCGGGTGCGATCTGCAGGAAGGCCTCCTGGATGTCGCGGTCTTCGGTGTCGGTGCTGATGCCGATCTCGATCTTGCCCGGGTAGCCGTCGCTGCGCACCTGGAAGTTCAGCCGACCGCCGCTGAAGTTGCTCAGGTTCTCCAGCCCGCCGCTGCCGGAGTACAGGAACAGGCCCCAGCCGTAGTCGACGGGGTTGGGCGAGATCTCGACGTGCGCGCCGCCGTCGGCCGAGGCCGGCCCGGCGACGGACTCGCGGTAGCCGGTGAGCGCGAACGGGTCCCAGCGCAGGCCGGTGGCGCGCTGCTCGCCGGCGACCACGGCATCGGCGAACAGGGTGTAGCGGCTGGCCGCGACCGGCGTGTTCAGCGTCGGCGGCACCCACTTCACGGCGTCGGCGGCGCTGTAGCTGCCGGCCTCGCAGGCCCAGGTGACGCCGCAGGTGCCCAGCGGCTGCACCACGT
>DDSQ01000168.1:0-8407 GCA_002343845.1 Planctomycetes bacterium UBA2386 | reverse complement strand
GGTTCGTCGAAGGCCTGGAAGAAGAACACCGCCTTCGGGCCCTGCACGTCGCGCCGGCCCTGCTGTGCCCACAGCTGCATGGCGTCGAAGTACAGCTTCTGGTTCACCGGGTGGGCGCGGAACGCCAGGTTCGGGCCGCCGGGCGTGTCGACGGCGGCCCAGCCGGTCTCGCCGATGACCATCGGGATCTGGCCCAGGTTCAGCTTCACCAGGCCGGCGCGGGCGCGCTCGAACTGCGACTTCGCCTCGGCCACGGTCGCGTCGATCATCGCCTGCGCGCGCTGCGGCTCGGCCACGCCCTTCTGGCGCCAGTCGTAGGCGGAGGGGTTGTAGTAGGTGTCCAGGAAGGGGTAGACGTGCACCGCCGCGTAGTCCACGACCTCCGCGATGGCCTTCGGCACCGAGGCCCAGAACAGCCAGTTGTCGTTGGTCGTCACCGGCTGGCGCACGGCATCGCGCACCTTCCGGATGTAACGCGCCATGTCGGCCACCGCCACCTTGTGCGTGGACCACTCGACCATGGTCTCGTTGCCGACGCTGACCGCCACGACGATGTCGGGGAAGGCGTTGGCCAGCGCGATGCAGGCGTCGAGTTCGGCGATGTTGTCAGCCTCGGCGGCCGGCCCGGTCACCGGGTTGGGGTAGGCGCCGAGCTGCACCTTCAGGTCCAGCCGGTTGTCACGGATGACCTCGAGCACCGTGCGGGCGAAGGCGCGGCTGCTGAACAGCCGGATGTTGCCGATGCCGGCGGCCTGGACCAGCTGCAGGTCCTGCAGCACGTTGGCCGCCGTGATGATCTCGCTGCCCAGGTCGGCGACGCTGCGCGAGCTGCGGTAGGGCGAGTAGTTGACGGACGCGCGCGTCATCAGGCTCTGCGGCAGCTCGCGGCGCTCGGCGCTCTGCGAGACGGCCAGTGGCGTGTAGCCGCCGCTGCCGCCGCCGCCGCAGCCGCTCAGGCCGAGCGTGGCCGCCAGCACCACGCCGGCGGACAAGGCCAGCAGCGGGAGCGGGCGCCGCCGTGACGGGAGGATTCCGGTGTTCATGGACGGCCTCAGAAGTTGATGTTGGCGCCGACGCCGATGGAGTTGCCGCGGTCGGCAACCCGCGAGTCGATGTTCGTGAACGAGCTGTGGCTCGGCATCGACAGCGGCGCCTGGCCCTTGCGACCGAACCGGTAGACGCTGGCCGTGCCGTAGAACTGGACGTGCGGGTTCAGGCTGTAGCCGACGCTCAGCGTGCCGGCGCTGAGCGTGTTGCGCTGGCCCCGATCGCTGGGGTTGTCGGTGTCGGCCTTGCCGAGGTGGACCAGGCTCACGCCGGCCGAGAGCTTGTCGTTGACGCGATAGCGCGCTCCCAGCATCAGGTCGGTGGACTTCGCCGCGTAGCCGGGGTTGGGCACGCCGTTGGCATCGGTCCCGTTCCAGTCGACGTTGAACATGCTGTTCCAGCGCCCCAGCGGGCCGGGTGTCGTCTGCACGGCGTAGGCGCCGCTCCAGCGATTGAAGCGGATGCCGCCCGAGACCTCGATGCGGCCGTCGATGACATGGCGCACCATGACCATGGCCATGCCCTGGCTGGAGCTGCCCAGCAGCGGGTCGTCCGCGGGGAAGGGCGTGAGGCCGCCGAACGGCGCCTTGCCCCAGGCCACCGGCTCGCCGTTCTCGGCCGACTGAACGATCAGGTCGACCAGCAGGTCGCGGCCGATGTACTTGGCGTAGAGCTCCAGGAACTGCGGCTTGTTGTGCTTCCAGCCGCTCTTGCCGATGTCGTAGGTGGCCTCGAAGAGCACGTCGCCGCCGAACAACTCGACCGGTCGCGACATGTAGCGCACGGCGCGGCTCAGCAGCCCGTAGGCGGCGCCGCTGTCGCTCCACGCCGGGGTCGAGCCGCCGCCGCCGCCCCAGAAATCGGAGCTGATCGCCTTGAACGAGTACGGGAAGTCGGGAACGCTCCAGCCGCGCGTGGTCATCGCGCCGAGCGTCAGGCGGCCCCAGTCCTCGTGGGCGAGGCCGACGTTGCGCTCGTACAGCCAGCCGTCGAGATCCACCTTGCCGTCGCGCCAGCGCTGGCTCAGCAGCCCGAAGGCCTGCCAGCCCTTGCCGATGTTCTGCTTGAAGCCCAGATAGGGCTGGAACAGCGTGACGTGCGAGTCGCGCGTGCCGAACGGCTTGCCGAAGGCGATGTCGTCGGCCCAGACGCGGTGGCGGGCCTCGCCCACCTCGCGCTGGCAGTCCTCGCAGACGTTGGTGGTGCGCGTCACCTCGACTTTGGCGAAGCCCGTGAGGCTGAACGGCCCGAACTCCACCGCCAGCGCCGGCGTGCTGGCCAGCGCGGCGGCGAGCGCCACGGCACGGATGCTGGCGCCGCCGGCGCGGCCGCCGAGGGCAGGGCGAGGCGACGGCGTCGGCTGGCGGGTCGAGTACGGCATGTGAGCCTTCCTGGGCGGCGGAGCCGGTTGCAAGGGAGGAGGGTGAGGGGTCGGCGGTGCGGTGAAAGCGCTTTCATACGATAGGGCGGCGGCTTTCGGCCGTCAACGCGTCAGGCGTTCGTGTTTTCCCTTGCCCCGTGCACGAGCCCATCCGGGAAAACGACAACATGTGATGAAAGCGCTTTCAAACCACAATGCGACGACCGCCCCGGTGGGCGCAACGGACGCTGCCATGAGCCTGACCCGCCGCCTGTTCGCCCGCCTCGTCGTGGCCGTGCTGCCTGCCCTGGGTGCGCTCCTCGCCTTTCCGGCTGCCGCGCAGGCCGACCTGCTCAGGCTCGGAGCCGGTGCCGTGAGCCTGAAGCCCCGCGGCTCGGATGCCGCCGTGCCGCGGGCGCCGTACCGGACCGAGGCGATGCAGCGGCGTGCCGCGCCGACGAACCAGTGGTACTCCTCGCTGATCTTCAGCGACAAGCCGGAGAACATCTACGCTCAGCCGCTGAGCTTCCGGCCGATGCCGGCGGGCCTGGAAGTGGCGCTGCCGACCAAGGCGGTCGTGCCCACCGAGCGCAAGGACGTGGAGATCCACTATGCGCACCGCGACGCGCTGACGATCGCGCCGGTGGCCTTCGAGCCCGGCCGCGCGCTGCTCGCCGGCGCCAGCGACTGGGCCATCGAGATCACGATGGGTCGCGGCAGCGATCGTTTCGATGCCACCGTGGCCCACGGCAGCCCCTATGCCTGGTTCCGCGTCGGCCGCGGCGACCTGCGGGTGCGCCTGCCGGCCGCCGGCGAGCGCCTGGCCAGCCCCGACCCGCGCATGCTGCTGCTGCGCGTCAAGGGCACGGGCTACGCGCTGTTCGGCCCCACCGGCGTGCAGTGGGAGGCGGCCTCGCCGACCGAGTGGGTCGCCCGCCTGCCGGCCGGCAAGGGCTACCTGGTGGTGGCCGGGCTGCCCGACGACAGCGCCGCCACCCAGGCCCTGCTGCTGCGGCACGCCTACGCCGCCGTCACCGACACCCGCGTGGACTGGAAGGTCGACCGCGCCACCGGCGAGGTGCAGACCACCTTCACCGCGACGACGCAGCCGCTGGAGGGCAGCGAGTCCACTCCGCTGCTGGGGCTGTATCCGCACCACTGGCACGGCAACGCCAGCGTCGACGGCCGCCTCGGTCCGGCCTACGACACCGTTCGGGGCAAGCTGAAGCTGCTGGCGGCGAACAGCTTCCGCACCACGGCGCGCTACACCGGCTTCGTGCCGTACTGGCCGGCCGTGGCCGACGGCACGCCGCGACTGGCCGAACTGCGCGACGTGATGAAGAGCGACATCCGCAACGCGCGGCGCATGATGCTGGTGGAGGGCGAGGGCCCGTACTGGCAGGGCAAGGGACTGCTGCGCCTGGTGAAGATGCTCGACGTCTACGAGCAGCAGGGCGACAAGGAGGCCAGCGAGCGCCTGCTGGGCCTGCTGAAGACGCGCATCGAGGAATGGTTCGCCGGCACCGACCGCCGGCGCTACTTCCACTGGGACCAGGCGATGGGCACCGTGGTCGGTTACCCGGAGGAGTACTTCGCGGTCGTGCAGATGAACGACCACCACTTCCACTACGGCTACTGGATCCGCGCGATGGCCGAGATCGCGCTGCGCGACCCGGCCTGGGCGGCGCGCGGGAAGTGGGGCGACATGGTCGACCTGCTGATCAAGGACATCGCCTTCCCGGAGCGCGGCAAGGCGGAGTTCCCGTTCCTGCGCAATTTCGACCCCTACGAGGGCCACAGCTGGGCCTCGGGCATCGGCCTGGGCGAGCACGGCAACAACCAGGAGTCGTCCAGCGAGGCGCTCAACGCCTGGACCGGCCTCATCCTGTGGGGCGAGGTGCAGGGCGACCCGGCCCTGCGCGACCTCGGCATCTGGCTNNCAGGTCTTCGCGCCCGAGTACCGCAACGTCGACGTCAGCATGGTCTTCGGCGCCAAGTACGCGCACAACACCTGGTGGATCGACGATCCGCGCCAGATCACCGGCATCAACCTGCTGCCGATGACCACCGTCTCGACCTACTTCGCCAGCCATCCGGACTACATCCGCAAGAACCTGGCGGCGCTGCAGGAGGAGCAGAAGATCTGGGCCTCGCGTGGCAAGAAGGTCGATCCGCCCGACATCTGGCAGGACGTCTTCGCCAAGTACCTGGCGCTGGCCGACCCGGCGGCCGCGCTCGCCGCGTGGGACCGCTGGGGCGCCGTGGAGCTGGGCGACAGCCGCACGCACACGCTGCACTTCCTGCTCAGCCTGGCCTCGCTCGGCGCCCCCGACACCAGCGTCACCGCCGACACGACGCTGTACCAGGTGTTCAAGCGCCCCGACGGCCGGCGTCACTACCTCGCCTTCAATGCCGGGAGGGCGCCGATCACGGTGCGTTTCTCCGACGGCCGCGAGCTCGTCGTGCCGCCGGGCCAGCTGGCCCGGGCCGGTGCGCCGTGACAGGGCGCGTCCGCGCACCACCGATCAGGGAAAGCCTGGGGGCCGACAGGCTTGCACCCGCCCCCTCGTCTTCGCATACTGCTGAAAGCGCTTTCAACGCTGCCCCCGCCTTCCGCACCGGGGCTTGTTGGCCCCGTCACCAAGGACAGCCCGCCATGACCACCCGCCGCACTTCCCCGCCGTCCGCCCTGGCCGCCGCCACGGCCGCCGCGGTGTTCGCCCTCTCGCTGGCCGCCTGCGGTGGCGGCAATGGCGAAGCCCCGCCGGTGCAGGCGGGCAGCGTCGTCGCGTCGGCCGCGCCGGTGGTGACCATCACCAACGACGTCAGCGGCGAGACCGCCACCGGCGCCATCACCTTCACGTTCTCGTTCAATCGAGACGTCGGCACCTCGTTCACTGCCGACGACGTGGCCGTGACCGGCGGCACCAAGGGCGCGTTCACCCGCCTGTCGGGCAGCGCCGCCACGCTGGTCGTCGTGCCCGCTGCCGGCACCACCGGCTCCGTGCAGGTGTCCGTCGCCGCGGGCAGCGTGACCGACGCGACCGGCACCGGCAACGCGGCGGTCTCGGCCAGCAAGGCCTTCAACACGGTGGTGCGAACGGCGCTGGTGAGCTTCGACGAGAGCCCGGCGCCCCGGCTGATCGGTTTCGGCGGTGCCGAGGATGCGACGGTGGTGACCGACCCCGCGGACGGCGCCAACAAGGTGGCGCGCATCGTCAAGAGCGCCGCCGCCGAGCCGTGGGCCGGCACGACGGTTGCGGTGTGCCCGGGCGACGCGATCGCCCGGCTGCCGTTCTCGGCCACGCTGACCCGGATGTCGGCGCGCGTGTGGTCGCCGGTGGCCGGGATCCCCGTGCGCCTGAAAGTGGAGAACGCCGCGAACCCCGCGCAGTCGGTCGAGACCGAGGCCACGGTCACCGTCGCATCGGGCTGGCAGACGCTGAGCTTCGACTTCGCCTCGCCGGCAGCCGGCACGCCCGCCCTGAACCCGGCGCTCACCTACGACAAGGCCTCGGTCTTCTTCAACTTCGGCACCCCCGGAGGCGCCACCGGCGCGCGCACGTACTACCTCGACGACCTGTCGTTCGTCGGCAGCAGCTTCACCGCCAGCTGCGGCGGCGGCGGTGGCAGCGGCAGCACCAGCGTCACCCTCACCATGGACGAGGCCCCTGCGCCCACGCTGGCCGGCTTCGGCGGCGCCGAGGACGCCACGATCGTGGCCGATCCAGCCGGCGGCTCCAACAAGGTCGCACGCGTCGTCAAGAGCGCCACGGCCGAGCTGTGGGCCGGCACGACCGTGTCCACGCTGCCCGGCAACCAGATCGCGCCGATCGGCTTCAGCGCCACGGCCAAGACGGTCACGGTGCGCGTGTGGTCGCCGGCAGCCGGCGTGCCGGTGCGGCTGAAGGTGGAGAACGCGGCCGACCCGTCCAAGTCGGTCGAGACCGAAGCCACGGTCACCGCGGCCAACACCTGGCAGACCCTGAGCTTCGACTTCGGCAGGCCGGCGGCCGGGACTGCGGCGCTCGATCTCGCCGCAACCTACAACCGCGCCTCGATCTTCTTCAACTTCGGCACCCCGGGCTCGGCCACCGGCGCACGCACCTACTACTTCGAGGACCTGCGCTACCCGGCCGTGTCCGCCGGTGGCGGCGCCGCGAGCACGCGGTCGATCGACTTCGAGGGCACGGCCCCCACCCTCGCCGGCTTCGGCGGGGCGGAGGACGCCACGGTGGTGACCGACCCCACGAACGCGGCCAACAAGGTGGCGCGCATCGTGAAGAGCGCGACCGCCGAGCTGTGGGCCGGTACCACGATCTCCACCGGCGCCGGCAACACCATCGAGCGCATTGCCTTCGCGACGGGCAGCACCACGATCACGGCCCGCGTGTGGTCGCCGGCGGCCGGCATCC
The DNA here is from genome assembly GCA_002343845.1 of Planctomycetes bacterium UBA2386. The sequence continues at coordinate 1,585 of DDSQ01000168.1, read as the reverse complement.
CGGTGCGCATGAAGGTGGAGAACGCGGCCGACGGCGCGCAGTCGGTCGAGACCGAGGCCAGCGTCACCACGGCCGGAGGCTGGCAGACGCTGAGCTTCGACTTCGCCAGCCCGGCTGCCGGCACGGCGGCGCTGAACCTCGGCGCCACCTACAACCGCCTGTCGGTGTTCTTCAACTTCGGCACGCCCGGCTCGGCCACCGGCGCGCGCACCTACTACATCGACGACATCGTCTACCCGACGGCCGCCTCGGGCGGCAGCAGCGCCGGCCCGCTGGTGTTCGCCAGCGGCTACCGCAGCAACAACACGACGGCGCAGGGCGGCACCTGGGGCTACTTCAGCGGCGACTTCGCGAACTACGCCGACACCTTCACCGGCGGCGGTTTCGCCGATTCCTCGCCGGCCCTGGCCGACGACGCGCAGTACTTCTTCATCGCGGTCACCACCACGGCGCCCACGGCACCGACGGGCACGCCGCCGGGCAGCGGCGGCTACCTGGGCATGTACGTCACGCATCCGGGCCTCGCGCTGACCGGCCAGACCACGCTGGCGGTGAACCTGGGCATGGACGCGAACTTCTTCCGCCAGGCCTCGAACAAGGCGATCGACGTGTTCGTCGTGGGCAGCACCACCTACGGCAACGGCAGCGGCGGCAACTGCAACGTCACGCTCAAGGGCACGATCACGCCCACGACGGCGGCGATGATCACCTACACGCTTCCGCTGGCGTCGATGAGCCTGGTGCAGCCGTGCAACGGCGGCGGCTTCGCCTCCGGCGTGTCGAGCGTGGCCCAGGCGCTCGCGCAGCCCATCGGCGCGGTGAACACGCAGTTCACCTTCCCGAACGTCAACACGACGATCAACTCCGGGACGGCTGGTGCCCCGGTGTACGCAACCGGCATCACGCGCGGCAAGACCGAGTTCCGCTGACCGGCGCGCCGCGTTCAGCGCGACCAGACCTGACGGCGGCCGTTGATCTCGATCACGAGGACTTCGCCGGCGCGGCGGATCGTGCCGATGCGCGAGAAGGTGGCCTGACCGTCGGGCTGGATCCACAACTCGGCGCCACGGACCTGCCAGCGGCCGACGAACTCGACCTGCTCGCCGCCGCCGAAACTCCAGTCGCCGCCACCGCCTGCCGAGCGCACGCTCTGACGGGCGCGCCCGTCGGCCGACAACTCGAGCACGCGGGCCGTGCTGAAGGACGCGAAGCCGCCGGCGCCGCCCGAGCTGTTGATCTGCGACTCGTTGCGCCAACGCCCCACGAACGCTGCCACCGGCCCCGCCACGGCACCGGGCGCCGCGGCCCGCCGCATCCGCAGCACCGGAGCGGCGTTGCCGCCCTCGGGCTGCACGCGCAGCAGCAGGTCCTCGCCCTCGAAGCTGCCCGACAACCGGGCAAGGGCACGGCCGCTGCCGGGATCGAGCAGGACACCCTGCCACTGCCGCCCCTGGACCTCGCCGCGCACCGGCAGCGTGGCGCCGCTCTCCTGCAGCGTGCCGCTCAGCTTGGCGCCGTCGACCCGCAGGGTGAGAAGGGTCTGCACGCCGTTGACCGTGGCCTCGTAGGCCAGGGGCTGTGCGGC
>DDSQ01000148.1 GCA_002343845.1 Planctomycetes bacterium UBA2386 | reverse complement strand
CGCCGCGCCCGCCGTCGCCGCCGAGGATGACGCCGCCCAGCGGCGCCGCGCCCAGGCCCCCGTCGCCGCCGTTGCCGCCGCCGCCGTTGATGCCTCCGCCGCGCGTGCCGCCGTGGCCGCCATCGCCGCCCGGCCCCTGGCCCCCCGGCGCCTGGCGCCCGCCGGTGCGGTTGCCGTTGCTGCCGTCGTTGCCGCGGGCGCCGTTGCTGCCGGCCGTGCCGTCGCTGCCGTTGCCGCCGCGCCCGGCGGTGATGGTGTTGTCGTAGACCGCCGCGGCGGCCAGTGACGCCAGCACCACGCCATGGCTGGAGCCCGCGCTGGTGCTCGGGGTCGCCACTGCGTGGCCGGCGGTCAGCGTGTTGTGCTCGAGCGTGATGCGCGCCTGCCCGTTGCCGACCGCGCGCAGTGCATAGACGGTCTCGCCCGGCGCCTGCGCGTCGGCCGACTCCACGGCCAGGCCCGAGACCCAGACCTCGTGCGCGAGGCCGTCGTAGCGCACGCCGCCGCGGTCGGTGCGCAGCGCGGCGCGGCGTGCCAGCACGTCGCGCTCCCAGTTCGGGCCGTAGCCGCCGTACAGGCTGGTGCCCGAAGGGATGGCGAGCGTCGCGCCGGTCTCGTCGTAGGCGCCGCTGCCGGCGCGCTGGCGCAGGTAGAGGTCGGCCTGGCTGCTGCCGGCCGCCGCCAGCGCGCGGCGCACGCTGGCGTAGGGGTTGTCCATGGTGCCGGTGCCGGTGGCGTCGCTGCCGGCGTCGCCGTCGACGAACAGCGCGTTGGCGCGGTCCTCCAGCACGTGCACGATCACGCTGTCGACATGGCTGCCGCCCTTGCCGTCGTTGACCGTGAGCTCGAATTCCAGCGTCTGCACGCCGGCGGGCGCGGTGAACGAGGGGTTGGCGCCCGACAGCGTGCCGCCGGCCGTCGCGTCGGCACCGCGCACCTGGCGCCAGCTGTAGCTCAGCGCATCGCCGTCGGGGTCGCTGCTGGCGCGGCCGTCGAGCGCGACGACCGTGCTGCGCGAGGCCGTCAGGTCAGGCCCGGCATTGGCCACCGGCGCACGGTTGGCGGACGCCGTGTCGCCGCCGCCGCCCCCGCCGCCGCAGGCCGCCAGCGCCAGCAGTGCCGCGGCGGCGAGCGGGGCGCGCAGAAGAGGCCTTGCGGTCCGGCTGCCGACGACGGGCCGTGCGCTCGACGGGACGATGCGGGATGAGACTGTCATGACCGTTGCTCCTTGCCTGATGGGATGGGCGGAAGGTGCCCACACCGGCCTAGGCAGGAAGCGGCGGCGGATTCCCCAGGCAAAGCAGGCCGGCCTCCCCCGCCAGGGGGAGACCGGGGCAGCGCGGCGCCCGGGACGGCGGCGCCGGCTGCGGCGCCCGAAGCGCGTCGTGCTATCCGAGCAGCGGCGCCAGCGCGCGCCGCGCGTCGGCCTCGGCCAGCCCCTGGCGGGCGGCGAAGTCGGCGAGCTGGTCCTCGCCGATGCGGCCGACGTTGAAGTAGCGCGCCTCGGGGTGCGCGAGGTAGAAGCCGCTGACGCTGGCCGCCGGCGTCATGGCCAGGCTCTCGGTCAGGCCCATGCCGATGGCTTCGGCCTGCAGCACGCGGAACATCTCGCGCTTGACGCCATGCGCCGGGCAGGCGGGGTAGCCGGGCGCCGGGCGGATGCCGCGGTACGCCTCGGCGATCAGCTGTTCGTTGGACAGCGCCTCGTCGGGCGCATAACCCCACAGGTCGGTGCGCACGCGCTGGTGCAGCCGCTCGGCGAAGGCCTCGGCCAGGCGGTCGGCCAGCGCCTTGAGCATGATCGCGCCGTAGTCGTCGTGGTCGTCCAGGAACTGGCGTTCCTTCTTCTCCACGCCCAGCCCGGCGGTGACGGCGAACAGGCCGATGTAGTCGTCGGCCACGCCGCGCGGCGCGACGAAGTCGGCCAGGCTGCGGTTCGGCCGCCTGACGCCGTCGACCACCGGCCGCTCGGTCTGCAGGCGCAGCGGCTGCCAGCGCAGCGCGACCTCGCGTCGCGAGTCGTCCGTATAGACCTCGATGACGTCGTCGTCCACGGTGTTGGCCGGCAGCAGCGCGACGACGCCGGCGGCCTGCAGCCAGCGGCCCTCGATCGCACGCTGCAGCAGCCGCTTGCCGTCGCTGAAGACGCGTTGCGCCTCGGCGCCGACGACCTCGTCGCGCAGGATCTCCGGAAACGGGCCCGCCAGGTCCCAGGTCTGGAAGAACGGGCCCCAGTCGATGCAGCGCGCCAGTTCGGCCAGGTCGTAGTTGCGGAATTCGCGCCGGCCGAGGAATTTCGGCCGCGGCGGCACGTACGCGCTCCAGTCGATGGCGGTCTTGTTGGCGCGCGCCTGCTCCAGCGTGACCAGCGGCGTGGTCTTCTTGTTCGCGTGCAGCGTGCGCACGCGCTCGTAGTCGGCATTCAGCTCGGCGATGTATTTCGCCGCGCGCTCGTCGGACAGCAGCTCGCTGCACACGCCGACCGCGCGCGAGGCATCGGGCACGTAGGCGACCGGCCCCTCGTAGTGCGGCGCGATCTTCACCGCGGTGTGCACGCGGCTGGTGGTGGCGCCGCCGATCAGCAGCGGGATCTTCCTGACGCGGAACCAGTCGTCGCGCTGCATCTCGGCGGCGACATGCTGCATCTCCTCCAGGCTGGGCGTGATCAGGCCCGACAGGCCGATGATGTCCGCGCCCTCCACCCTGGCCTTCGCGAGGATGTCCTGGCACGGGACCATGACGCCCATGTTGACGACCTCGAAGTTGTTGCACTGGAGCACGACGGTGACGATGTTCTTGCCGATGTCGTGCAC
>DDSQ01000077.1 GCA_002343845.1 Planctomycetes bacterium UBA2386 | reverse complement strand
ACGTGCTCGCGCCGGTAGCGCGTGAGCTCGGCTTCGCTGGCGCCGGTCAGCCGGTGGTCGCCGAAGACCACCTCGCCGCTGCTGGGAACGTCCAGCCCGCCGAGGATGTTGAGCAGCGTCGACTTCCCGCTGCCCGAGGGCCCGAGCAACACGATGAACTCGCCGCGGCCGATGTCCAGATCGACGTCCTGCAGCGCGCGGACCTCGACCTCGCCCGTGCGGTAGGTCTTGCACAGCCCGCGCGCGGAGAAGACCGGCGCGGCCTCGCGAACGGCGCCCATGGCGGCATCGTCGCGTCCCGCGAGCCGCCGGCGCTTGACCGAACGCAAGCCGGGCGCCACGCGGCGCCCGGCGCGGCGCGCGTCAGGCCGGGCGCGCCCGCTGCCGCAGGCGGCGGGCCGCGGCGCGCAGCGCCGGCTGGCGGCGCAGCAGGTGCTTCAGCCGCCAGGCCGCGCGCAGCGCCAGGCCGCGCAGCGACAGCGCCACGCAGGACTCGTGCAGCGGCACCGCCTTCGGGCGGAAGGCGCGCTTGTGCTCGTAGTCGCCGATGCCCAGATCGAACTCGCGGCAGCCCTGCGCGTGCAGCGCGTGGATCGTGCGCTCGAGCAGCAGCTTGCCCGGCGCACAGGATTTCCAGCGTTCGCCGCCGATGGCGATGCGCAGCATCGTCAGGCGTCGGCCGTCGTGGACGCTGAACAGGCCGGCCACCATCTCGTCCCCGGCGAGCAGCGCCGTGACGACGCAGCCGCCCTTGTCGAGGTTGGCACGCAGGTAGTGTTCGTAGAAGCCGTCGTAGGCCTCCTCGGCCAGCCGGTAGCCGGGCTTGCCGGCATGCCGCTCGTGCTGCAGCTGCGCCATGCGGCGCAGCAGCGACAGGCCCTCGTCGACATCGGTGGCGCGCACGAAGCGTGCCTGCGGCTCGCGCTGGAAGACCCGCCAGCTGCGCTCGAACTCCTTGCGGGCGTGCTTGCCGATGTGCGCCATCCAGTCGGCGTAGTCGTCGTGCACGCGCAGCCGGTGGCCGGACAGCGGGCTGGGCAGGCTGTCGAACAGGCGCAACCAGGGGTTGGGCTGTCCCCCGCAGGCCTCGACCAGCTTGTCCAGGCGCAGCAGGTCGATGCCACGCAGCGCCCGCCGCAGGGCCTGCGCGAGCACCGCGGCGTCCTCGGCGCCGAGCGCCAGGCCGTCGCGCACCAGCGGCGCGTTGTAGTCGGTCACGCCCAGGTCGGCGCACTCGGCCACCCGCACACGACCCTCGGAGCGCAGGATCAGCGGCAGCAGCATCGCGTCGCCCGGCTCGCCCTCGCGGCGCACGGCCAGCAGCAGCGGGCGAAGGCCGGGCTGGCGCGCGACGCAGGCATACCAGCTGCGCAGCCAGGCGCGCTGCTGGAAGACCTCCGCATGCCCCCGGCGCAGCCGCGTGCACAGGCTCAGGAAGTGGTCGATCGAGTCGACGTACTCGACCGTCCACGGGTCGCCGGTCCGCGTGAAGCCGGCCGGCCTCGACAATGCATGCGCGCTCACGTCGGTGACCCCTCAGCGGTAGTAGGCCGGGATGTCGACGAGGCGACGGCCCGGGTGCGGCGACAGCCGGAAGTCGATCGGCCGGCACATCCGCTGCAGGCGCCGTGCCCAGGGGGTCCGCCGCCAGGCGGCCTGCATCAGCGCCTTGGCCCAGAAGCCCGGTCCGGCGAGCTCGCGGCCGCGCGCCTTCAGGCCCAGATGCCGACGCAGCACGCCGTTGGCCACGTTGACCATCTGCGAGCGCCGGATCGCGGCGGTCCAGTGCTCCGTGGTCACCGAGATGTTCAGGCAGTCCTCGTTGTCGACGCGATGGGGCGAGTTCAGCGGCCAGTGCGCCATGTCGCCCGGCTGCAGGTCGAGGGCGACGGCATCGCGGTCGAACTCGGCCCGGTAGGGCATGTCGACCTCGACCCCCGACAAGGCGATGTTCTCCAGCGCCTCCTGCGGCAGGTACGGATCGGCAGGCGGGTAGACGTAGACCCGCTTGCGCCCGTGGATCTGCCACAGCGACTGCCCCGGCAGGTCCGCGTGGTAGTGCACCTGCGCGCGGGGCGACGAGATCAGGATGCCCATGCGCAGCGCCGAGGGCTCGAAGCCCGGGACCGCGGCGCGCAGCTCGGCGTAGGCCGACTCGAGCAGGCGGCCGTAGTCCGGGTCGACCAGCTGGACGTTGCGCAGGTTCAGCCACAGACCGCCCTCGGCGATCGCCTCGATCACCTGGCGTCCCGCGAGCCCGCGGATCTCGCCCTCGCGCCAGACGCGCTGTCCGTCGCCGCGCGTGCTCGTCGCGACGATCGCGTGATGTTCGACGGGATAGCGATCGATCAGCGAGGCCAGCGCGTCCAGGCCGAAGAGCCCCGAGCGGTGCCAGCCGTGACGCAGCCGCTGCGGCTCGCGACCCCAGCGGCGCGCCGCCGCTTCGTCCAGGTCGTCGAAGACACGATCGGGCCGCTCGAGGGCCCTGCCCTGGTCCATCATCATCCGCTGCTCCATGTCCGGGCCTGTATTGGAGCGCCGTGCGGCCCGCCCGGACACTCCCGGCACGGGGGCAGGGCCCACGCAAACCGTGCAGACCGGCAATTGCGCACGAGCGGCGGGCCGGCGTGGAGCCGGCTCAGGCCGCCGCCAGCTCGTCGTCCTTGCGCCGGGGCATCCGCTGCAGTTTCCAGGCCAGGGCATGGACCTGACCGAGCAGCGACAGCGCCACGCAGGCCTGGCGCAGCGGCCGCACGCTCGCGCCGAGAACCTCGGCCAGCGCCGCCTCGCCGACGCCGAGGTCGAGTTCGCGGCAGCCCGCCGGATGCAGGGCCCGCAGCGTGCGGTCCAGCAGCAGCGTGCGCGGCGCGCAGGAGCTCCAGCGTTCACTGCCGCTCGCGCCGCGCAGCACGGTCAGGCCGCGGCCGTCGAAGAGGCTGCACATGCCCGCGACCATCTCGTCGCGCGACATCAGCGCCGTCATCACGGCCCGGCCGCTGGCCAGGTTGTCGCGAACGAAGGCCTCGTGCACGGCGATGTCCACCGGCGGTCGCGCAGCCTGCACCGTCGCCCTGGCGTGCTGACGGTGCTGCAGGATCGCGAGTTGCCGCAGCAGCCGGAGGCCCTCGTCGGCGGTGCTCGCCCTGACGAAGCGGGCGTCGGGCGCGCAGTGGAAGTGCCGCCAGCAGCGCTCGAGATCCAGGCCCTCGGCCGGGCCGTGCAGGCGCAGCGCGATGTCGGCGCCGTCGGGCAGCGCCAGGCCGTGCGACACGCTGTCGGCCCGCACGGTGTCGAAGAGCTGGACCCAGGGATTGGGCCCCGCCGCGAGGCGTTCGGGCAGACGGTCGAGCATCAGCAGGTCGACCCCGGCCAGCGCCTCGAGCAGCGCGCGCCGCAGCGAACCGAGGTCGCCGCCGCTGAGCTGCAGGCCGTCGCGCACCAGCGGCGCGCACGGCACGCCATGACCCAGGTCCGCGCCCTCGGCGATCGCCATCAGCCCCTTGCGCCGCACGATCAGGGGCATCAGCAGCGCGTCGGCCGGGTCGCCCTCGGCTCGCGCAGCCAGCAGCAGAGGCTCGACCAACGGGTGCGCCGCGATGACCGTCGCATACCAGCTGCGCAGCCACGTGCTGTGCTGGAACGGGCCCTGCCGCGCCTGCTGCAGGCGCTCGCAGCGGCGCAGGAACTCGTCGAGGCGCGCGACGCGCTCGACGATCCAGGGGGTGTGGGCCAGCGCGAAGCTGACCGGCGGGGCGATGACCAGGGATGCGGACATGGCGGGGATCGATGAGCGCGAGGGGCGCCGACGGTCGTGGAGTGCAGGTGAATCGATCGTAGGCACGTGAGGTGCTCCGCGGGGGCCGCAGGCCCACGACCGCGCGCCGGTGGATCGGGGGGGCGGGACACCCTCGATCCGGGTGCGGGGTGCCGGCACGTAAACTGCACCGCCGAGGGCCTGAGGAGACACAAGATGGAGATGCTGGCGACGCCCGAGTTCTGGATCGCCGTGGGGCAGATCATCCTGATCGACATCCTGCTCGGGGGTGACAACGCGGTCGTCATCGCGCTGGCCTGCCGCTCGCTGCCCCCGCAGCAGCGCACGAAGGGGATCATCTGGGGCACGGCCGGCGCAATCGTGCTGCGCGTCATCCTGATCTTCTTCGCGCTGACGCTGCTGCAGATCCCGTTCCTGAAGATCGTCGGGGCGCTGCTGCTGGTGTGGATCGGCGTCAAGCTGCTGCTGCCCGAGGACGAGGGCGGCGGCCACGGCGACATCGCGGCCAGCGACAAGCTGTGGGGCGCGGTCAAGACGGTCATCGTCGCCGACCTCGTGATGAGCGTCGACAACGTCATCGCGATCGCCGGCGCGGCCGAGAGCGCGGGCGGCGACCACACGATGCCGCTGGTGATCTTCGGCCTGCTGGTGAGCATCCCCATCATCGTCTGGGGCAGCCAGCTGGTCCTGAAGCTGATGGATCGCTTCCCGCTGATCATCACGGCGGGCGGCATGCTGCTGGGCTGGATCGCCGGCACGATGGCCGTGACCGACCCGGCCCTGGCGGGCTGGATGCCGACCGACGGGGCCGACAAGCCGCAGGTGCTCGACAGCGTGCGCTACGGTGCCGGCCTCGCGGGTGCCCTGCTCGTCTACGCCCTCGGCAAGTGGTTCGCCAGCCGGCGCGCCGCCGCGGCCGCGGCGGCGGCGCCGGCCGCCGCTCCCGCACCGGCGGCGGCGGCCCTGCCGGCGCGGGCGCTGCGCCGCGTGCTCCTGGCGGTGGACGGCTCCGCCGGATCGATCGCCGCGACGAAGCAGCTGCTCGCGCTGCGCGAGGAACTGCGCCACGGCCCGGCCCTGGAGACCCACGTGGTCAACGTCCAGCGCCCGCTGTCCGAGGACGTGGCGCGATTCATCGCCGGCAAGACCATCGAGGAACACCACCGCGAGAACAGCGAGAAGGCCCTGGCGCCGGTGCGGGCGGCGCTCGGTCCGCTGGCCTCGGCGGCGCGTGAGCACTCGGCGGTCGGCCAGCCCGGGCAGACCATCGCCGAGCTGGCGAAGGAGCTCGGCTGCGACCTCATCGTGATGGGGGCCCGGGGCCTGGGCACACACACCGCGGCGCTGCTGGGCTCGGTGGCGCAGTCGACGATCGAACGCTCGGAGGTGCCGGTCCTGGTCGTCAAGTGAGGGCGGCCCGGGCCGGGGGGCGGCCGCGGCGGCCGTGCATCCGGTCACACATGCGGTCCCCATGACCCCGCGGGTCCGCGGAACCGAACGCGGCCAGCCGACTCCATCGACCTTTCCCGGGCGCTGCCGGCCGCGGCAGGCCCCGCCCGGGTACCCCCCGCCACGACGAGTGATCACCCCACGATGAGCCGCATTGCCTGGCGCCTGCGCCGAGCCGCCGTCCGCCTCAGCGACGAGCGCGTCGCGATCGAGCAGTTGCTGCAGGCCCACGGGCCCGGCGGCCAAGGTGCCCTGCTGATGCTGCTGGCGGCCCCGTGCGTGCTGCCGGTGCCGGGGGTGGGCAGCGTTCTCGGCCTGGGCATCGCCGCACTGGCCTGGACCATGTGGTGCGGACGCGACACGCACGACCTGCCCGAGCGCGTCGGGAAGCTGACGATGCCTCGGCTCTGGGCTCGACGCGTGCTGGCGCTGCTGGCCCGGGTTCACGTGCTGTCCACCGGCATGGCCCGCCCGCGCTGGGACCAGCTGCTGGCCAGCGGGTCGCGCACCTGGATCCCGCTGGTGGTGGCGTGGCTGGCCTTCCTGATCATCCTGCCGATCCCGTTCGGCAACGTGCTGCCGGCCGTGGCACTGATGCTGCTGGGCGTCGGCATCGCCGCCCGTGACGGCCTGTTCGTCGCGGCGTCCGCTGCGACGGCGGGTGTGGCCACGGCCTTCCCGATCGTGCTGCTGGCCGCCGGGGCCAGCTGGGGCGTGCACGCCCTCGACTGGCTGCGTCCCGCCGCCTGACGCCGCCTGAGGGCGCGCGTCGCCGCCGGCGTTCGCGGTTGCGCGCCAGCGACAGCCCGCTCGCCGGCGGGGTTTTGCTCGTTACCATCGTCGACGGGGTGGGAGTTGGCACGTTGCTTGCGTGGAATCGTCACGCCGCCGGCCAGGACTGCCCGCGGTAAGAAAACCACCACGACAAGGCACAAGACGATGAAAGCAAGCAGGATTCTCTGGGCGTCGCTGACGCTGGCGGCCGCCTCGACGGCCGCATCGGCACAGTCGACCGTCAACCTCTACGGCCTGATCGACCTGTCCATCGGCCGCACGCAGGCCCCCGGCGGCGCCGCGACCAAGGGCGTCGACAGCGGCAAGATGACGACCAGCTACTGGGGGGTGCGCGGCACCGAGGATCTCGGCGGCGGCCTGAAGGCCCAGTACGCGCTGGAGAGCTTCATGCGCGCCGACACCGGCGCGGCCGGCCGCTTCAACGCCGACACGCTGTGGGCCCGTAACGCCTACGTGGGCATCGAGTCGCCGGCCTTCGGCACGGTGACGATCGGCCGCAACACCACCACGCTGTTCGTGCAGACGCTGCTGTTCAACGCTCTTGGTGACTCGTTCGGCTTCTCGCCGAGCATCCGCCACTACTTCACCAGCGGCACGGTCTCCGGCGACACCGGCTGGAGCGATTCGATCCGTTGGGCGCTGCCGCGCTTCGGCGGCGTCGGCGTGGTCCTCAGCGGCGCGCTCCCGGAAGGCAACGGCGGCCGCAACGTCGGCGCGAGCGCGAGTTACGCCAGCGGCAAGCTGGGCACCGGCCTGGCCTGGCAGAAGGTCAAGAAGGGCGCGGCCGACCCGGACACCACCACCTGGCAGCTCGCCGGCTCGTACGACCTGGGCGTGGCCAAGCTGTTCGGCCAGTACGGCCAGGTCGACAACGACACCACCGGCATGGGCTACAAGATCACCGGCATCGGCGCGACCGCCCCGTTCGGGCCCGCCGGCGTGCTGCGCGCCCAGTGGGGCCAGCTCAAGCCCGACGCGGGTGCGAAGCGCACCACGCTGACGCTGGGCTACAGCCACAACCTGTCCAAGCGCACCGAGCTGTACGGCGCGCTGATGGACGACAAGCTCAGCGGCCTGAAGTCGGGCAGGAACCTCAGCGTCGGCGTGCGCCACCGGTTCTGAGAGCCCGCGAGGCCGGACGCTGGCGGACGCGCCGTCAGCCAGCGTTCAGCCCCGCGTCAGTCCACGTTGGTTCCGCGTCAGAGCCTGGTCAGAGCCGGGCCTGACGATGTCGGGGTGGGTGCGGCAAGCACCTCAACCGCTCCGAACCGAAGGAGACAACATGGACACCGATCTGGCAACACGCGTTGCCAGCCACCCGAAGTACCAGGAGCTCAAGCGCAAGCGCTCGAGCTTCGGCTGGTGGCTGACCCTCTCGATGCTGGCCGTCTACTACGGCTTCATCCTCCTCGTCGCCTTCGCCAAGCCCTTCCTCGGCACGCGCATCGGTGCCGGGGTGACGACCGTCGGCATGCCCGTCGGCCTGGCCGTCATCGTCTTCACGATCGTGATCACGGTGATCTACGTCCGCCGCGCGAACCGCGAGTTCGACGCGCTGACCGACGAAGTGAACCAGGCGGTGCTCAAGTGAAGCCGCTCGCCACTCCCCTTCGCCAGCTGGCCACGCTGGCCGCCCTGGCGGGCGTCTCCGCGGCCGCGATCGCCGCCGGCGCCGACCTCGGCCAGGC
>DDSQ01000082.1 GCA_002343845.1 Planctomycetes bacterium UBA2386 | reverse complement strand
CTGTTCATCTGCGGCGGCACCTTCAACGGCATCGAACAGTTCATCGCGCGCCGGCTCGGCCAGAAGGTGATCGGTTTCGGCGCCGCGGCCGAGGGCCCGCAGGTCGACCTCGACCTCGTGACCAGCCAGGCAGAACGCGACCGGCTGATCCCCCACCTCGACCAGAAGGACCTGATCGACTTCGGCATGATCCCCGAGTTCGTCGGCCGCCTGCCGGTCACCGTGCCAATGCGCTCGCTGACGCGCGACGAGATCCTGGTCGTGATGACGCAGCCGAAGAACGCGCTGGTCAAGCAGTACAAGTCCACGTTCGAACTCGACGGTTGCCAGCTCGAGTTCACCGACGAGGCGCTCGGCGTGTTCGCCGACGAGGCGATGAAGCGGGAGACCGGCGTGCGCTCGCTGCGCGCGATGTTCGAGGAAGTCCTGCTCGACCTGCGCTTCGAGATCGGCTCGCGCAAGGGCGAGCGCATCGTGATCACCGGCGACTACGTGCTCGAGCGCCTCGCCCGGCACGCCCCCGGCGACCGCCGCAAGCGCGACTCGGCCTGAGCGGCGACGGCCCAACGCGCATGCGCCCGTTGACGGACCTGAGCGACGCCGAGGTCGGCGAGTTGGTCCAGCGCGCCGGCGGCAAGCCGTTCCAGACGCGGCAGGTGCTGCATTGGGCGTGGAAGCACGGCGTGCCGTCGTACGAGGCGATGCGCAACGTGCCGCAGGCGTTGCGCCAGGCGCTCACCGCCGCAGCCCCCCTGCGCAGCGGCTCGGTCGTGAAGGCCGACGACGCCGGGGATGGCACCAGGAAGCTGCTCGTGCAGTGGCGCGACGGCGAGAGCGTCGAGTGCGTCGTGATCCCGGATGGCGAACGCACGACGCTCTGCGTGTCGACGCAGGTCGGCTGCCCGGTCGCGTGCGTCTTCTGCGCGTCGGGCATGTACGGCGTGCGCCGCAACCTGTCGGCGGGCGAGATCGCCGAGCAGGTGCTGCTGGCGAGGGCCCTGCTGCCCGCCGGGGAGCGGCTGACCAACCTCGTCGTGATGGGCATGGGCGAACCGATGCTCAACCTCGACGCGTTGCTGCCCGCACTGCAGCGGATCCACGACCCGGACGGCATCGGCATGGGCGCGCGCCGCATCACGGTCAGCACTTCGGGCTATCCACGCCAGATGGAGCGCTTCGCCGCCGCCGATCCGTCCTACAACCTCGCCGTCTCGCTGCACGCGGCCGACGACGAACTGCGGCGGCGTCTGGTGCCGACCGCGTCGGCACCGGTGCGCGAGATCGTCGCCACGGCACATCGCTACTTCGGCCAGAAGGGCCGCGAAGTCACCTACGAGGTCGTGTTGCTCGAAGGCGTCAACGACCGCCCCGTCGATGCCGAAGCGCTGGTACGCGGGCTCGGCGCCCTGCCGTGCACGGTGAACCTGATCCCGTGGAACCCCGTCGAGGAACTCGCCGCGGCGAAGGGACTGCGGCGGCCGATGCCCGCCCGCGTCGACGCGTTCGCCGATGCGCTGCGGGCCGGCGGCCTCAAGGTCACGGTGCGGCGCCAGCGCGGCGCCGACCGTTCCGCCGCGTGCGGCCAGCTGCGGCTGCGCGAGCTCGGCGCCGGCGGCGCCTGATCGCGCCGCGGCGGCGCGCCCAGCTCAGCGGATCGTCGAGTCGCCCTTGCGGGCCCGACGCTCGAGGCGTTCGGTTGGCTTGCCGGCTTCGACGTCCTCGGTCTTCGCGGCGGTCGCCGTCTTCTCGGCGCCCTTGCGCACGAACTTCACGACCACGTCGTCGCCCTTCTTGATCGGCGCCAGCGCGTCCTGCACGTCCTGCGGCGAAGCGATCGCGCGGTCACCGACGTGCGTGATGATGTCGCCGGCGGCGAGGCCCAGCGATTCGGCCAACGTGCCGCTGCCAACGCCGTCGACCATCAGGCCGTGTCGCGCCTCGAGGCCGAGGTACTCGCGCACACCGTCCGGGATCTCGCGAATCGTGACTCCCAGGCGCTTGCCGGCGGCCGGGGGTGCAGGCGCACGTTCGGCCAGTTGAAAGTCGTCGGGTGCTGGCATCGCCGGCCGACCCGGAGCGAGCGCCCGCGGCTCGGCGCCGCCATGGTCGAACACCCATCCTCGCAGCGGTTGCCCGTCGCCGAAGGTGCGCCACGGGATGTCGCCGAGCCCCTGCAGGTTGCCCTGGAACAGCCCCATCCCGAGCCCGTTCTTGCGCATCACGTCGGGGTACTGCTTCTGGAACGTCTCGAGATCGGGCGCTTCGTAGACCTTGGTCTCCGCCTTGCCGTCTTCGCCCAGCTCCTTCACCTCGACGCGCACCGCGCCGTCGGGGCCGATCTGCATCGACATGCCCTGCGAGCGCGAGACGCCGTGCTGCATCTGCTGCTGCAGGTCGCGGAAGAACTGGTCGTCGAAGAACCGCGCGCGCGGGATGTCGATGCCGAAGTCGCGCTCGAAGTTCTCGAACAGCGACTCGAACTGATCACGCACGTCGTCGCGGCCGGCGCGACGCGGCGCCATGCCTGGTTCCTTGCCTGGCTCCATCGCCGCCTTCCGGTCGCGCTGCACCAGGTCGGACGCGCCGTTGCGCTCGATCTGCCGCAAGACGCGGCGCGCCCGCCACTGCACTTCCGGGTCGTCCGCCGATGCCGCGGCGCGCTGCAGCGCCGGCACGGCGGCTTCGCCGGCCTCGCGCAACGCGCGTTCGGCGTCGAGCCGGGCGCGATAGCTGTCGCTGCCGAGCTTCGCGATCCACGTCTCGATGCCGGCGGCCTTCGGCGTTTCGCTGGTCGCGGGCGGCGCGGACGGCGCCGGCGGAGTCGGGTCTTGGGCAGGAAGTGCCGCTGCCAACGCGCCAGCGGCAACGAGCAGGAAGGATCGGATGTCGTTCATGGGGTCAGGTCTCCAGCGGGCGGGTCGTGCCCGCGAAACGAAGGCGCGCAACGCCGGTCGGGCGCAAAGACTCCGAGCCCGCGGGGCGACGATTCACCGGTTGCCGGTCTGACGCGGCGGCAAGACCAGGCCCTGGTCGCTCTCGTCGACGAGCAACCGCAACCGGTCGCGCCCCAGCATGCCCGAACCGTCGCCGGCATCGTCCGACCGGAAGGCGCGGTCGTCGCCGAGCGGCCGCAGCAGCACCCGCGGCCCCGACCACGGCACGACCTTCGCCGGCTCGAGAGCCGCGGGCGTCGCGATCGGCGTCCGCCGAGGCATGCCACCGTCGCCGACGTCGCCCGCCCACCAGAATCCGACTGCGAGCAGCACCGCCGCGGCCGCGACGACCCACGGGAGAACGCGCCGCGCGCGTGGCGCCAACTCGCCCGCCTCACCAACGTGCGCCATGACGTCGCGGTGCATCGCCGCGAACATCGCCTCGTCGACGCCGGCTGCCGGCGCCGCCGCGAGGCGCCGCAACCGCAGCGTCGCTTGCTGCAGCGTGGACGCCTCCGTGCGACACGAAGCACAGTCGCGCAAGTGCATGCGCACGTCGCCGCTGGTCGCGACATCGAGGTCGCCGCCGACGAACAATGCCAACGCGGGCCGCGCCTGCGAGCAGTTCATCGTTCGGCGCCTCCGTGCGTACGTTCCCAGTGCTCCTTGAACATCAAGCGCCCGCGGTGCAGCCGCCACCGGGCCGTCGCGTGCGTGACCTTCAGGATCGGCGCGATCTCGCGGCAGGAGAGCCCGTGGATGTCGCGGAGCACCAGCACGGCGCGGAACTTCGCATCGAGCTTGTCGAGCACGGCCCAGACCGCCGCGTCCTCCTCGCGGCGCTGCAGCGGCGCGTCGCCGACCGGTTCGCGCGCGTCGGCGAAGCCGCCGAGCACGTCGTCGAGGCTGCTGCTGCGCGCGCTCTTCTGCTTGCGCAGGGCATCGATCGCGAGGTTCATCACGATGCGGTAGAACCACGTGTAGAAGCTGCGCGCGAAGTCGTACTTGCCGAGCGAGCGGTAGAGCCGCACGAACGACTCCTGGGCGACGTCGCGGGCATCCTCGACGCGCCCGACGACGTGGAAGGCGATCCAGAAGGCGCGCTTCTGGTACCGGGCGACCAGCGCCGCGAACGGGTCCTGCTGGCCAGCGAGCGTGCGCCGCACGAGTTCGGCGTCGGAGCAGGCGGCGTCGGCGGCCAGCGCCTCCACCGCGCTCGCCAGCCCGCCGGGCAGCGACGAACCGCCGGCCGGCGCGGCGGCATCGGCGAAACGGCGGCTGGCGAACGGCGAGGACATCGGGAGCGAAGGTAGTCGGCCCGCGAACGGCCGCCAACGGTCGCGTCTACGTCGAACTCCGCCCGACTGTTGGCGGCAGGGCGGGATTCCGCGACCGCGGCGAGGAATCAGCCGTTGGTCGGCGTGCCCATGCGGCGGAACTTGCGGTGCCGCTGCTCGAGCAGCTCCGGCACCGGGATCGCCGCCAACTCCGTCAGCCACTCGACGATCTGCCCGCGTACGCGTTCGACGGCGCCCTTCGGGTCGCGATGCGCCCCGCCGAGCGGTTCGTCGATCACCTTGTCGACCAGCCCGAGCCGCAGCAGGTCCTTGCTGGTGAGCTTGAGCGCTTCCGCCGCCTCGGGCGCCTTGTCGCCGCTCTTCCAGAGGATCGCCGCGCAGCCCTCGGGC
>DDSQ01000110.1:3105-4871 GCA_002343845.1 Planctomycetes bacterium UBA2386 | reverse complement strand
CAGGCTCTCGTAGACCTTGTTCAGGTCTTCGGCGGTGCCGGCGTAGAAATATTCGCCGTGCGTCAGCACCGAGATGTTCTTCAGCGTCTCCTCGTCGAGCCGCACGCGCATGCTCCAGCCCTCGAAGCCGATGATCTCGCCGCTGGTCGTGCCGATGCCCACCGTGTAGACGCGCACGCCGCGTTCGGCCGCCATCTTCGCCGCGTCGAGGGGGTCCGGCCCCGTGGTGCGCTGGCCGTCGGTCAGCATGATGATCGCCGCCGAGGTGTAGCTGCCCGGCTCGACCGGCTGGGTCTCCTTCTTCTTCGGCGGGTCGCCGAGCATGCGCGGCATGCTGCGCTGGCCGGTGATGTGCGCGATCTCGATGTCGTCGTCGGGGAACAGCGTGGCCAGCGACAGCACGATGCCGCTGCCGGTGGCGGTGCCCCGCTGCAGCTGGAAGCGGTCGATCGCCGCGACCAGGTCCTCGCGGCTGACCGTGGGCGCCTGCACGACCGCGGCCGTGCCGGCGAACGAGACGATGCCCACGCGCACGTCGCGCGGCAGCGCGGCGATGAAGGCCTTGGCCGCGTCCTGCGAGGCCTTCAGCCGGTTGGGCTTGACGTCCTCGGCCCGCATGCTGCCGGAGACGTCCATCGCCAGCAGGATCGTGCGCTGCGCCAGCGGCAGCGTGATCACCGCCATCGGGCGCGACGCGGCGAACAGGCCCGCGGCGATGGCCAGCAGCAGCAGGGCCGGCGGCACGTGGCGGCGCCAGCCCGGGCCCTTGCCCAGCGCCTCGCGCGCGACCGCGAGGCTCGCCAGGCGCACCGTGCTGCGCCGGCGCCGCCGCAGCAGCCAGACGTACAGCAGCACCAGCAGCGGCACGAGCAGCAGCAGCCAGAGGAACTGCGGCCATTGGAAGGTCATGCACGGGCTCCTTGCGGGTCGGGTGCGGCGGCCTGAGGCGGGTTGGCGGCGCGCAGGTGCGCCGGGAAACGGGACGGCGCCTTGCGCCGCGCGCGCTGGCGACGCAGGTCGGCGAAGCGCAGCACCGCGTCGAGCAGGTCGTCGCCGGTGGCCAGCTCGAGCGTGTCGGCGCCGCTGCGCAGCAGCGCGTCGAGCACGTCCCGCTCGCGCCGCGCGGCCACCGCCGCGTAGCGTTCGCGGAAGGCCGGGTCGCCGCTGTCGACGAACAGCTGCTCGCCGGTCTCGGCGTCCTCCAGCGTGACCAGGCCGACGTCGGGCAGCTCCAGCTCGAGCGCGTCGTACAAGCGCACCGCGACGACCTCGTGGCGCCGCGTCAGCCGCGCGAGGGCCTCGGGCCAGCCCGGCGCGCTGATGAAGTCGCTGACGACGAAGACCAGCGAGCGGCGGCGCACGATGCGGTCGGCGGCCGCGAGCAGTTCGGCCAGCGCGGTGCCGACACCGGCGGCCGGTGCGGCGCGCGGCCGCGTGCGCATGCGCGTCAGCAGGTTCAGCACGTGCAGCCGCGTGCTCGCCGGCTCGAGCAGCGTGTCCACGCGCTGGCCGTAGAGCAGCGCACCGACCCGGTTGCCGTGACGGGTCAGCAGGCGCGCCAGCGTCGCGACGAAGCCCGTGCCCACGGCGAGCTTCGTGCGGTCGCGCGAGCCGAAGTCGACGCTGCCCGAGAGGTCGAGCAGGAACCAGGCGGTGAGGTCGCGGTCCTCCGTGTACTGCCGCACGTAGGGGACCTGCAGCCGTGCCGTGACGTTCCAGTCGATGTGACGCACGTCGTCGTGCAGCTGGTACTCGCGCAGGTCGGC
>DDSQ01000110.1:1670-3095 GCA_002343845.1 Planctomycetes bacterium UBA2386 | reverse complement strand
GCCGTCCAGGCGCCGCACGACCTGCCACTCGAGGCGGCGCAGCAGCGCGTCGCTGGTGGCGATGTCGCCGGCCGGTGACGGGCCGCGCGCCGCCGTGCCCGGCGCCGCGGCGGGCGACTCAGCCACCGGAGCCCCCCGAGGGGCCGTGCTGCAGCGGCCGGTCGGGCTTCGGCACCTGCGCCATGATCTGCTGGATCACCCGCTCGGGTGTCACCCCCTCGGCCAGCGCCTCGTAGCTCAGCACGAGGCGGTGGCGCATCACGTCGGCGACGAGGTCGGTCATGTCCTCGGGCAGCGCATAGGAGCGGCCGCGCAGCATCGCCAGGGCCTTGGCGCCCTCGATCATGCCGATCGTCGCCCGCGGGCTGGCGCCGTAGGTCAGGTACTTCGCCAGGTCCGCGAGCCCGTAGCGGGCCGGCGCGCGCGACGCGCTGACCAGCTTGACCGCGTAGCCGATCAGCGCCGGGTCGACATAGACCTCGCGGCACTGCCGCTGCATCGCGGCCAGCGCGTGCGTGTCGGCCACGGCCGTGACGTCGACCGCCGGCCCGGTGACGCGCTCGGCGATGACGAACTCCTCCTCCTCGGTCGGGTAGTCGACCAGCACCTTCATCATGAAGCGGTCGACCTGCGCCTCGGGCAGCGGGTACGTGCCCTCGGTCTCGATCGGGTTCTGCGTGGCCATCACGACGAAGGGCTCGGGCACGCGGTGCGACTCGCCGGCGATCGTCACCTGGCGCTCCTGCATCACCTCGAGCAGCGCGCTCTGCACCTTCGCCGGCGCGCGGTTGATCTCGTCGGCGAGCAGCAGGTTGGCGAAGACCGGGCCGAGCGAGGTGCCGAACTCCCCGGTCTTCGGGTGGTAGATGCGCGTGCCGACGAGGTCGGCCGGCACCAGGTCCGGGGTGAACTGGATGCGCCGGAAGCTGCCCTTGATCGCGCGGGCCAGCGTCTTGACGGTCAGCGTCTTCGCCAGCCCCGGCACGCCCTCGACGAGCAGGTGGCCCTGGGCGAGCATCGCGATCATCACGCGCTCGAGGAAGCGGTCCTGGCCGACGACGACGCGCTTGACTTCGTAGAGGATGCGCTCCATCAGCGGGGCGCCGGGCTGGTCGTCGGTGGGGGTCATCGGGTGCGGGCTTTCAGGGATGTCGAAGGGGCTGTGCGGGCGGACGATCGCGCCGGGCGCCGGGGACGGCGCGGGCCGGGCACGGAGGGCATCGCGCTGGGTGTCGCCACGGCGCTCAGAACGGCGGCATTCCGGCGGCCGCGGCGGCGTTCTCGATCGGCACCGCGAAGCCGATGCCGACGAAGGTGCGCTGCTCGCTCGGGTTGAGGATCGCGGTGACGATGCCGACCACGTGGCCGTCCATGGTGACCAGCGGGCCGCCGCTGTTGCCCGGGTTGGCGGCGGCGTCGAACTGG
>DDSQ01000110.1:1112-1639 GCA_002343845.1 Planctomycetes bacterium UBA2386 | reverse complement strand
GCAGCCTGCAGGTCGTCGGGCAGCGTCAGCGCCTTGAGCACCGCGAGGTCGTTCTGCGGCTGCGTGTTGACCACGACGGCTTCGGACTCCTGGCCCGTGGCGAAGCGCACGCGCACCTTGTGCGCGCCGGCGACGACGTGCAGGTTGGTCAGGATCGTGCCGTTGTCGACGATCACCACCCCGGTGCCCAGGCTGCGCTGCAGGGCGCGCTTCTCGGGTTCGTCCTGGCCGTCGTCGCCCTCGGCGGGCAGCCCGACGACGCGCACCACCGAGGGCCAGACGGCCTCGGCCGCCCGCGCGTAGGCGGAGGGCAGCGGCTCCTTCTCGAGCGACTCGCGGACGGCGGCGTCGATGTGGTCCTGCGTGATGACGCGCGCGCCNNGGGCGGGCGGCCAAGAGGGCCAGCGTGGTCGCGACCGCCAGCGTCGCGCCGGCCAATGCCCACAGCGGGGCCGGATGGCGCCGGGCGAAGGCCTGCAGCCGAGCCCGCGCGGCGCGCGGTGGCGCCGCTGCTGGCGAGGGCGCGG
>DDSQ01000110.1:876-1092 GCA_002343845.1 Planctomycetes bacterium UBA2386 | reverse complement strand
GTCGCGCAGGCTCGCGGTCGTCAGGGTGGGGCGGCGCGATCGGCTGTACAGCGGCGGGCGGTTCATCGGGTCGGCAGACTCCGGGGCTGGCAACACATCAACGGCCCGGCCCCGCGCGGGCCCCGCGCAGCCGGATCAGGCGACTTGACGGTAGCACGGTTGCCCAACCGGTGCATCATCCATGCCATGACGTGGATCGACACCCACTGCCACCTC
>DDSQ01000110.1:0-795 GCA_002343845.1 Planctomycetes bacterium UBA2386 | reverse complement strand
GAGGCGCTGGCGCAGGCGCTGCAGCGGCACGCCGGCGACCCGCGGCTGGTCGCGGTCGGCGAGATCGGGCTGGACTTCCTCGTCGCCGGGCTCGACCGGCACCGGCAGGAGCACTTCTATCGGGAGCAGCTGCGGCTGGCGCTGGCGGCCCGGCTGCCGGTGCTGCTGCACGTGCGGCGCTCGGCCGATGCGCTGCTGGCCGGGTTGCGGCGCATCACGGTGGGCGGTGGCATCGCGCACGCCTTCAACGGCAGCTGGCAGCAGGCGCTGGAGTTCCTCGCGCTCGGGCTGCGCCTCGGCTTCGGCGGCGCGATGACGCACGAGCGCGCGCGGCAGATCCGCCACCTCGCCCGCGAGCTGCCGGCGCACGCGCTGGTGCTCGAGACCGACGCGCCGGACATCCCGCCGCAATGGCTCTATCGCACGGCGGCCGAGCGGGCGGCCGACGGCGGCGGGCACGGCCGCAACGAGCCGGCCGAGCTGCCGCGCATCGCGCAGGTGCTGGCCGAGCTGCGGGGCTGGACCCTGCAAGAGACCGCCGCGATCTGCGGCGCGAACGCGCGCCAGGCCTTGCCGAGGCTGGCGGCGCTGCAAGGGTTGCCGACATGAGGCGCCGCGCGGCGCGGCCCGCGGCGGCGCCCCTCGGGGCTGCGGCCGTCGTGCGCCGAAGGGGGCGACCGTGATCGCGGTCTTGTCGACGGGTGACGACGCCGCCCGGCCCGCCCCCGGGCGCCTGGCCGGGCTGCCGCCGGTGGCCGACGAGCGCGCGAAGCTGCTGGTGCTGGGCAGCTTCCC
>DDSQ01000131.1 GCA_002343845.1 Planctomycetes bacterium UBA2386 | reverse complement strand
TTGAGGATGTCGTTCTGGATGGTCCCGGTCAGCTTGTGGCGCGGCACACCCTGCTTGTCGGCCACCGCCAGGTACATCGCGTAGACGATCGCCGCGGTGCCGTTGATCGTGAACGAGGTCGAGATCCTCGACAGGTCCAGGCCCTCGAACAGGATCTCCGCCTCGCTGAGGTTGGACAGCGAGACGCCGACCTTGCCGATCTCCGGCCGCGCCATCGGGTGGGTCGGGTCGTAGCCGCACTGCGTGGGCAGGTCCAGCGCCACCGACAGGCCGGTCTGACCCTGCTCGAGCAGGAACTTGTAGCGGGCGTTGGATTCCTCGGCGGTGCCGAAGCCGGAGTACTGCCGGATCGTCCACAGGCGGCCCTGGTACCCATCCGGGAAGATGCCGCGGGTGAAGGGGTACTCGCCGGGACGGCCGACACGATCGGGCTGCACCGCGTCGGCATCGACGCAGGGCGACACCGGGATGCCGCTGCGGCTGACCGGGCCGAGCGTGGGTTCGCCGGGACCAGCAGCCAGGTTCGGGTCGGGAGGGGTCATCGGGGGCCTTTCGAGAGGAGCTTGTCGGCGGCCGACCAGTGGTCGTCGTGCAGCCAGGTGCGCACCAGGTGCTCGCGCTCGACCTGCCGCTGGGCGGCCCAGGGCAGGCCCTGGCGCGCCGCGATGGCCTGGGCCTTGAAGCCGCGCAGCACCTGGGGCGCGCAGTCGTCCAGCGGGCGCAGGAAAGCCTGCAGGTCCGCCCCGTGCACGCCGTCGCGGATCACGGCGTCGGCCAGGCCGCAGGCCAGTGCCTCGTCGGCGCCGACCAGTTCCGCCCGGCCGAGCATGCGCAGCGCGCGCGCCGGGCCGACGGTGCGGAAGAGGTCCGGGCCGCCACCCCAGGCCGAGGTGATGGCCAGCCGGGCCTGCACGTAGCCCAGGCGCGCGTGCGAGGCCTGCAGCCGCAGGTCGCAGGCGAGCGCGAGCTCGGCGCCTCCGCCGATCGCGTCGCCGTTCAGGTAGGCGATGACCGGTACCGGGCAGTGGCGCAGCGCGTCGAGCGCCGAGCCGGCCTCGTCCATCATGGCCTGCACGGCCGGCTCGTCGCGCACGCCGGCCAGGTCGCGCAGGTCGCCGCCGGCGGCGAAGTAGCGCTCGCCGGCTCCGGTGAGCACGAGATAACGCACCTCCGGGCGAGCGCCGAGCTCGACGACGGTCGCCCGCAACTCGGCGAGCACCGGTCGTGCCAGGGCGTTGTGCTTGGCAGCGCGGTCGATCGTGAGCCAGACCGCGCCGCTCGCTTCGCGGCGCAGCTGCAGATACCGGTGCGGCGATGACGTCGTGGCGTGTTCCATCGGCCGAATGCTAGATTCCGGTTTCTCCCGCTGGAAGAACGACTGTTCCATATGTCGAACGAATCATCAAAACTCGGTGGACAACTCGAGTCCGAGGGCACGGCTGTTCAGCCAGCCGAACAGATACCGGCAGAGCGCCCCGCTGTTGCGGGGGCGGCGGCATCCGCCGTCGAACGGGTGCTCGACATCTTCGAGACCTACCACCGGGCGCTCAAGCCGCTGTCGCTGACCGACTTGGCCGAGGCGACCGGCATCCCGAAGAGCAGCTGCCACGCGATCGTGAAGTCGCTGACCGCGCGCGGCTTCCTGTACTCGCTGACGCGGCCACGCGCCCTCTACCCCACGCGCCGCATGTACGACCTGGCCAGCGAGATCCACCGGCAGGATCCCTTCGTCGAGCGCGTGATGCCGATGCTCGAGCGGCTGCGGGACTCGTCGCGCGAGACGGTGATCCTCGGCAAGCGCCAGGGCGACGCGGTGATCTACCTGCAGGTCGTCGAGGGAGTGCACCCGATCCGCTACACCGCCAAGCCCGGCGAGTTCAAGCCGCTGCACTCGAGCGCGATCGGCAAGGCCCTGCTGGGCAGCCTGAAGGAGGCCGAGATGCGCGAGCAGATCGCCCGCCGGCCGCTGGCCGCGGTCACCGCGAGCACGCTGACCGACCCGCAGGCGCTGGCGCAGGACATCCTGGACAGCCGGCGGCGCGGCTACTTCGTCACCCGCGGCGAGAACGTCCCGGACGTCTGGGCGGTCTCGGCCTTCCTCGGCCTCGACGCGGACACGCTGGCGGTGGCGATCGCCGGGCCGCGGCACCGCATCGAAGGCAACCTGGCCGAATGCGCGCAGCTGCTGCTGGCCACCTGCAGCATCATCGCGCGCCAGTTCGCTCGCCTCTGACGCCGACACGCAGCGCACCCGGGTCGTCGCGCTGGGCACTCAGCCGTGCCCGGCCGGAGGGCCAGGCCAGTCCCGGCCGGGCGACGGACCCGGCGTCAGCGGGTCAGGGGAGCGTGCTGACCTCGACCCGACGCGCCGCGGCCTCGGCATCCAGGCCGGTGGCCGCGCTGGTGACCTCGGGCTTGCGCAGCTCCAGCCGCTCCTCGGCGACGCCGGCGGCCTTCAGCACGTCGCGCACCGCGAAGGCCCGCTGCTTGGCCAGCTCGGCGTTGCGGGCCGGGTCGCCCTTCGCGTCGTGGAAGCCGCTGATCGCGAAGCGGGCCGCGCCGCCCGAGCCGGCGACCAGCGCCTTCAGCGCATCGACGCCCTGGGCGTCGACCTCCGACTTGCCGGTCTGGAAGAAGACGATGGCCTTCGCCGGCACGGCCGCTGCCGGAGCCGGTGCCGGCGGCACGGCCTGCGCAGGCGCCTGGGCCGACGGCGCGGCGGGCGGCGCGGACGCCTGGGCCGGCGCGGCGCACTGCCGGTAGGTGTTCGGGCCGATACCG
The DNA here is from genome assembly GCA_002343845.1 of Planctomycetes bacterium UBA2386. Next base: position 835 of record DDSQ01000131.1, on the reverse strand, counting down.
AAGACGGCCGGCAGCAGGAACAGCAGCAACAGCAGGATCAGGCCGACGACCAGGTGCCAGCGGTTGTAGGCGCGCAGCGCGTCGGGCATCAGGGCGAGGTTTTCGTCGCTCATGTCTCGTCTCCCCCTTCAGCGCCGGCCGGCGGTCAAGGACTGCTGCAGCACCTTCAGCGCGGCCCATTCGTTCTTCGCGCACAGCGTGCTCTGCTCGGGCCACGTCGCGGGGTCGGCGATCCGGTAGTTCGGCCCCGCGGCATCGAGGATCTCGCGCAGCCGCAGCACGCTGGCCTGGGCCAGCTCGGCGAAAGTCCGGATGCCGGCGGCCTTCAGCAGCTCAGCGATCTTCGGGCCGATGCCCTCGATCACTTCGAGGTCGTCGTCGCCTGCGATCTCGAAGCCGGCGGCCTTGGCCGCCGCGACGTCGATCGCCGGCCACACCGGCGCGCGCAGCCGCTCCAGCTCGGCCTGCAAACGGGCCAGCTCGGCGCGCAGCTGCGGCACCTGGCCGGCATCGGCCGAAAGCGACGCGACCTGCGCGAGCAACGCCGGACTGTCCACCGGACGGTCGACCGGCTTCTCGACGATCTTCTCGACCACCCGCTCCACCGGCCGCTCGACGATCGTCTCCACCACGCGCGGGGCGGGCAGCGCGCTGCGGTACGCGCGGCCGACCAGCCAGCTGGCGAGCCAGCCGAGCAAGGCACCGAGCACCAGCCACCATAGGACACAGGACAGTCCGGTCATGATGTTCTCCTCCTCGAGCCGTGCGACGGCGGTGCCGGCCGCGTCGACGCGAGCCCGCAGGGCTCGGCGTCGGACGACTCGCCGAGTGTAAC
>DDSQ01000178.1 GCA_002343845.1 Planctomycetes bacterium UBA2386 | reverse complement strand
CGCGGAACCCTGAGCCGGCAGCGGGTGCCGCCTGGCGCGATGCGCAGGCACATGCACGGCAGCCGGACTTCCGGATTGCGCCGAAAGCGGTCCAGCGAGCATTCATCGCAGTTCAACGCGCCGACAGGTCCGCCAGCAGCGAATGCCGCTCCGGCGCCGGCAGCAGGCGGCCGCCGCCGTCCGTGATGCCGACCCGCTGCAGCCAGGCCTCGAACTCCGGGGCGCGCTTCAGGCCCAGCAGTTCGCGCAGCACCGCGGCGTCGTGGAAGCTGGTGCTCTGGTAGTTGAGCATGATGTCGTCGGCGCCCGGCACGCCCATGATGAAGTTGACGCCGGCCGCGCCCAGCAAGGTCATCAGCGTGTCCATGTCGTCGCTGTCGGCCTCGGCGTGGTTGGTGTAGCAGATGTCGCAGCCCAGCGGCACGCCGAGCAGCTTGCCGCAGAAGTGGTCCTCCAGCCCGGCGCGCACGATCTGGCGGCCGTCGTAGAGGTATTCGGGGCCGATGAAACCGACCACGGTGTTGGTCAGCAGCGGCGAGAAGGCACGCGCCACTGCGTAGGCACGCGCCTCCATGGTCTGCTGGTCGACGCCATGGTGGGCGTTGGCCGACAGCGCCGAACCCTGGCCGGTCTCGAAATACATGCAGTGGGTGCCGACCGTGCCCCGCTGCAGCGAGCGTGCCGCGTCGTGCGCCTCGCGCAGCAGCGCCAGCGTGATGCCGAAGCCGACATTGGCGCGTTCGCTGCCGGCGATGCTCTGGAAGACCAGGTCCACCGGCGCGCCGGCCTCGATCAGGCGGATCGTGTTGGTCACGTGGGTCAGCACGCAACCCTGGGTGGGGATGGCATGGCGCTGGATCACCTCGTCGAGCAGGCGCAGCAGGTCGCCGATGACGGCCAGGCTGTCGCCCGCCGGGTTGATGCCGATGACGGCGTCGCCGCAGCCGTACATCAGCCCGTCCAGCATCGACGCGGCGATGCCGCGCAGGTCGTCGGTCGGGTGGTTGGGCTGCAGGCGCACCGCCAGCCGGCCCGGCAGGCCGATGGTGTCGCGGAAGGCGGTGACGACACGGCACTTCTTCGCGACCGCGAGCAGGTCCTGGTGGCGCATCAGCTTGCTCACCGCGGCCGCCATCTCGGGCGTCAGCCCGGGCGCCAGCGCAGTCAGCACCTGCGGCGTGGCCGCGTCCGACAGCAGCCAGTCCCGAAAACCGCCCACCGTGAGATGCGCCACCGGCGCGAAGGCCGCCGCGTCGTGCGTGTCGACGATCAGCCGCGTGACCTCGTCGTCCTCGTAGGGCACCAGCGCCTCGTGCAGGAAGGTGGCCAGCGGCAGGTCGGCGAGCGCGAAGCGTGCGGCGATGCGTTCCTCGTCGCTCACCGCGGCGATGCCGGCGAGTTCGTCGCCGCTGCGCCGGGGTGTCGCGCGCGCCAGCACTGACTTCAGGTCGGCGAAGGACCAGGTGCGGCCGGCGACGGTGCTGCGGTAGGCCATGGCAGGCGCCGGCCGGCGGCTACACCACGCGGCGCGGCTGCTTCGCCGCCGGGTCGCGCGCCGACGCGGGCAGGCCGAAGACGAGGTCGAAGCACCAGGTGAAGGCGATCGCGTAGACGAAGAAGAAGACCAGCAGGCCCAGGTTGGCGACGAAGGCGGTGAGCAGCGTCGTGTCCAGCCAGACCGCCATCACGGGCACGAGCAGCACCGTCAGCCCGCCCTCGAAGCCGGCGCCGTGCAGCAGCCGCCGCGCCGGCGTGCGCCGGCGCGAGCGCTGGCGGGACTCCCACCACTCGAACAGGCCGTTGAAGACATAGTTCCACGCCAGCGCGATGCTCGACAGCACGACCGCGAGCGCCAGCGACGAGCCCATGGGTTCGTCGAACAGCACCGCCAGCACCGGGCCGACGAAGGCGATGGCGAACAGTTCGTACAGCACCGCCTGCAGCACGCGGCGGCGGCGCGGGCTCAGCGCAGCCACTGCAGCAGCTCCCGCTCGGGCTGGCCCAGGTCGGGCAGCGCCCTCAGCTCGGCCTTCGGCCCGGCATAGGCCTCGAACAGCGCGCGGTGCGCCGCCAGCGACATGTCGCCGCCGCGCGTGTAGTAGGCGCCGACCCAGTCCAGCAGCGACGCGAGGTGCGCATCCTGGGCCTCGCGCGAGGCAAACTTGTGCGGCTCCCAGTCGCGCGCCCGGCAGTTGGCCAGGCAGGCCTGCATGCCCGGCTCCAGCAGCACCAGCCGCGGCGCCGCCGGCAGCGTGGCAGCGATCAGCGACGCATAGCAGCCCTCGACGACCCAGTCGTCGTGCGCGCTGCAGAAGGCCTCGACATCGGCACGCGCTGCCGCCGCATCGCGCGGCACCGCCGCCTGGCCGGGCTCCCAGGCCACCGTGTCCAGGTCGAGGTAGGGCGCGCCGGTGCGGCCGGCGGCCCAGCGCGCGAGCGTGGACTTGCCGGAACCCGAGTTGCCGAGGATCGCGAGCCGCATGGGGCGGAATGCTGCCAGATGCGGCGCCCGATGCCGCCGGGCGCCGCCGTCAGGCCGCCGGCCCGAAGACCTCCGCCTCGCCATGCGCCGCCAGCAGCTCCATCAGCTGCTTGCGGATCAGCATGCCGGGGCGGTCGCTGTCCATGCTGTATTCGACGCCGCGCCGGCGCGTGTCGACCAGCGCGTCGGGGTCCGTGGACTCGAGGATGTCCTTGTCCTCGCGCGTGATGACATGGTCGAAGTCGATCAGCAGCTGCGCCGGGCAGTCGGCCTCGGTGTCGTTGCGGAACAGCCACTGGCAAAGCTGGAGGTGGCCGTCGTCTATGGGCGTGAAGGCATTGAAGATGACGTGGCGCACGCCGCTGGGGTATTCGATGTCCAGCCGGCGGCAGAACGGCCGGTAGTAGGCATTGCGCATGTGGCGCTGCGTGATCGGCTCGGTGCTGCCGCTGACGCGATGGAAGGCCGGCGGGTTGGCCGCATCGATCACCGTCTCGGCGTAGAAGCCGCCGGACCCGTCGTCGTTTCGGCGCTCGACGATCTCGTAGCGGCTGGGCCTGGGCTGCGCCGCCACGCCGAAGGTGGCGCGGTGCACGAAGCTGAAGTGGCTGTTGTCGAAGCTGTTCTCCAGCGCGCGCAGCGGGCTCGTGGCCCAGGTCTCGTGGAACTGGAAGATCGTGCGCCAGCCGGGCGCGCCAAATTCCGGCAGCTCGGGAATGGGCGCGATCGGCTCCTCCAGGGCCACCCAGGCATAACCGTAGCGTTCCACGCAGCGGTAGGCCGGCGTGCGGTAGTCGGGCGGGATCGGCCGCTCGGGCTCGTACTGCGGAATACGGATCACGCGGCCGCCGCCGTCGTAGGTCCAGCCGTGGTAGCCGCACTCCAGCGCACCGTTGACGCAACGGCCCTTGGACAGCTTCGCGGTGCGGTGGCAGCAGCGGT
>DDSQ01000024.1 GCA_002343845.1 Planctomycetes bacterium UBA2386 | reverse complement strand
CACCATGACGTCTTAATCCCCTTCAGGAAGTCGGGGAGGGAAAACACGATCGCAGCGACGGGCGCGGCGGCCGTTGGTGTCTTAATCCCCTTCAGGAAGTCGGGGAGAGAGAACATGACATTCTTCAGGATCATGAACTTGCTATCTTGTCTTAATCCCCTTCAGGAAGTCGGGGAGAGAGAACAAGAGACTCCGAAGAATCCCCTTGATGCCTATGTCTTAATCCCCTTCAGGAAGTCGGGGAGAGAGAACATTATCCCATCAAAGAAAAGAACAGCAAAAATGTCTTAATCCCCTTCAGGAAGTCGGGGAGAGAGAACTCTAACGCGTGCGGGCCGCACGGGGCAAGGGTTTGCGGGCCATGAATCGGCGCAGCGGCGTGAAATACGCCGATGGCATTGCCGCGAGACCACCGGAATGAACGTTTTCCCCCTGCAATCAGGGTGCTGCGGGCACCGCGCGGCAGTCGCTGGCCCCGCCCGATCGGGCGGTTGCGCGGCTGTGCACATCCCGGCAGCGCGGCGCCCCGCGTGCAGCGCCGGCAAGCGACCGACCGTCGCCATGCCGACAGCCAGGGCGACGGTCCATGCGTCGCTGGGCCGCCATGGTCGATCGGTCGCCGGAGTCTGGCGATCGTCCGCCCGCATCCCCAATTGCATCCTCGACACTCGGCGGCGGTCTCGCGGCGAACGACTTTTCATCGGCCGGGTTCAGCGGTTGATCCGCGCGGGTCGATCGTTGCATCGTTGCGATCCGATGTTCGATGTCGCACCTCGATCTGCGCGCGGTTCTTTCGTCGGCGGCTGGACGTCGCGGGTCGAAGGATCGACCGCGGAGCTTCGCGGGCGAACCGCGACGACGAAAACTTCGCTCGGTGCGACGCACGGCCGAGCGACGCGCATCGATCGCCGGACCGCGCGCGAGCAAGCGTCGATGCCGGGTCGTGGCCGCTCGATACCGCGCAGGCATGACGGCATGCGGCGGGCGCAGCGCCCCACCGCTGCCGGGCAGCGCTCGTCCGCGGCGTTCGCCAGGGTTGCCGGCGCGCGTCTCGCCGCGTCACGGAGTCGGCGCCGCCTTCCGGCTCTTGCGCGCGAAGCGGCGGCCGAGGTCGTCGAGGCTCTCCTCGAGCGCACCGCTGGCCAGGTTGTGCAGCTTGGCGTACTGGTAGACCAGCAGCGCGGCGGCGTAGGCTTCGCTGCCGGCGGCGAAGTAGCTGTCGTCGACCTGGCGGAGCAGCGTTTCGAGGCGATGACGGATCGGGTAGAGGTTTTCGACGAGGGCGACATCGGCGGCGAATTCGGGCAGGCTGAAGCTGGTCGGCAGGACCTCGGGGTGTGCTTCGGCGATGGCGAGCGCCTTGACGACGAAGGAACGATTCCTTTCGCCGAACTTGAGCATTGCCGCCCGATCGGCGTCGGCGATGTCGATGAGGAAGGGCAGGGCGTCGCTGAGCGCGGTCAGGGCGGCTTGCGCTCGGGCGTTCTGGTCGGGGGTGAGGGTGGCATCGATACGGTTGGCGGGCATGGCAGTTCTCCTCGATCGGTCGGCTGCGAAGACATTTCGCAACACATGGAATTAGAAAGGAAATCCGGGGTGGCGGCAAGGCGCCGCGGCGAAAAAAAGCCGTTGCCGCGGCAACGCCGTCGGCGATGCCGCGGGCGGCCGGCGCCGCGGCGCCTGCTGGCGCTCAGGCGTGGCGTTCGAGCCAGGCGAGTTCGTACGGGACGGCCGCGATTTCGGCGTCGGAAAGGAGCTGTCCCTCGGCCAGCCGCGTGCGGATGCGCAGGATCAGCGCCTCGTCGCCGGGCGCCATGGCGATCTCGACGCGGCGCGCCGGCACGCTGACGCCGAGCAGCGCCGACAGCAGGCGGGCGCTGGCGGCATGGCCGATCGCCGAGACGAAGCCGCCGGCAAGCCGCCGCCGCGCCTCGGCGGCGTCGAGCGGGCCGCTGAAGCGATAGTCGCCGTAAGCGGTGAGGACCGGTGTGTTGAGCAGGTAGATCATGTGGCCTCGCTGCCGGTGCTGGCGGAAATGACGTTGAAGGTGCGCACGCGCTTGTCGCCATCGGTCTCGACGTACTGGAACTCGATCTCCGGGTGCTCGAGGGTGACCATCGCCGCGGCGACGCTGAGCACCTTGGTGCCGCCGGTGACGTCGATCATGATCTCGGCCTTGCGCGCCGCTTCGTCGCAGATGATCGCGCGGTACACGCCGAGCAGCTCGTCGAGCGCGTCGAACGAAGCCGTTCGCGCTTCGATTCGCGAGGCGTCGAGTTGCGGGAAATAATGCGTGATCATGTGGCGGCATTCGGCGAAGGAATCGGCGCTGCCGCCGGCGCCGGACGAGCCGACGAGAATCAGCCGCTGCAGCCGCGGCAGGTGCTCGCGGATCGCGCGCAGCAGCTGTTCCCAGGCAAACCTGTCGCGTTCGGGGAGCGCCGCCATGCACCGCAGCGCTGCCGGCAAGGTCGGCGGCAACGGGCAGTCGGCGGAGCCGGTGCGCGTCAGCCGGTCGGGCGCCCAGCGCCACGGCGTGCGCGAGAGCGCGAGAACGACGACGGCATGCGGCGCGACGCGACCCGGCTGGCCGATGCGCTGCACCGCCAGCGGCAGGAAGCTGCGCCGCCGTGCGTACAGCACCCCGGCGCAGGCGAAGGAGAGCAGCGCCATGGCGAGCATCGCGCCGGCAAAGCGCGCGTCGCCGGCGCTCAGGGCGCCGCCCGGCAGCCAGGGGAAAAGCTGGTCGCCCTTGATGCCGTCGGCGATCCAGCTCTGCAGTAGCAGGATGAGGAAGGCGAGGAGGATGTTGAGCAGCGCGCTGTAGCCGCCCGCCAGCCGGCGCCTCATTCGTCCTCCGCGGCAAAGCGACCGTAGCCGGAACTGCGCTTGCCGCCGATGCCGTACTGCCGCAAGCCTTCCTCGAGGAGGCGGCGGGCGAGCCGGGTCCACAGCGGCTGGCCCTCGATGACGAAGTGGAAGCTGCCGCGGACGGCGATCTGCGGCGCCGGTATCGGCGAGTCGAAGTCGGTCGCGGGAGCACCGCCTTCGCTGCCGTAGTAGTCCGGGTGATGGACGGTGACGATCTCGGCGACGAAGGGTTTCTGCCCGCGCTCGGGCACCCACCAGGCGTCGTGAAAGATCAGCCCGCCGGCTTCGGCGGTCTCTTCCTCTTCACCCGGGTCGTTGCCGAACAGCCAGCGGCGCGCTTCCCGACTGTCCAGCCAGCGGCCGGCGCTCGCCCGGCACAGCCCCTTGACCGCCGACCCCGGGATCAGCGGCATGCCGTAGGTGTGCGAGACGGTGACGCCGGTTTCGAGCGCGTTGTCACGGACGACGCCGATGTACAGCCGGCCGGCGAGCGCGAGGCGGAAGGCGGCGAAGCGCTGCGCGTCGGCAGTCGACTTCTGCCAGCGTGCGAAAGCCAATGGGTAGAAGTCGGGGACGGCGAGATCGGCAATCGCCCGGATGTGCCCGGCCTTGATCTCGCCGGCTTTGTCGCCTTCGGGGAAACTCGCCAACCCCTTGGCGAGCAGCAGGCCGCAATGCGGCTGCGCGCGTCTCAGTGCGGAGAAGTGATTGTCCAGCAGCGGTTTGATGGTGGTGCGGCACAGCGTCATGACGCGCCCTCCTTGTCGCTCAGATACGCCTGGCCAAAGCGCTTCAGCCAACCGGCAGCGGCGAGCGTCTCGCGCGTCAGTTGGCGGTAGTCGGGCAGCGGTACGTCGATCGCGCGTTGCTGCAGCGCTTCGCCGCTCGCCAGTTCGAGGATGCGCGCGAGGTCGTCGAGGTAGCTCTGGTAGGCCGCGCTCTTCGCCGCCTTGGCGCGCATGAAGCCGACGGCCTGCGCGAGGCCGGCCTGCAGCACCAGAACCGGGAAGTTGTCGGCGCGCGCCTTGTATTCCTTGCGCTCCTTCTTCGGCGCCGTCCTCAGTGCCTCGATCGCCGCCAGTGCCTTCTCGGCCTGGCGCTGCGAGCGCGTGCGTTGTTTCTCGCTCATCGCATTCTCCTCAGAGCACCAGCCGGACGAGGCCGCGTCCGATCGTCGCCTTGCCGCCGATCTGCAGCGTAGGCGTGCCGGTCAGTCCGTCGCGGAACTGGCGCAGCACTTCCTGGGCGTCGAGCCCGCTGCCGTTGCGCGCCGGTCCGGCGGCAACTGCAGCCCAGAGGACCGTTTCGGCCGGCAGGTTCTCCTCGTACCACAGGTGGCCGTCCTGGACGACGCCGCGGCTGTCGTGGACGCGAATGCGCGCGCGCACCTCGGTCGCGGTGTCGGCGAGGAAGGAGAAGTCGTCGTCGGAGAGGATCGCGAAGCGCTGCTTGAAGTGGCTTTGCCAGTCCGGGTCGCCGGCGTGCGTTCGGCCGGCGATCGCCTCTGCCCAGAGGTCCGCACCGGCTTTGGCTTGCAGGTCGAGGTCTTCGAGGAGCAGCAGATTGTCGCGCGCCTTGAGACAGGTCTTCGCGGTGACCAGCGCCGTCCCTTCCGCCACCTCGGCGGGGACCGCCGGAGGCTCGTCTGCTGCCGCTCCCGCGCGCCGGAGATCGTCGGCGTAGCGGGCGAGGACGAAGCGACAGGTGACGAAGGCCGAGATGCCGGCGAGCGAGCGCACCGGCAGGATCAGCAGGTGCGCATCACCGAAGGCGACGGCGCCGGCGTGCGCCGAGGTGCCTTCGACGATGGTCTCGGGGCCGAAAAGCGCTTGCTGGCAATCCTTGCCGGCGAACTCGTCGCGCAGCACGCCCTTGAGCGCCGATCCGGGAACCAGCGGCAGGTTGGTGGCGCGGGCGCGCGCCACCGGCAGATCGACGACGCCCAGCGCCTGGCCGGCGCCGACGTGCAGTGCGCTCAGCGCGTGCAGATGAAAGACTTGCGTCAACATGGGTGTTTCTCCTTCGTTCAGGGTTGGTTCCAGAGACCGGGGACGACCAGGCCGAAGCCGTCGCGCCGGTCCTGCGGCTGGTCGCTGATCGGCGCCAGCCAGAGTCTGCTCGCCCAGCCGGCGGGTGGCTCGCCGACGACGTCGAACCAGTAGGTGGCGCCGGCGGCGACGGTCTTGCGCGCAGCCTTGGGGCGCCATTCGGCAAGATCCCAGCCGGAGATCCCCTGCCAGCGTTCGACGGCCGCCGCCCGCAGCCGCAGACGCAGCCCGGCGATTCCGGGAACTTCGCCGGCACCGTCGAGCCAGGCGGGGCGCCAGCCGTCGGCGAACAGCGCCGGCGTCACCAGGGTGAGGGTGAGGTGCCGGCTGGCGGCGACCGTCGCCAGATGCTCGGGCGGCGCGTCGAGCGTTGCCGGCGGCGCCGGGCTCAGCCACGACAGCCGCCCTTCGCCGCCGAAGGTGACCATGCGCGGGGCAAGCGGGCTGGCGAAGCGGCAGAGCAAGACCCAGTCGGTCGCGGCGAAGGCGCGGCCGCTGTCGTTGCGCCGGCGGGAGAAATCGAGTCCTTCGGTCTGGAACAGCCTTCCGGGGTCGGCCGCCAGCGTCGCCCGGTCGAGTGCGACATGGCTGCGCGCCTCGCCCGCCGGTTCGTCTGCGGCAAAGGGGCGGATCGCTTCGCCGCGGCGCCAGGCGAGCAACTTGGCCAGCGGCCAGAAAGCCGGCCCGGGCTGCGGCTTGCCCTTCGGCGCTTCGGCAAGGAGCAGCGGCCGCAGCCCCGGCGGCAGGTCGCAGCCGCAGCCTGCCGGCAAGGTTCCGGGTGCGAGCCGATGGTAGGCCGTGCCGCCGTCATCGCTGGCGAGGAGGATGGCGTCGGCGGGTCGCGGCAGCATCGGCGTGATGCGATCGCCGACGCGCTGCGCGAGGATCGGCCCGTGTGCGCCGAGTGCGTTCAGCTCGTCGCGGTGCTCGGCGCTCAGCGACGGGCGCCAGTCGCGATCGTCCATCACCTGCGTGCGCAGCAGGCCGGCGACCGACGACGGCCAGGGGAAGTGGGCGCCGTCGCGGCTGCCGGCGCCGAAAGGCCTGCCGGAACGAAAGACGAGCGGCGCCTGGGGCTCGATCAGGTGGTCGTACATCTTCGGGGAATCCATCATTCGGCTCCTTCTGCGGCGCTGACTTCGCCTTCGGTGGCGGCGGAGAGCCAGCGGGCAAGAATCAGTTCATCGGCGACGCGCAGCAGGTCGGCGGCGTCGGTTGCGGGCGAAGCAGCGTCGCCGGCGAGCGTGGCGCGCCGGTTTTCGAGTTGCTCGCGCAGCGCATCATCGATCTTGTCGGCACCCCCGCCGCGGCGCGCGCGGTCGAGCAGGCGGCGAAACTCGCCGGCGGCGACGCCGGCGCTGGCGCCGGTCGCCCGGCAGTGCAGCGCGACGGCGCGCGTGTCGTAGGCGAGGCGACCGGGCAGGTGCCGCTGCGTGTAGGCGGCCTGCCATGCGGCGAGCGCCGCGCGGCCGGCGGGGTCGTCGAAACGCAGTCGGAGACCGATTTCGTGTCCCGAGCGGATGTGCAGCTTGAGGCCGAGGGCATTGCCCTGCGCCGGCGAGCCGGCCTCGCCCTTGGCGAACTTCTCGGCGGCAGCGGCGCGCTGACGGATGACGCCGAGCGGCTCGAGGACGTGGCAGATCGCCGCGCCGACGCGCAGCGTCGGGCGGGCGTCTTCGGCCTTGACGAGATTGGCGACGACCGCGGCCATCGCGGTCGTGAAGGCCTCGTGCAGGGCGAAGGCGCTGTCGACGACGCGGGCGAGCGGCAGGAAGACGGTGAGATCCTCGCCACCGGCGAAGACGCACTGGCCGCCGAAGTCGCGGGCGAGCTGCGGCACACGGTCGGCGAAGGCCGCGACGGCGTCCGAGATCCGCCGGTGATCGGCCGCGGATTGAGACTGGTCGACGAAGCGCCCCATGCGGTCGCCATCGGCGATGAGCAGCACGCCGTAGGGGCAGGGCTGGCCGCAGCGATTCCACAGCGACCGGAGCACTGTGCCGAGATCGGCGAGCGCCGTGCTTGCGGCGGCGTCCCCTTGGCAGTCGCGCGCGGCGATGGCGTAGCGTTCGGGAAACAGCAGGCCGCCGTCGTAGGGGAAGATGTCGGCACCGCCGCTGCCGCTGCTGCGCGTCGCCAGAGCGACGTCGTCACTGACGAGTCTTTCGTAGGCACCAGCGAGTTCGCGACGCTTTTCCGCATCGAGCTTCTTCAGCCAGCCATCGGCGGCGAAGCGGCTCAGCGCCGTGAAGCGCTCGGTTCGCCCGACGACGCGCTTGATGCAGCCGAGTGCGTCGAGCTGCTCGCCGCGGCTGAGGCCGAAGCGGGGAGGGAACTGCTGCCGTTCGTTGGGCAGGACCGATTCGCGGAGGCCGTCGAACGAGCATTTCGGGACGCCAGCACCCTTGTCGGCAGCATC
>DDSQ01000143.1 GCA_002343845.1 Planctomycetes bacterium UBA2386 | reverse complement strand
CGCTTCGTGCAGCTCTACCACCGCGGCTGGGATCATCACGGCAGCGACGCCAGCGACGACCTGCTGCACGGGCTGCCGAACATGTGCCGCCAGACCGATCGCGCCGCGACCGCTCTCGTGCTCGACCTCGAGCGCCGCGGCCTGCTCGACGACACGNNGGCGAGTTCGGCCGCACCCCGATGCAGGAAGTGCGCGACCCGAAGTTCCTCGGCCGCGACCACCATCGCCAGGCGAGCACGATCTGGCTGGCGGGTGCGGGGATCCGTGCCGGCACGACGCTCGGCGAGACCGATGAACTCGGCTACCACGTGGTGCGCGACCCGGTGCACTGGAACGACCTGCACGCGACGCTGCTGCACTTGCTGGGCATCGGCCACGAACGGCTGCTGTGGCGCTTCCAGGGCCGCGACTACCGGCTCACCGACGTCGGCGGGAAGGTGCTGCGGCGGCTGCTCGCGTGAGCGAGCGGCTCCCTCACCGGACGATCGCGACCCGCCGCCCTTCCGCGGCACTCACGTACGCGGAGTAGACGACGCGCACGACTTCGAGCCCGAGTGCGCCGTCGCCCGCCGCGACCGCACCGCCGCGCAGTTCGTCGGCGACCGCCTGCACGAGTCCCTGCTGGCCCGACGACACGTCCTCGTCGGGGATCGGCGTCGACCAGCCCGCCTGCCCCGCGACCTTCTCCATCACGTACTCGCTGCCGAACGTGCCGTCGCGCACCGCGTACGCGCGCAGCGCATCGTGCGGCGAGAGCGCGCATTCGCAGCGATGGTCGCTGGCGAGGATCGTCAGGTGGCTCTGCATGCCGCCGAGCATCGTGTCGGCGCCATGCGCGATGCCGCGCGAGCCGTCGTCGAAGTGCAGCACGACGCTGCCCCAGTTCTCGACGCCGTTCCAGCCGGTGGCGACGTCGCTCGGCGCGCCGACCATCGTCGCCGCAGCCGTGACGTCGGCGACTTCACCGGTCACCGCGGTGACCAGCGTCGGCTTGCCGCGTCGGCGCAGTCCTTCCTGGTGCTTCAGCCAGACCATCGCGCCGATCGGATGCGCGCCCAGCCGCAGCAGCGCGCCGCCGCCGGTCTGCCGCCAGTCGCGCGCGTAGACCGAATGCGAGCCCGAGTGCGACTCGTGACCACGCATCTCCAGGATCGCGCCCTTCGCGGCCGCGCCGAGCCGCGCGGCGCGCGTCACGGCGGGCGCGAACAGCCAGTTCTCGCCGTAGAACAACCGCACCGAGGCCCGCGCGCAGGCGTCGATCATCGCCTGGGCGTCGGCGACGGCGCGAGCCAGCATCGCGGCGCGCGGCACGGCGGCGACCGCGGCAGCGGTCGCGTCGGGCGCGAGTCCCTGGCCGTGGAACGCGGTCAGCGGCTTGGTGCACAGCACGTGCTTGCCAGCGGCGGCCGCGCGTTCGGCGAGCGAACGGTGCACGGCGTTCGGCACGCAGACGTCGACCAGGCGAACGCCCGGATCGGCGAGCACTTCGTCGATCGTCGCCGCGGCCACGCCGACGTTGCCCTGCACGAACGCCGCCGCCTTGGCCCGATCGCGCGCGGCGACGACGACCTGCACGTCGCCGCCGTGCACACGCGCCCAGCAGCGCGCGCGGGTGCGGGCCAGGAAGCCGGTGCCGATGATCGCGACGCGCAGAGGGCCCTTCATCGCGAGGCGGTGAACAGCGAACGGACCCTCGCGGCGAACGTGGGGCCTTCCGCAATCAGGTAGGAGCCGAGGAACAGCACGAGCACCAGCGTCGCGAGGCCGATGCCGCCGATCCAGAGTGCACCGCGCCATCCGCGCGGCCGGTCGTCGCCGAGGTAGGCGCGGCTCGTCTGCAGCTTGAGGAAGCCCGCGTAGGCGAGCGGCAGCAGGCAGCCGGCGATCACGCTCGTCGGCACGGCGAGCCAGACCGACAGCTTGGACCAGAACACACTGCCGAGCACGCCCGGTGCCGGCAGCAGCGTGGCGACGCGATAGCCGACGCCGCCGACGCGCAGGCCGAACATCTCTGAGCAGGCGAGGCCCGAGCACACCATGTGCATGGTGATCGTGGTCAGCAGCATCGCCAGCAGCCCGAGGTCGAACAGCACGCGCCCCCACACCGGCCCGAGCAGTCCGCCGAGCGTCGCCGCGGCCTCGACCGGCGAGATGCTCTTGCCCTGGAAGTCGGCGTGCAGGGTGCCCGCCGCGACGACGACCATCAGCGTGGTGACGAGCACGTACGGCAACACCATGCCGAACACGATGTCGGTGCGCGCGAGTTCGCGGTGCTCGCGCCCCCAGCCGCGGGCGAGCAGCGAGTGCGGGTAGAGGAACGTCATGTTGACGCCGACCGCCGTGGCGAGACCCGAGATCACCACCGCCAGCGCGTGCACTTCGCCACGATCCGCGGGAAGGGACGGCACGAACCCGGCGGCGACCGCGCCCGGATCGGCGACGCCGAGCCGAACGGCGACGACGCCGAACAGCGCGACGATCGTCCAGACCATCCACTTCATCAGGCGGTCGAAGGCGCGCTGCACGGCGCCCGACGAACCGAAGCTCAGCGCCGTGGGCACCGCCCAGGCGAGCACGACGAGCCCCATCACCCAGCGTTCGAGCTGCAGCCCGGCGACAGCACCAAGGTCGACGAGCACGGCCGATGCGAGCGAGTACTGCGCGAAGTGCCACACGCACGACGCCAGCACCGTGCCGATCGCCCAGCCCCACGCGAACACCGGCCCGGCGAACGTGCGCATGGCGACGAACGGCCGCATGCCGGTCGACAGCGTCTGGTGCGCGATCGCGGCGAACACGACGCCGCCGAGGATCATCGCCAGCGGCGCCACCCACAGCAGCTGATGCCCGAACGCCGCGCCCGACAGCAGGCACGCCGACGCCGTGCCGCCACCGAGGGTGAGCGCGCTCTGCAGGTAGCCCGGGCCGCCGCGGCGCAGCAGCGCCCACTTGCGCACGAGCCACGGTCGGTCGGCGAGTTCGCGCAGCCACGCCCGTTCGGCCGCGAGCTTCGCCGGATCGGGCGCGTGCACCATCGGCAGGCCGCGGGCATCGGGGCGGTGCGGTTCGCGCGCGGTCATCGAGGGGGCGCAGTCTAGGCGCGGCGTCGTTCCGTATCCTGAGCGCAGTGGCGTCTCTCGCCCGCGCCCTGCCTCGCATCGGCCGGTTCGGCGATCCCTCGGATCGGCGGCCGCGCGGCCGGGTCGCTGCCGCGGTTCGCGATCCTCACTTCTTGGCGGCGCCGTCGTCGGCCTTCTTGCCGACGGTGATCGACTGGCCGTTGCCGATCGCAGCGAGGCGCTGCATCAGCTCCATGTTGGCCTCGCCGAGGCCGACGGCGTGCAGGCGCACGCGGCGGAACGCGTTCATGCGCCGCACGTCGGCGACGATGGTCGGACACTCCTTGATCCCCTGCGAGACGAACGGACCGCTGTAGGTGGACTCGGGTTGCTCGTCAGCAGGCTCGCCGCGTTCGAAGGACTTCACGGTGCGACTTTCCTTGTAGTTCTTGTCGACCTGCACGAAGTCGTCGACCGACGGGTCGCCGTCCGACAACAGCAGGATGGTGTCGCAACCGTTGGCGAGCGCCTGCATGTCGACGTAGGCGGCGTTGTTCGCGAAGCCCTTGTCATGCAGCGCGAAGGCGAGCCGCAGTCCGCCGTGCAGGTTGGTGTCGCCGCGCAACCGGCCTTCGGGCGGGATCGGGTTGTTCGGACGATCCGGATCCGGCTCCATGCTCGCTTTGATGGAGTCCAACTCGGCGACCACGCGGTCGATGTTGGCTCGCGTCGCCTTGGTCATGCCCTTGCAGGCGTCCAGCGTGCCGGCCTTCTTGCCGAACCAAACCACGCAGAACTCCTTGTCCGGCGTCAGTCGCGACAGCGAGATGCGCAGGTTCTCGCGGGCGAGATCCCAGCGCGTCTTGATCTCGTGCCAGGGCAGATCGCTCTCATCGAGGATCTCCCCCTTCTTCTTTTTCTTCTGCTTGGGGCCGGTGACCGGTGCGGTCGGCGGCTTCGCCGACGGCTCGATCGGCTTGAGCATCGAGTCGGACATGTCGACGACGTAGACCATGCGTTCGCCGTCGGTCTCGAGCCCGAAGAAGCGTGGCGCTGCCGCCGTCTCCGTGCGCTTCTTCTCCTTCACCTCGCCACGAGCGAGGATCGCGAGCCACGATTCGCTGTCGGCGAATGCGGCCGGTGCGTCGAAGATGATCTGCAGGTGGCGCGCCATCTGCACCTTGGCGATGTGCGCCAGCTTGACGTCGTCGCCGAGCAACCCGATGTACGCGGTCAATGCGGCCCGGTAGTTCTCGTCGTTGATGTCCTTGCGCGCGGCGAACAACGCTCCGGTCATCGCGCCGAGCACCGCCATGCGCTCGCCCTCCTTCTTCGGCAGCTCGATGCAGTTGGTGACCACGGCCTGACGCAGGTCGGCGGCGCCGGAATCGCCGAGTGCGAGGATCGCCGCAGCGCGCAGCAGCGGACTCTTGTCGGTCGTCGCGATCTCGGTGAGCGCCGCCTCCCCACCGAACTTCGCCTCGATGCGCAGCGTGTGGTACCACAGCCAGACGTCGCCCGGCGCGCGCTGCTCCGCGCGCAGCGCCTTCATCGCGTCGAGCGCGTCGCGCTTCGCGAAGCGCTTCGCGAACACCTCGGCGATCGTGTAGCGCGAGTACTCGGCGAACTCCTTGACGCTCGCGTAGTCCTTGCACAGCAGCGGCAGCGCCTCGGGGCTGCCGAGCGAACCGAGCACCTCGCGCGCCTCCCAGTGATGCAGGAACGGCTTGCGCCGCAAGCACTCGTCGTAACGAGCCTTCGCCTCGGCGAAGGTCTTCTGCGGCCAGGTGATCACCGGGTCGTCCTGACGCTGGGCCGAGACGGGGAGGACGGTGAGCAGGACCGCGGCAGCGGCCGGAATGGTGGATCGGACCATCGTGGGCATCACGAACGAACGCGCGTTCGTACTAGGGCGGACCACGAGGATACGGCCGCGAGGCAACGTGCGGTCAACGCGCTTCGGCCGATTTGTGCGAAGGCGCCCCGGCACACGTCTGGCGAGGCGGCGCAGTGCGGGGCGGCGGCCGCTCCGTATCCTGCACCGCGATGGCGTCCCTCACCGCAAGCGCGCAGGCCCGCGTCGGCCTGCTCGGCAATCCGTCGGACCTCTACGGCGGGCGCGGGCTCGGCTTCGCGGTCGCAGGACTCGGCGCCACGGTGACGCTGACCGACGCCAGCACGACGTCGCTGCCCAACGAACTGCTGCGCGCCGGCTTCGACCTGTTCGCCGGCGAACTCGACGTGCTCGGCATCACTGCCGACGCGCGGCCGTTCGCGCTCACGTTCACCAGCGACATCCCGTTCCAGGCCGGCCTGTCCGGCTCGAGTGCGTTGCTGGTCGCAGCGCTGCGCGCGTGGAGCCGGTGGTTCGGCGTGCCACTGACGCCATCGCGTCTCGCCGAACTCGCGTGGCGCACCGAGAACGAACGGCTGCACATCCGCGCCGGGCCGCTCGACCGGCTGGTGCAGGCGCACGAGGGCCTGCTGGCGATGGACTTCGCGCACCCGTTCGCCGACGGCGCAGTCGAACGACTCGACGCCTCGCTGCTGCCGCCGCTGCTGCTCGCCTGGCATGGCATCCCGAGCCCGAGCTCGGGCGACGTGCATGCGCCGGTGTGGGCGCGCTTCCAGGCCGGCGACCGCGCGGTGCGTGCTGCCATGACGGCACTCGCCGAGAACGCCGACGCAGGGCGCGCGGCCCTGCTCGCGCGCGACCACGCGGCCTTCCGGGCGTGCGTCGACCGCAACTTCGAGCTGCGCGCGAGCGTGTTCCCGATCGCGCCCGCCGATCGCGAGCTGGTGGCACTCGGCCGTTCGCTCGGCGCGGCGGCGAAGTTCCCCGGGTCGGGCGGTGCCGTGCTGTTCGCGTGCCGCGACGAGCCGCAGCGCGCACAGGTCGCCGCGGCGTGCCGCGCGCACGGCCACACGACGTTCGTGCCGACGGTGCATCCAGCGAGACCCCGGCTGCATGCCGTGCTGCTCGCGGCGGGCTTCGCGACGCGGCTCTATCCGTTGACCCTGCACACCGCGAAGCCGCTGCTGCCGGTCGGCGGCGCGCCGATGCTCACGCGCATCCTGCGGCAGGTCGAAGCGAGCGGCGCTTCGTCGGCGACCGTGGTCGTCAACGGCCGCTTCCACACCGACTTCGTGCGCTGGCAGGCCACCGCGAAGCCGCGCCTGCCGCTCACGATCGTGGACGACGGCGCGCTGACCAACGAGACGCGGCTTGGCGCCCTGCGCGACCTCGAACTGGCCCTTCGCCATGCGCCAGCCGCCGCCGACGGCTACCTCGTGCTCGCGTGTGACAACCTGTTCGAGTTCGACCTCGCGCACCTCGCGGCGCGCTTCCAGGCGAGCGGCCACGGCCAGCTCGTCGTGAGGGAAGTGCCCGCGCCCGTGCCGCCCGGCAAGTACAGCGAAGTCGTGATCACCGACGACCGCGTCGTGAGCTTCCGCGAGAAGCCGACCGACCCGCGCAGCAACATGTCGGCGATCGCGGTCTACCTGCTGCCGCGCGAGTTGCCGCGCTTGCTGCGTGAGTACTTCGCCGACGACGGCAATCCCGATGCCCCGGGCCACTTCCTGGCGTGGCTGCACACGCGTGCGCCGCTCGGTGCCAACCGTCTCACCGGCCGTTGGCTCGACATCGGCAGTGCCGAGGATCTCGCCGCCGCGGATCGGCTGCTCGGCAGCTGATCGCCCGCCTCGCGCGGGTGTCCGGGGACTGGGTTCGGTGGCTCCCCGGCGCGCGGCATCGCCGACTTCGTGGTCGTGCACCCCGACCCCGCCGCCGGCCAAGGTCGGCCTTCGCACGGCGCCGGCCCATCGCTAGACTCCTCGCCCTCAAAACCCGACCCGAACGGGCCACCGCCCGCAGCCCCCATGGACATCGTCGTCTGCATCAAGCGAGTTCCCGCCACCGACGCGGCGATCAAGATCGGCGCCGACGGCAAGTCGATCGACACCGCCGGCGTGACGTTCGAACTGAACGCCTACGACGAGTTCGCCCTCGAGCAGGCGCTGCGCATCAAGGAGCAACTGGGCGCCGGTTCGGTGACGGTCGTCACGATCGGCCCGAAGGACGCCAAGAAGCAGCTCGACGATGCGCTCGCGCGCGGCGCCGACAAGGCGGTGCTGCTGAGCACCACCGAGTGGATCTGGGACGGCGCGTCGACCGCGGCGGCCCTCGCGGCGTGGATCAAGACCGTGCCGTGCAACCTGGTGCTGTGCGGCCGCCAGGCCGTCGACAGCGACAACAACCAGCTGCCGGCGAACCTCGCGGCGCGGCTGGGCTTTGGCTGCGTGACCGAGGTCGCCAAGTTGGCTCTCGATGGCGGCGTGTTCACGGCCGAGCGCGACATCGAAGGCGCGCGCGAGATCGTGACGTGCAAGACGCCGGCGGTGCTGAGCTGCCAGAAGGGCCTCAACGAACCGCGCTACGCCAACCTGAAGGGCATCATGGCGGCGAAG
>DDSQ01000109.1 GCA_002343845.1 Planctomycetes bacterium UBA2386 | reverse complement strand
GTTGATGGAATTGCGGACAGTCCCCCTTCCGGCGTCGAGGTCCATTCCGTCTCCGGTCTGCTTGTGCCCGGCTTCGTCGACCTGCAGGTCAATGGCGCCGGCGGCGCCGACGTGGTCGACGCGACGCCGCAGGCACTCGACACCGTGGCGCGCGCCGTGCTGGCCGGTGGCGCGTGCGCCTTCCTGCCGACGCTGATCACCGCCCCGTGGGAACGGCTGCTGCAGCAGGTCGCCGCGGTCGCGACGTGGATCGACGCCTGGCGCGGCGAAGGCGCCGAGCCGCTCGGCATCCACCTCGAGGGCCCGTTCCTGCAGGCCCCGGGCGCGCACGACGCCGCGCATTTCGTCGATCCGACGCCCGAACGCATCGCCGCACTGCTCGCCGCCGCGCGTGGACGACTGCGCCTCGTGACGCTGGCGCCGGCGCGGGCCGGTGCCGCAGCGGCGACGGCGAAGCTGATCGCCGCCGGTGTGGCCGTGGCGATCGGCCACTGCGATCGCACCGAAGGCTTCTCGGCGTGCGTCGACGCCGGCGCGCGCGCCGCGACGCATCTGTTCAACGTCATGGGCCCGCTGCACCACCGCGACGTCGGCGTCGCGGGCCGCGTGCTCGACGACGAACGGGTCGCCGCGTCGCTGATCGCCGACGGCGTGCACGTGGATCCGGCGATGGTGCGACTCGCGTTCCGCGGGCTTGGCCCCGATCGCACGATTCTCGTCAGCGACGCCGTGGGTGCAGCGGGCATGCCCGACGGCGCGTTCACGCTCGCCGGCAACCGCGTGACGGCGAAGGACGGCGTGGTGCGCGACAGCAGCGGCCGCCTCGCCGGCTCGGCGCTGACGATGGCGATCGCCGCGCGCAACTTCCTGCGGTTCGTGCCGACCGCGGGCCCATGGACGCTCGCGCGCATCGCCGCCGGCAACCCGGCGGCCGTCGTCGGTGCCGCCGCGTTCGGTGCGCTCGCGGTCGGCAAGCGCGCGGCGTTCACGCTGCTCGGCGACGACGGCTCGTTCCGCTGCGTGCGCTGAGTCGCGTCAGCGGCCGACGTCGCCGACGAGCGTCAGCAGTTCGTGCAGCAGCGAACGGATCGCCACGTCGGCGTCGTCGTCGACCGGCCAGGCGCGCGCGCGCAGGAACAGTGCATGGGCTTCGCGCAGGCACGCCAGCTCGGGGCACGGCCCGGCGACGTGCACGAGCCGCCGCAGCATCGCATCGGCGAACGTCACCGCGCCGTCGTTGCGCAGCGCGTGCACGAGTTCGACCGCGAGGAACGGGCGGTGCGGGCACAGTGGCCGCGCCCACTCCGGCTCCTCGCGCAGCAGCGTGCGCAGGAGGCCAATGCGGCTGCCGTGACGCCACCACAGCGGTTCGGTGACCTCGCGCGGTCCACCGCCGCCCGGCAGCGGCTGCGTGCGCGTCGGCGACGGCTCGCTGCGCCCGAAGACGCTGGCGACCAGCCGTTCGGCGAGCGAACGATGCGTCGTCAGCTTGCCGCCGACGATCGTGTGCAGCGTCGCCCCGGGCAGCCGTTCGTCGATCACCACCGCTTCGCGCCCGAGCGCGCCAGCCGGCCCACTGCGCGCCGGCAGCGCCCGCCAGCCGGCGTAGCCGAAGCGCAGGTCGGCGCGGGTCGGCGGCGGCGCCAGCAGATGGGCCAGGGCGCGCAGCAGGTAGTCGACATCCTCCGGTGGCGGCCCGGTCTCGTCGCCGGGCAGCATGTCGTCGACCTCGGTCGTGCCGCACAGCGTGCCGCCGTCGTGCGGCACCACGAACTGGATGCGCCCGTCCGGCAGGAACGCGGCGAGCGCGCGTTCGCCCGGGCGCGGCGGCAGCACGACGTGGCTGCCGCGGCTCAGCCGCACGAGTTCGTTGCCCGGGACCTGCAGCAGCCAACGCAGGCGGTCGGCCGCGGGCCCGGTCGCGTTCACGACGTGCGTGGCGCGCACCGTGCACTCGTCGCCGCCGATCCAGTCGAGCAGCCGCAGCCCGCCACCGGGAGCGAGGCCCGTGACCTCGCACCAGGTTGCGACGCGCGCGCCGGCGGCGTGTGCGGCGAGCACGTTGGCGAGGGTGAGCCGCGTGTCCTGCGTCACCGCATCGAAGAACTCGAGCCCCGAACGCAGCCCCTCCGTGCGCAACCCCGGGAACGCCGCGGCGGTGGCGGCGGCGGAGAGGGCGCGCGGGCCCGGCAACGTGCTGCCGCGGGCGAGGCGGTCGTAGAGCCAGGTGCCCAGGCGCAGCGGCCACCGCGCGGGCCCGCCGTCGCGGAAGAACGGCATCAGCATCGGCAGCGGTCGAACCAGGTGCGGGCACGACCGCAGCAGCAGTTCACGTTCGCGTAGCGCCTCGCGCACGAGCCCGAGCCGCCCTTGGCGCAGGTAACGCAGCCCGCCGTGCACGAGCCGCGAGCTGCGAGAACTGGTGCCGGCGGCAAGGTCGCGCGCATCGACCAGCAACACCGACAACCCGCGCAGCGCCGCATCGCGTGCCACGGCAGCGCCTTGGATGCCGGCACCGACGACGCAGAGGTCGAAGGTGGCCCCGTCCAGCTGTGCGGCACCCGTGCGCAAGGCCGACGATCATCGCCGGCCGGTGCTGCCCTCGCCACCTCACGGACGCGCGCGCCCCGCCAGGCCTCGCGTCCGAGTAGCGTTCCGGCATGGCCTGGGCCGAACCAGAACCATGGCTGCCGGCGGCGATGACGCTGCTCGATGCGCGACGCCAGGATCGTGTGCTGGCGTGCGGTGTCGGCATCGCCGGCTCCCGCCAACTCGCCGCCGCAGTCGGCCGCGACGGCCAGCTCGTCGCAGTGACCGCGCAGGCCGGGACCGGCCATGCCCTCGCGGCGCTCGACGTCCCGCACGTTCGTGTGCTCGTGCACCAGCTCGCCGGCGACGAACGGTTCGGCACCTTCGACGCGATGCTGGTGGCACCGGCCACCGGGCCGTTGTTGCCTCCGGGCACCTACGCCGACCTCGCGCGCAGCAACCTGCGCCCGGGGGGACGCCTCGTCGTCGACGTTCCCGGGCCGTGCCTGGTCCCGGACCTCGACGACGCGTGCCGCGAACTCGGCTTGCCGGCAGCGCGGGTCGCGGCGCTGCACGGCGCCGACGACGTCACGATCGCCGATGCCCTGCGCCACGCCGGTCTGCGCAACGTGCACGCGACGTTCGGCAGTCACCTGGTCCCGGGCGTCGTCGCCGGTGAACTCGTCGAGGCGTTCGCCGAAGTCCTGCAGCTGACGGACGCGGAACAACGCGACCTCGCGCACGCGCTGGTGCGGCGCCATCGCGGCGCCGATGCGTTCGACGTGATGCTGCATCGCGCGCGCATGACGGCGCTGCGATGAAGCGTGCGGTTTTCGGCCAGGAAACGTCCTCGCCGCCCCACTGAGGATGGCGACGACCGCAACGCGGGCGAGACGATCGAAACGAGCGATCGGGGAACGACGTGGCAGCCGGGGAAACGCGGGGCGGTCGTCGCCGACTTCCGTCGCGCCGGCCGCGGGCAGCTCAGAGGTTGGTGTAGTTCGGGCCGCCGCCGCCTTCCGGGACCACCCAGTTGATGACCTGGTACGGGTCCATGATGTCGCACGTCTTGCAGTGCACGCAGTTGCTGGCGTTGATCTTCAGGTCGATGCCGTGCTTGGTGCCGGGCTTGTCCTCCATCTCGTAGACGGCGGCGGGACAGAAGTGCTGGCACGGGTTGCCGAACTCCTCGACGCAGCGCGTCGAACAGAGGTCGGGCTGGGTCACCACGAGGTGGCACGGCTGGTCTTCTTCGTGCAGCGTGCCCGACGAATAGACCGACGTGAGCTTGTCGAACGTCAGGGTGCCGTCGTCGGGCAGCTTCTCGAGCTTCGGCTTGCCACGACCTTGGAAGTAGCTGCCGACGGTCTGCATGTAGGCGTGCCCGGCATTGCTCTTCAGCTCGTCCCGCCACAGCGTGCCCTTGCCGCCGAACAGCTGCGCGAAGCCGGCGTTGACGAGGCCCGCCACGCGACCGCCGTGGAAGCCCTGGTGGAAGTTGCGGCACTTCCAGAGTTCTTCGTGCACCCAGTCGCCGCGCACCCGCTCGGCGTAGGCCGCGGTCGCCGCGGCCGAGGTGTCGCCCTTCTGCAGGCAGACGAACGCGGTCTCGGCGGCGAGCATGCCGCTGCGCATGGCCAGGTGGATGCCCTTCAGCCGCATGCTGTTCATCAGCCCGGCGGAATCGCCGACCAGCACGAAGCCGTCGCCGTAGCTGCGCGGCATCGAGTAGAGCCCGCCCTCGGGCAGGGACTTCGCGCCGTAGTGCAGCATCTTGCCGCCGCGCAGGAACGCCGCGACCCGCGGGTTCTGCTTCATCTCCTGCAGCTTCCGGTGCGCGTCCATCGTCGGATCGCGGTAGTCGAGGCCGACGACGAGCCCGACCGAGACCAGGTTCTTGCCGCCCTCGGTCGCGCCCATGCCGTAGACCCAGCCGCCGCCGAAGGTGTGGCTGTCGAGCGGGTAGCCCATCGTGTGCACGACGAGGCCGGGCGCGCACTGGCCGCCGGGCACCTCCCACACTTCCTTGACGCCGAGGCCGTAGACCTGCGGGTTCTTGCCTTCGAGCTTCAGGTCGGCGACCAGCTGCTTGGTCATCGAGCCGCGGCTGCCCTCCGCCAGCACGACGAGCTTGCCGGCCAGGATGCCGCCAGCCTGGAAGTTCCCCTTCGGCTGGCCGTGCTTGTCGACGCCGCTGTCGCCGAGCTGCACGCCGGTCACGCGAGCGCCGTCGCGCACCAGCTTGGCACCCGGGAAGCCGGGGAACACCTGGATGCCCTTCTGCTCGGCGATGACGCCGAGCCACTTCACCAGCTTGTTCAGCGACACCACGAAGTTGCCGTGGTTCTTCAGCGGCGGCGGCGTGATGGGGAACTTGAAGCCGCCCTTGGCCGTCAACCACAGCGCGTAGTCGGTGTGGACCTCGGCCTCGACCGGAGCCTTGGGCTCCATCGTCCGCCAGCCAGGCAGCAGGGCATCGAGCCCCTTCGGGTCCATCACCGCGCCCGAGATCGAGTGCGCGCCGATCTCGGCGGCCTTCTCGATCAGGCAGATCTGGGGCGCCATCGGCTCGCCCTTGCCCGACTTCGCGACCTCCGCGTTGTGGCGTTCGACGAGGTTCGCCAGGTGGATCGCCGTGGCCATGCCAGCGGGGCCACCGCCGACGACCACGACATCGAAGTCCATCACGTCGCGTTCGGTCATGTTTCGAGAGGACGCGGCTTGGTAACCGCGGCACTTCGTCACACTACAGAGGGGCAGCGTCGTGCTGCAACGACACGGCCGCAGCGCCCGTTGGCTCGGCTGCAGCGAACGGTGCCTGACCTCGCACCGAAAGGACCCCGACCATGAAGCGAACCTACAGCCTGCCGGAGGCCAACCAGGCCTTGAAGCTGGTGCGGGCGATTGCGGCCGAACTGCTGGAGCGGCGGACCACGCGCCGCGCCCTCAGCCGCCAGCGGGAGCAGCTCGAGTCGGCAAACACGCCGGAAGGGCTGCGCGGCGAACTGGCCGAACTGGACGCCCGCATCTGGACCCACGACGAAGCGCTCGCTCGCTGCAAGAACGAGCTCGAGGGCCTCGGCATGACGGTGCTGCGCACGAACCCGCTGACGGTCCACATCCCGGGCACCAGCCGTTCGGGCGACGTCGTGTTCTGCTGGCAGGAAGGCGAGGGTTCGGTGTGCTACGGCCACCCGCCCGGCGAAGAAGAGCACCAGCGGCGCCCGCTGCGCGTGGCCAAGGGCGCCTGACCGCGGCCGGGGCGACGAACGTTGCCCCGCGCCGCCTCCCGGCCGACGATGGCGCGGCCGATGTTCCACTGCACGATCCTGTTCGCGCTCAAGCCCGGGATCGGCCTCGACCGCGTCCGGCAGGCGCGTGAGTCGCTCCAGGCGCTGATCGAGCGCATGCCCGGCATCGACCACCTGACGGTGGCGCACAACGTCGCCACCGACCGGCAGGGCTTCAACCTGGCCCTGTTCTCCGGCTTCGAATCGCGCACCGCGTGCGACATCTTCTTCCGGCACCCGGAGTACCAGCGGGTGTGGCGCGAGGAGCTGGCGCCGCTGGTCGAACGGCAGGTCGGCGCGCAGGGCGACGGCGACGGCGCCTGAGCACGAGAGAGAACGTCGCGCAACGCTGCGCTTGAAAGCACCCGGCGCGGCGATGGAATGGCCGGATGAGCCCAGTGAAGCGCGTCGCGGTGACCGGTGCCGCCGGTCAGATCGGTTACTCCCTGCTGCCCCTGATCGCCAACGGCAGCATCTTCGGCCCGCAGCAGAAGGTCGCGCTGCAGTTGCTCGAGGTCACGCCGGTGCTGCCGGCGCTGAACGGCGTGCGCATGGAACTCGAGGACTGCGCGTTCCCGCTGCTGACCGAGATCGTGTGCAGCGACGACCCGAAGGTCGCGTTCAAGAACGCCGACCTGTGCCTGCTGGTGGGCAGCAAGCCGCGTGGACCCGGCCAAGAGCGCAAGGACCTGCTGCAGGACAACGGCAAGATCTTCATCGGCCAGGGCCGCGCGATCGCCGAGGTCGCCGGACCCGACGTTCGGGTCGTCGTCGTCGGCAACCCGTGCAACACGAACTGCCTGATCGCCATGAAGAATGCCAAGGGCGTGCCGGCGGATCGGTTCACGGCGATGACGCGCCTCGACCAGAACCGCGCCAAGGCGCAGCTCGCGTTGAAGAGCAAACGCCACTGGTCCGAGGTCAAGAACGTGATCATCTGGGGCAACCACAGCAACACGCAGTACCCCGACTGGCACCACGCGACGATCGGCGGCCAGCCGGCAGCGAAGGTCATCGCCGACGATCCGTGGCTGCAGGGCCCGTTCCTGAAGACGGTGCAGGAACGCGGCAAGGCGATCATCGAGGCGCGCGGCAAGTCGTCGGCGCTGTCGGCAGCGCAAGCCGCGTGCGACCACGCCCGGAGCCTCTACTCGGTGACGACCAAGGACGACTGCGCGTCGCTGTGCGTGATCAGCGATGGCAGCTACGGCACCCCCGAGGGTGTGATCAGCGGCTTCCCGTGCACCACCGACGGCAAGGGCAACTGGCGGATCGTCCAGGGTCTGACGATGAACGAGTTCAGCCGGCAGAAGGCCGCGATCAGCTGGAAGGAACTCACCGACGAACGCGAGATGGTGAAGGACTTGCTGGGCTGATCGGCGGCCCGTGGATCTGCCGGCAGTCCTGATCACGCTCGTCGCCGGCTTCGGCATGGGCGCGATCAACAACGTCGCCGGCGGGGCCGGCATCTTCGCGTTGTGGGCGTTCCAGTACGCGTGCGGACTGCCGATCGCCGTGGCCAACCCGTCGTCGCGCCTCGGGGCGATCGGCGTCGGCCTGTTCGCCTGGCTGGGCTTCCTGCGCGCGGGCATCACGCCGCCGGCCCGCGTGTGGCGGATGGCGTTGTGGGCGATCCCGGGCGCGTTCCTCGGCAACCTCCTGGCGCTCAAGGCGAGCGATCTGTGGTTCCGCGTCTACCTCGCTGTCGTGCTGATGCTGCTGCTGGTCCAACAGAAGCGCAGCCGCGCCGCGGTCGGCGCCGCCGCGCACGCCCGGTGGTTCGGCCCGCTCGGCTGCGCGCTGATCGGCCTGCACATGGGCTTCGCGCAGATCGGCACCGGGTTCGTCGCGACGCTGGTGCTGGTGGCGAGCTACGAACGCGACATGCTGGCGGTCAATGCCGCGAAGGGCGTCGTCGTCATCACGTCGTCGGTCGCGAGCCTGACGGGCTTCGCGCTGGCGCCGGTGCTGCTGGCGGGACAGGCGCCCGTCATCGCCTGGGGACCGGCCGCATGCCTCGCCGTCGGCACCGCGATCGGCAGCTTCCTCGCCAGCAAGTGGACCGTCGACAAGGGCGCCGCGAGCGTACGTCGCGTCGTCGTCGTCATCGCCGCGCTGTCGCTGGTCGAACAGCTCGTGCAGATCACGCTGCTGCTGGCGCGCTGACGGCACGTATGGTGCCGGCATGAACCGCCACGTCGTGATCACCGGCGCCAGTTCGGGCATCGGCGCCGCCTGCGCCCGCGCGTTCGCCGCCGCCGGCGACCGCCTGTCGCTCGGCGCCCGCCGGACGGCGCGGCTCGACGGCCTTGCCCCGGGCGCGCTGCGCCACCCGCTCGACGTGACCTCGCCGCCGAGCGTCGAGCGCTTCGTCGCCGCTGCGCTGGCCGCCCATGGCCCGATCGACGTGCTGGTCAACAACGCCGGCCTCGCGCGCGGCACCGAGAAGATCGCCGATGGCACCGGCGAGGCGTGGCGCGAGATGATCGAGACCAACGTGCTCGGCCTGCTCGAGGTGACGCGGCGCGTGTTGCCACACATGCTGCAGCAACGGCGCGGCCACGTCGTCGTCATCGGCTCGATCGCCGGCCACAAGGCCTATGCCGGCGGCGGCGTCTACTGCGGCAGCAAGCGCGCGCTGCAGCCGATCTGCGAAGCGATGCGCATCGAGACGCTCGGCAGCGGCATCCGCGTCACCAGCGTCGACCCCGGGATGGTCGAGACCGAGTTCTCGCTGGTGCGCTTCCGCGGCGATCAGGAACGGGCCGCCAAGGTCTACACCGGCACGCGACCGCTGCGCGCCGAGGACGTCGCCGACTGCGTGGTGTTCGCCGTCGACCGGCCCGCGCACGTCAACCTCGACACCATCGTCGTGATGCCGACCGACCAGGCGAGTCCCCACCACGTGCATCGCGCGTGAGGCCGACGCGCCGTCAGTGCGTGGGCGGCATCGCATCGCTGGCCCTGCTCACGGGCTGCGCGACCGTTCCCGCCGACCCGCCGACCTGGCAACGCGTCGTCGTCGATGCGGCGTTCCGTTCCGAGGGCATCGCGATCGCCGACGTCGACGGCGACGGGGACCGCGACCTGCTCGTCGGCGACCTCTGGTACGAGGCGCCGGACTGGCTTCCGCACGCGATCCGCACGGTGCCGACCTACGGGGACGGCAGCACGACCTACAGCCGGTGCTTTGCCTGCTTCGCAGCGGACATCGACGCCGACGGCTGGATCGACCAGATCGTGGTCGGCATGCCGGGCACGGGAGCGCACTGGTACCGCAACCCCGGGGCTGGCCGCGGGACCTGGTCGGAGCACCTCGTGCATCCCAACGTCTGCAACGAGTCGCCGGCTTGGGTCGACCTGTTCGACGACGGCCGACACGTCCTGGTCTGCGGCGACGGCGACCGGCTCGTCTGGTGCGAGCCGGGCGCGGATCCACGCGCGCCCTGGCAGGTGCATGCGATCAGCGCCCCCGGCTGCGCGGCAGCGCAGCGCTTCGCGCACGGGCTCGGCATCGGCGATGTCGATGGCGACGGCGCGACCGACGTGATCGCACCGCAAGGCTACTGGCGTCGACCGGCGGCGGGGCGCGCCGCCACCGAACCGTGGCAAGAGCACCCCGTGCGCTCGTGCCATGAGGGTGCGCACCTGCACGTGATCGACGTCGACGCGGACGGGCTCGCCGACGTCGTGCACAGTTCCCCGCACGGGCGCGGCATCGCCTGGAGCCCCCAGCGCCGCGACGCCGACGGGCATCGTCGCTTCACGCTGCGGCCGATCGCCGACCTCGTGACGCAGACCCACGCGCTGGTCGGTGCAGACATCGACGGCGACGGCACCCGCGACCTGGTCACCGGCAAACGCTGGTGGGCGCACGGGCCCGGGGGCGACGAAGACCCCGCCGGCACGCCGTGGCTGCTGTGGATCCGCGTGACCACCGGACCCGAGCCCACGTTCGAAGTGCACCCGATCGACGACCGCAGCGGTGTTGGCACGCAGTTCGAGGTCGCCGACGTCGACGGCGATGGCCGTCCCGACGTTGCCGTCGCCAACAAGCTCGGTGTGCACCTGTTCCTGCAGAGGCAGTGACGCGAGCCGACGTCACCGCGGCGGCGTCACTTCGCGTCGCGCCGCCACGCCACGGGCTTGGGCAGGTGCTGCATGTGCAGCGTGAGCAGCGCGAGCGCGGTGCCGTACCCGCCCGAACGGCCGAACTGGCGGTCGTTCCAGGAGCCGTCGTCCTCGCGCGACTTCGCGAGCACCGCGCGCAGCTTCGTGCGCAGGGCCTCACGCTGCCCGGCGTCGTCGACGAACTCGATCGCCTGCGCGCAGTAGACGTGGCCGAACAGGAAGTAGTACGGCGCCATTCCGTACGGCTCGATGTGAGTGCCGGTCGCGCTCTTGCGCTTCGCCAGGTCGTCCCAGTGCGCGAAGAACAACTCGATCGACCGCGCGAGCCGTTGCGCATCGCCGCGGCCCGCCAGCATCAGCGTCGTCTCGCACAGCGCCGCGCGCGCAGCCGAACTCGGCGTGCGGTCCATCATCGTGAGCTTCGCTTCTTCGACCTCGGCCATGCTCTTCGCCGGCGCCCCGTACGAGTAGCCGCCGGGCTTCGCGCGCGCCCTCTCGAGCGCCGCCAGCGCCTGCTCGACGACCGTCGCCGGCACCTCGTGACCGCGGGCCGCGGCATGGAACAGCGCCTGCAGCGCCGGCGCGGTCATGAACGTCGAGGCGCGGTTCTGGGGGCTGAGGTAGCCGCGTGGTCGCGAGTAGTTCCAGCCTCCGGTCTCCGGGATCGCGGACGCACAGAGCGTCTCGACGAGCCACTTCGTCTTCGCCTTCACCGCCGGCACCGACTCCGCGGGTACGAGTTCCTGGTCCTGCAGACTGAGGAACAACTGCAGCGCGTAGATGTGCCCCCAACCACGCACGTCGTAGCGCCCGACGAAGTCCGCCTGCATGCGCGGCGCGTCGAGCATCTTCAGCACGAAGGCGACGCCGCGCCGCACGGCCTGCTTCCGGGCCTCGTCCTTGGCGAACCCGGGTGCGGCGACGAGGCCGAGGCATGCGATCGCGGTTCCACCGACGCGGTAGCCGACGGGCGAGGGGTTCTCGTCCTCGCGGTAGACGCCCTGGTAGGGCCACTGGTCGACGCCTTCCCCTTCCTGCAGCGCGAGCATCGCCACGATCGCTTGCGATGTCGCGGCGGCGACGTCGAGCGGCGGCACGTCGGGGACCGGGAACTCGGTGAATCGGCGCTGCGTCGGCGGTGCCTTCGCGGCGGGCGAAGCGGGTTCGGCGCCTTCCGGCCACTTCTTGCCGGGATCCTGCGCGACGAGCACGCACGAACTGACGAGGATCGGCAACCAACGCATCGGCATCACGACCTCCTGGTGTCGTCCGCCATGGAACGAGGTCGGGTGCCAGCGGGCAAGTCGCAGCGTCGTCGCAAGTCGCGGAATCCCCGCGTCGGGCGCCTCGATTCGCGATCGTCCGGCTCCCGAACGCGCCCCGTGCGCAAGGTAGCAGCGTTGTCGCAACGTCAGATCGCACTCGACGAGTCGACGGTCCCCGCTACGGTCCGCGAATGAACCCCAGGATCGTGGTCGTTCCGATCATCGTGGGAATCGCCGCGGGCGCCGTCTGGTTCGCACAGGGCACCAAGGGAACGCCAGCCGCGACCTGGCGCGTCGGCACGGGCGACGACATGCGGCACGCTCGCAACTACGACGAGCTCGCCCCCGAGTCTGCGGTGCAGCTGGCGTTCACGTGCGACGAACCGCGCCACGTCTACGTCTTCAGCCACAGTGCCGAGGACGGCACCGTGCTCCTGCATCCGTCCCCGAACGTACACACGGACGCGACCAACCCGCTGGCCGCCGGCCGCGTGGTGCTGCCGGGGCGCAACCGCGACCGCGATCTGGCCTGGAACACGCGCATGCAGATCCTCGCCACGACCACGTTCCTCGTCGTCGCGGCGAAGGAGCCGCTGACGGACCTCGAGGCGCTGTTCCCGCGCATGCGGCGCTGGACCAACACCGCCCGCACCGACGGCTCGATGCACGTCACCCTGCCGCCGACCGGCGAAAAGGACCTGATCGGCGCGCCGCGTCAGGAACTGCCGCACGCGCTGCTGCAGCGCGCCGCCGACCGCTGCACCGTGGCGACGATCGTGAATGGACCGCTCGAGCCCGACACGGTGCATCCCGGCGTGTGGACGGGCGGCGTCAAGGTCAAGGAGACCGGCAAGCGCTGACGTCGCTAGGCGAGCGCTTCCTCGATCGCCGCGCACAGCACGTGCACGCAGACGAGGTGGCTCTCCTGGATCCGGGCGGTGTTCGTGGACGGGACCTGGACGGCGACGTCGGCCAGGTCGACCGCCGCCCCGCGCTTCTCGCCGCACAGCACGGCCGTGCGCAGACCCAGCGCCCGCGCCTGCTGCAGCGCCGCGACGACGTTCTTGCTGCCGCCGGAGGTGGTGATCCCGATCAGCAGGTCGCCGGCGCGTCCGAGGGCTTGGACCTCGCGGGCGAACACCTGCTCGTAGCCAGCGTCGTTGCCGATCGCGGTCAACGACGGCACGGCGTGCCCCAGCGCGATCGCCGCGTAGCCGGGGCGCTGCTTCTTCTCGAACCAACCGACGAGTTCTCCAGCGGCGTGCGCCGCGTCGCACGAACTGCCGCCATTGCCGCAGAGCAGGATCTTGCCGCCGCTGCGCAGAGTCGCGATCGCGAGTTCGCACAGCCGCTGCAACGCCGGCAGGCATCGCTCGGCGAGGCGCTGCTTCGTGGCGATGCTCTCGGCGATGGTGGCTCGGATCGTCGCTTCGTTCATGGCCGGCAGTGTCGCAGACCGGCACGTCGGACGACAGCGCCGCCTAGCGGCCGCGGGCGGCAGCCAGCGCCGTTGCGACGTCGACGCGCACTCCCGCCGCGCCCAGCGCGTCACCGATGGCGGCGATCGCCCGGGCCACGTTCGGCAGCCGCGCGCCATGCCCCATCAGCCCGACACGGAACGCCGCGCCGGCGAGCGGGCCGAGCCCGCCGCCGACTTCGAGGCGGTGCACCTGGCGCAGGTGCGTGCGGAAGGCGCGATCGTCGACGCCGGGCGGATAGCGCACCGTCGTCAGCATCGGCGTCGCATCGCCCGTCGGCACCAACGGTGCCAGGCCGAGCGCCTCGAGTCCCGACCGCAACGCCGCCGCGACCTCGCGATGCCGCGCCGCCCGCGCCGGCATGCCCTCGGCCGCGACCTCCTCGAGCGCCGCGTCGAGCGCGTAGAGCAGACTGATCGGCGCCGTGTAGTGGTACGCGCGCTGCGGCCCGAAGTAGCCGGTCAGCAGCTGCGCATCGAAGTAGAAGGGCACCGTGGCCGCGTTCGCCTTCGCTTTCTGCAGCGCGCGCGGCGAGAACGTCACCGGCGCTAGACCCGGCGGCGCGGAAAGGCACTTCTGGGTGCCGCTGAACGCCGCGTCGACGCCGAGCTGGTCGAACGCGAGCTCGACGCCGGCCAGGCTCGTGACGCAGTCGACGACGAACAGGGCTCCGGCAGCTCGGGCGGCGGCGGCGATCGGTTCGAGGTCGAGCAACACCCCGGTGCTGGTCTCGGCGTGCACGACAGCGACGAGGGCGGTCGGTCCCGCCGCGATCGCGCGCGCGATCGCCTCGGCGCGCAGGGGTTCTCCGAACGGAGCGGCGACCTCGACGACGTCCGCACCCGCCCGCCGCACGGCCGTTGCGAAGCGTTGCCCGAACACGCCGTGCACGCCGACCACGACGCGTTCGCCGCGCGTCACGAGGTTGGCGACGATCGCCTCCATGCCAGCGGTCCCGGTGCCGGCGATCGGCAGCGTGAGCGCATTCGTGGTGCCGAACAACGAACGCAGGCCGGCCTGCACACGATCGAGCACCGGCGTGAACTCGGGATCGAGGTGGCCGAGCAACGGCAGCGACTGCGCGCGCTGGACGGCGGCACTCGTCGGCGACGGGCCAGGCCCCAGCAGCAGAACTTCCGGCGGCGTGAACGGCATGGCGTCCCGGACGGCCGTCAGAACGGCTTGCTCTGCGCCAGCCAGACGGCGACGCCCCCGAGGCCGAGCACGAGCAGCAGGCCGAAGAACCGCGTCAACACGCCTCGCTTGATCAACGTCGGCACCGCGCCGACCAGCAGCCAGCAGCCGATCTTCGCGATCAACCAGTTCGGCCAGCCGTACCCCGACTTGTGCGCGAAGCCGATGCCGGCAACGAGCATCACCAGGAGTCCGATGCCGTGCAGCGCGCCGTAGAGCTTCGACGCCTTGCCGGGTTCGGCAGCGAGCAGCCCGCCGAGGCCGAAGAACACGATCAGCACGCCGACGACGTGCAACAGGCGAT
This sequence comes from Planctomycetes bacterium UBA2386, assembly GCA_002343845.1. The sequence continues at coordinate 3,508 of DDSQ01000109.1, read as the reverse complement.
AGGTTGCAGGGTCCATGCCGGCGATCATGGCGAGCCAACCGCGTCGCCGCCGCACTTCGTTCCGCGAACCTCCGCAACATCACCACCGAGGCCACCGACGATGCAGCATCCCGCGTTCGAACGTGTGCGCGTCGCTTCACGCGGCGGCCCCGTGGTCGTCGCCCACCGCGGCGACAGCAAGCACTGTCCCGAGAACACGCTCGCCGCGTTCCGCGCGGCCCGGGCGGCGGGCGTCCTGATGCAGGAGTTCGACGTCCAGGCGACGCGCGACGGCACGCTGGTGTGCCTGCACGACGACAGCCTCGACCGCACGACCGATGCCCCGCAACGCCTGGGCCCGGGCGCCCTGGTCGCGCAGTGCGATCTCGCGGCAGTGCGCCAGCTCGATGCCGGACGCTGGCATGGCGCCGCCCATGCCGGGGAACGGGTGCCGACCCTGGCGGAGGCGCTGGCCGTGCTGGTGCCCGACGGCCTCGCGATGATCGAACACAAGTCCGGCGCTGCGGCGAGCTACGTCGCAGCGATCGACGCCGCGAACGCAGCGGCCCACTGCATCCTGCAGTCGTTCGACTGGTCGTTCGTCGCCGAAGCGCACGCGCTGGCGCCGCGCCTCGCACTCGCCGTGCTCGGCCCCCACGCCCGTGCGCGCCGCCTCGACGACAACGCAATCGCGGCGGCGAGGTCCGCGGGTGCGGGCATGCTGCACTGGCACGCGCGTGCCGTCGGGCGCCATGACGTCGACCGGGTCCACGCCGCCGGCATGCTGCTGTGCACCTACACGAGCGACGACGAAGTCGCGTGGGCCGGACATCGGGCGATCGGCATCGACGCCTTCTGCACCAACGATCCGGTGGGCGCCCTCGCAGCCGCGCGAGCCCTCGGCACCTGACCGCCGCCGGCGCGAATCAGAAGACGCGCAGGACCAACTTGCCGGCGACGACCGACACGTCGATCACGTAGCCGAGTTGCGCGCCATCGACGACCACGATCGTGGCCTTCGCTCCGGCCTGCACCAGCGCCTGGACCATGGACGCCGGCAAGTAGATGTCCCTGCCGACCACGGCGACGCTGGCGACCACGCCAGAGCCTTCGTCCACGAGCGTTCCGATCGCGACGCCGACATCGTCCGATGCCCGCAGGATGCAGGCCTTGTTCGGCGCCACGGCGAACGTCGCCCTCGGCGCGCAACCGTTGGTCGGGCCGAGGTGCGTTGCCCGCGGCAGCACCCAGACGCCCGTGCCACTGCCATTCTCCCCACCGTCGTGACCGCGACCCGGCAGCGCCAGCAAGGCGGCCAGCAGACCGATCGCCAGGAAACGGAGCAGGGTGGTCATCGCATGGCCGACGCCGCGACTCGGCGCCGGAAGGTGGTGGAATCTACCACCGACCATCGTCCGCGGGGAAGGGGCGTCATGAGCCCATCACCCGGCCGGCCGGGGGGCGAACCAGGCCGGGAACGCCTCGCTGACCACCTTGGCATCGGGGTGATTGCGGATCAGGTGCACGAAATGGCTGCGGCGACCGACCTCGCGGGCCATCCACGCCTGCTTGTGGGGCGATTCCTCGACCAGGCGCTGGAACCACTTCGCGCAGTCCCGGAAGTGCCCGCTCAAGCCCTGGGCGAGGCCGAGGTTGAAGTAGGCAGTTCTCAGGCTCGGATGCTCGGCGATGGCGCCGGAGTCGACGAGCTGCTGCAGCAGCCCGATGGCGCCCTCCGCATCCCCCTCGTCGAGGTGCACATTGCTCAGGTTGAGCAGGGCATAGCCGCGGATCCTCCGATCCTGGGCCCGGGCGAGCACGTCCTGGAACTGGCGCCGCGCCTGCGCCCGCTGTCCGTGCATGTAGTGGACGAGTCCCAGGTAGATGCGCGCCTCGTGGCAGTCCTTGTCGAGCGCCAGGCACTCCGACAACAACCGCTGCCCACGCGAGAGGCTCTCGTCGGCCGACCGGAGATGGCCGTCGAACAGCTCCTTCGCGGCGACCCATGCGGGTTCGGCGGCCCCCGCCGCCTGGCGCGAGATCTCGTCGAGCAGATTGCGTCCGCGCAACGCCATGTCGGGCACCGGCACCGGTTCCTTGGCCACCTCGCGCGAGAAGTCCGCCGACAAGCCCATCAGCACGAACCCGCGGCCGAGTTCGTACAGCACGCGCGACAACTTGCCGCGATTCGCCGTCAGCTGCTCCCGCAGGTGGGCCAGCACGGGCGCATCGGGACGCGTTCCGGTTCCTGCGTCCACGAGCTCGGGCGCCGCGGCAGCGACATGTCGGTGCAAACGCGCCTGGTTGCGAACGCCGTCGAGAAACGCCCGACATTGCGCGCACAGGTCCGAGTGCACCATCACGCGGCGCACGGCTGCCGGATCGAGCTCCCCGTCGACCATGGCCGACAGGTCCACCTGGATCTGCAGGCACGGGTCACTGGTCGTTGGCGCGTCCGTCACGGGACTCATCTTGGCCAACCACTAGATGGGGTGAACCCCAGAGTCACGGCTTGGGTGGGCGGTTGCACGGCAACTGTCAAAAATGCGACGACTGCGACGCCGTGCCCTCGTTTCGCGGCAGCGAACGCGAGTGCGGCCCGCCAGGCTCGCGTACGCCGGGGCGGACTGCCCCGAGCGCGCCGAGGTTCGCGAGCGAAGCCTCCATGCCGCGGAAGATCTTCCGGCGACCGCGGAAGATGACCATCTTCAGGTTCTCGAGGCGCACGCCGAGCGCCGCCGCCGCGTCCCGGTACGACCACCCGTCGACTTCGACGCGGGTCAGAGCCTCACGCTCGCGCGGCGACAGCCGACCGAAGTGCAGCAGGTAGAGCTGCAGGTAGAGCACGTAGGCGCGATCGGCCACGACCGCGGTCTCGGCTTCGGCCGCCGCACGATCCGGTCGGCGAACGCGCATGTCTTCCGGCTGCATCGTCTCGTCGTCGATCTCGACGAAGTTCGCCGTACGCGACTCGCCCTTCAGGAACTTCAGCAGCGTGTTCCGCGCGATGCGGTGACCCCAGCCGCGGAACGCTTCCGCCTTGTCGGCGTGGAAGCGGTGCGGGTAGCGGTAGATGTTGAGGAAGACCTCCTGCAGAACATCCTGCGCATCGATGTGTCGGTGGAAGCGACGCAGACCGCTCTGGATCGCGTGCAGGAACGACGCGCGGTTGAGTTCGAACAGGAAGGCGAAGACCGCCGGGTCCTCGGTGCGCTTGAACACGTCCATCAGCACCGTGCTGACCCAATCGAGCCAGAGACTCGGGTTGGTCGTGACCGCGCCGTCCGGCGGCACGCGGTGCGCCGCCAGCAACTGCAATTCGGGCGCGCCCGTGCGTTCCCATAGCTCGACCAGCCGTGCGCGCACGCCGGCGCCGTCGATCGGGCTGTGGTTGGCGAGGGACATGGCTGGACAGAAGGCCGCGCCGAGGGCCGGCCTGGACAACCAACTCATCTTGCCATAGCCATCTGTCGCAGGGAAGTAACGGCGACGGATCGGTCGCCCCGCGGCGAGCCCCCCGCTCCCCGCC
>DDSQ01000027.1:13243-15988 GCA_002343845.1 Planctomycetes bacterium UBA2386 | reverse complement strand
AGCAGAAGATGTCGAAGTCGCTCGACAACTACGTCGGCATCGCCGAGCCGGCATCGGTGCAGTTCGGCAAGGTGATGAAGGTGCCGAACGGGTTGTTGACCAAGTACTTCACCCTGCTGACCGACGAGCCCGCCGAGCGCATCGCGACGCTGGTGCAGAACCCGCTGGAGGCCAAGTTCGCCTTGGCGCGGGCGATCGTCGCTGGCTACCACGGCGAGCCGGCGGCCGCCGCGGCGCGCGCCGAGTACGACCGTGTGCACCAGCAGGGTGGCTTGCCCGACGTGCTGCCCGAGTGGCGGCCGGCGGCCGACGTGCGGCGCCTGCCCGACGGCCGGGTGCCGCTGCCGACCGGCCTGCATGCGTCGGGCCTCGCGGCTTCGAGCAGTGACGCGCGGCGGTTGATCGCCGGCAACGGCGTACGTGTCGACGGCGTCGTTTGCGCCGATGTGAACGCTGCTCTCGGCCCCGGCACCTACGTGGTGCAGGTCGGCAAGCAGAAGGCGGCCCGCTGGATCCTCGGCTGAAGCGCCGCGGCTGCGCATTCGGGCTTGGTGCAGCGAGGGCAGAATGCCGATGCTGCTCTCTGCGTTCGCGACGATAGGATGCGGCGCGGGCGTGGTTATTCGTGCGGTCGACCCAGAGCTGGCGCAGACGAGGTGTGATGGCGGCGACGAACGGCAGGCGCGGTAGCGCACGGGTGGCACTCGCGGGGGTGATGTGCGCCCTGCTGGCGACTACTGCGACTGCGCAGCAGAACCCCGACGAGATCGCGCGCCTGGCGGCGATGCTGGCCGAACCGGGCGCCGATGGCCGCGAGGCGCGGGAGCGCGCGATCGAACAACTGCTGGCCTCGGATCGGGCCGAGGCCCACGCCGTGCTGCACGCGCGGCTGCGTGCCGCGGACGACCCCGACGGGCTGCGCCTCGCGATCGCTTCGTCGCTGCAGCGCCACTTCGTGTTGGCGCCGGAGACCCAATTCGGCGGCGCTGCGGGGACGCAGCGCCAACGGCTGCTGGCCGAGTGGCTGCGCGTGATCGTGCCGTCGTGGCGCGAACTGCGCCGCAACGCCGAGGACCCCGGCTCGAACCCGGTTCGATCGGCCGCGCGCATGGCGCTGCAGCGGCTGCCCGCCCGCGAACTCGACACTGTCGCCCGCACGCTGCTCGCGGGCGGAGTCGCCGAAGAGAAGGTGCTGGTGATGCGCTGCCTCGCCGACATGCAGCACACGCTGTTCGCCGCGACGCTCGCCGAGCAGCTCGATGCCGCCGACGCGGTCGTCCGGGCCGGTGCCCAGGACGCGCTGCAGTTGCTGACCTGCAGCGACGAGCCGATCCGGACGCGGGACCAGTTCGCGGCGTGGTCTGCCCAGTACGGCACGTTGCGGTACGTCGATCTCGTCGAGCGTGCGGCGCGGCGCGTGGCGTCGCCCAACGAGCGGCTGCGCGATGAGCTCGCACGTCTGCACGTCGAAGCTGCGCGCGAGATCGTGCGTGCCCACATCACGCGTTCGGCGGCCATCGACTGGGCCGCCGTGCAAGGGCGTGTCTGCGTCGCCGATCCGGCGGTGCTCGATGCGTGCCTCGAGCTGATGCAGACGGTCGTGCCGACGGCCGGCGACGATGCGTCGCCCGCGCGGCAAGCGCTCTGCCGCGCGCTCGTGCAGCGGTTCCGCGCCGAACCGCCGGATGCCGTCGCCCGGCGGGCGGCGTTGCTCGAGGTCGCCGCCTACCTGGGGCGCGGCGAGGACGCCGAACTGGCGACGGAGCTGCGCGCGTTGCTCGTCGCCCAACTCGACGTCGACGACGTGGTCGCGCGCTCCGCGGCGCTGCGGGGACTGCGGCGCTATCCGACGGCAGAGACCAGGTCACGGCTCGTTCTGTTGGCGCGGCAGTCGTTCGCAGCGCTGCCCTCGACGGCCGGCCGGGCCCTGCTGGAGCAGGTGCTGGCCACGCTGTCGTCGCGCGCGGCGCCGCGTTGGCTGGCGCCGTCGCCGACGGATGCCGACAAGGCGGATTGGCTGCAGCTCGTCGATGACGCGTGTCGCACCGACGAAGCGCTCGGCCTGCGCGACGCAGCACTCGCCCTTGGGCACGTGCTCGATGCCCGGGACCAGAGGGTGCCCGAGGTGTTCGACCTGCTGCTCGGTCTGGTGCGGGATGCCCGTCTCGACACCAAGTTCCGCTCGACGTGCGCGATCCACCTGCAAGGCTGGCGCGCCGAAACGACGGTGGCCGAGGCGTGGGTTGCCGCACAGCAGGAGTTGCTCGCGGACGCGGCGCCCGAACTGCGCACGCAGGCGGCCGAGTCGCTGGTCATGCTCGTCGATTCGGCCGACCCGAAGCGCGCCGACTGGATCAACGGGACGATCCTGGCCGTGCGCTCCCGCCTGGCGAGCGAGCGCGATCCGGCGGTGTTCCGGAAGTTCGTCGAGTGCGTGCAAGACCTCGGTCGCCAGCCGGCCATGCCCGAGATGGCCATCGGGGCGCTGCGTTATGCCTTGGACGAACTCGGCGCGACCGTCGCCGCCGAACAGCAGTTCCGGCTCGATCCGCTGTTGCAGGCGTTGGCGACGATCGGCGGGGATCCGCGCGCCGACCGCGGCCAGTGGCTCGCAGCCTGTGATCCGCTGCTCGTGCACCGGCGGCGGCAGAGCCTGCGTCTGATCCTGCAGAACCACGGCGCCGCCGACCTCGCCGTCGATGTCAACAAGCCGGACGGTTCGCTCGCCGAGCGCGCGCGCCGCGC
>DDSQ01000027.1:0-13210 GCA_002343845.1 Planctomycetes bacterium UBA2386 | reverse complement strand
ACGTGCGCGCGGCGTTCGGCGCCCTCGACGCGCTCGACGAGCCCCAGCGCCTGGATGGGGGCCAGCACCGCCTCCTGCGCCTCGAGGTCGACCTCGCGACCGGCAAGCCCCAGGACGTCGTGCAGCGCGGCGCCGCATGGCTCGCGAACGGCAACGGGCGGCCGCCGCAGGACGCCGAGCATCGTTCGCGCATGCAGCTGCTCGTCGCCGAGGCGCAACTGCTGCTGGGACGCGCGGCGGACGCGCGCAAGCTGATCGACGAACGCGACGAGGGCGCGGTCGTCGATGCCGTCGTACTGGATCTCGAAGCCCGGATCGCGCGCGCGTTGGTCGCCACCGACCTCGCTGGCGCCGTGGCGATGCTCGATCGCGTCGTGCGGCGTACGGCTGTCGAGGATGCGGCGTTTCGCGCCCGACTGGTCGAGTGGATGCAGCTCCGCCTGCGCCTCGACCCGGCCCTGCGCGAGGAGACGTTGCGTGTCGCGGCGAGCCATGCGCCCCTGTTCGCGGCGGCCGACTGTCCAGCCGAGCTGCGTGAGGCCTTCGAGCAGCTGCACACGCAGCGCTGATGGTGGGCGGGGCGCGCGGGGGAAGGTCGAGAAGGTGCTTGAGCGCGCCCGCGGCCTCGCTATGTTTCTCGCCTCACCCAACGCGGGGTGGAGCAGCCCGGTANNTAACCCGAAGGTCGGAGGTTCGAATCCTCCCCCCGCTACCACAAGGTCCGACACGGACTTACGAACGACGCCTCGGAGCCCCTGGCTCCGGGGCGTTGCCGTTTCTGGAGCCGTCGCGAACGGCGTGGACGCGGGCGCATGCGGGAGTCGGCCGACCCCGACCGCGTAAGTCGTGCGGCTGTGCGAGTTGCAGTGGGCCGAGAGGTCGAGTGCGAAACCGTCCCGAAGTTGTCTGCCCTCTCAGGGCCGGGCCTCTGGGTTCAGGACCCGAGAGCAGAAAAGAGGGGGTCGAGGAGGACGCTCTTCGAACACGCCGGTACGCGTTCAGCGATGCGCGCCCGCTGCGATCTGCTCGCTCCACAGTGGCATGCGGCTCAACCGGCGCAGCTGCTTGTCGGTTGGCGCGGCGGTTCCGGCCAGGATCGCCTCCTGGATCTTACTCTCGCACCAGTTATGAGGTTGTTCCGATGATCAAGACTCCCGTCTCAAAGCGCTGCATCGCGGCGCTGGCATTCCTTGGCTTTGTCAGTTGGCGGGCGCCCGCGGAAGCCCGCGACAATGTTGAGATCAAAGACTCGGCTGGGAGAGTTCGTGTTCGCCTGGGAGATCTGTCGGGAGACGGTGGCCTGTTCGGCCTCCAGATTCTCGACGAAGAGGGCGCCATTCGGGCTGCAGTCGGTTGCAGGCAAGGAGAGACCACTCTCGACTTGTTAGGGAGCAGTGCGACCAACCGAGTGTCGGTCAACCTGACGGATATGGGGTCAGCGGTGACCATGGGCCCGCGAGAGGGTTGGCAGTTCTTGATCGCGCGAACAACGGCGGGTGAGCTAAAAGCAACGTACACAAAGAACGGTGTGGACGATGACTCTAGGGTTGCGCTGGTCTGCCACCCAGAAGGGGATCGGCAGGCCATCTTCCGCCTCTACAACGGGTCTGATGCTGCGCTGACGATCGGTGCGGACAAGAAGGCGGCTCAGATGGAGTTGCTTCAGAACCGGTCGACGGCGGCCAGGCTCGTCGCGTTGAATGGCATGGGCAGCCGGCTTCAAATTGGGGAGCGGGGGAAGGGCATCATGCTCAACTCTCTCGTTGATGGTTCGTCGGCACTGGAGATCAGCCGCGGCAAGCCTCTCTTGAGCGTGCAAGCCTCAGAGTCGGGTGTTGGTCTCGCGATCAATCATGAGAATGGAAGCCCCGCGGTCAGGGTTGGAACCAAGGGTGCCGGAGAAATCCAAGACTCGCGTTGGGACAAGACTGGAAAAGAAACCAAAGTGCTCGAACTGGGTGGGAGTAGATAGCCGATCGCGTCGCATCCGGATACTTGCGTGCTGTACGGAGACGCGGCTGTGCCTGTGCTATCCGAGAACTCAGCCGAGCCAGTTCGAGTCCGAATTGGTCGTTCCGATTCCGTTTGTGACCGAATCGGCATCGCGCGCCACGGCCAAGCTGCACACGGCTAGCGCGGTTCGCTGTGCGAGAATCCTGCCGGCGTTGTCACAGAAGGTGCGGCCGTCAGGCCGAGCGGCGGTAGCTGCGCAGCATCCCCCGGAGCCGTTCGCCGGCAACCACCTGGGCACCCCGTCGCATTCCCCTCCGCATGTGCCATCACCATGAGGTGGAACGGGACGTCGCTCACGGCGACCCGAGTGCGGCCTGCAGAACCGCGGTCGCCTGACGCCGCATGTGATGATCTCCGCGTAGCAGGCGGCCGAGATTCGCATGCAGCGGCGAGAACCTGCCGGAACCGCCGGCGAACGGTAGGCTGCACATCGCTCCGGAGGATCCCATGCGTTCCCACTCGTTCCTTGTCGCTGCTGTGCTTCCCGTATTGACGACGCCACTCTTCGCGCAGGCGGCATGGTCGGTCGTCTATCCCTCGTCGTTGCCGCCGCTCTACCTCAATCCCGTGGTCGCTTGCCACGAGCGCTTGGGCATTGCGATCCGCTTGTTCGGTCAGACTGCTGCCGGTGGTTCGCCGAGTGCATGGCTGTTCCAAGGAAACGGTTGGAGTCCCGCTGCCGGTCCGCTGCCGCAGAACCGCGTTGGCGCCATGCTGGCGTTCGACGCGGCGCGCGACGAAGTCGTGCTGTTCGGGGGGCGCAGTTTCGGGGGGGGTATCCTCCTCGACGACACATGGCGGTGGAACGGCGCGCAATGGAGTCTCGCGACGCCGGCTGCCCGCCCGTCGGCCCGTTCCGGATCGGCGATGGGCTATGACCATCGGCGCGGTGTGATCGTGTTGTTCGGAGGCTTCTTGCCGCCGAGCGGCTACCAAGCCGACACGTGGGAATGGAACGGCGTGACCTGGACGCCGCGCAGCTTGCCCTCGGCACCGGCTGCGCGACAACAAGCGCTGCTCGCGTTCGACCCAGTGTCCGGCGCCATGCTGCTTCATGGCGGGGAAGCGAACCCCAACCTCTTCTCCGATACTTGGAGCTACGACGGAACGGGCTGGGTCGAACGCCAGCCCGTGACGGCACCGCCGCCGCGTTGGGAAGCACGTATGGTGACCGACCTCCACCGGCAGCGTGTCGTGATGCTCGGCGGCTACGGGAACGATCCGTTCGCATGGGAATGGGACGGCGCGCAATGGCACGCGTCCTACCAGCCATCCCCCGCTGCGCGTGTCGCGCCAGGACTCGTCTACGACGCAGCATTGCGACGAGTCATCGTGCACGCCGGCGCCTTGTTCGTCGGCACGGCCCTGTACGCGCTGAACGACACGTGGGTCTACCGCACGCCGCTACCCGCCGACGTGACCCCGTTCGGCAGCGGCTGCGCCGGAACCGCGGGGACGCCTGCGCTCGCGGCTGCGCCGTTCGCGCTACCGTGGCTCGGCGACACGATGCGCAACGTTGTGCAGACGATCCCGGCGGGCGAGCCCGGCGCATTCTTCGTCTCCAGCGTCGGTAGCACGTCGCCGACCCCGCTCAGTAGCTATGGCATGCCGGGCTGCGACCTGCTTGTCCCGACAGATGTCTGTGAGTTCCGGGCCGCCGCCGTCGGTCGCGCGGAATGGGCTCTGTCGATCCCGAACATCCCGTCGCTCGCAGCGGTGTCGTTTCGCCAACAGGCGTTTGTGTTGGACGCCGCCGCGAACACGCTCGGCCTCACGGCAAGCAACGCGGTGCTCGTCACGACCGGCGTTCGGTGAGGCTCGCTTGCGCGCGCGTAGCGAACGGTCGTCCATTGCGCCGCCTCGGTCGAATCGAGTCCTCCCTCCGCTACCATTTGTCCGTCACCACGGACACGAAGAACGCCCCGGGGCCGCAATGCCTCGGGGCGTCGTCGTTTCCAGCCCAGGGGCTGAGCGAGGCGCTCGCAAAGCGACCCGCGGCGACCGCCTTGCATTGCTCGTCAGCGACATGCATGGTCAGGCCATGCGCGTCCGACGCCTGATCCTGCCGGCAACGATCGCCAGCCTCCTCGCCGTCGTCGGCGCGTGCGGCGCGAAGGCTCCGGCCGATCCGAAGAACCGCGAGATCCCGTGGACCTACGGGCCAACGACCGGGGGAGCCACGGCGGAGCACGTGCGCGGAACGGGCACGAAGGGCGGACCTCCCGTCGCGGCCGGGTGGCAGTTCCGGCTGCAGGACGGCACTCGGCTCACCGTGGTGCCGTTCCGACTCGCCGAGACGCACCCGCTGTTCGGCAAGGTGGCGCTCAGCGTCGGCCTGTTCGACATCGCGGGAAAGCAGCTCGGGTCGTTTCGTTCGGAAGCGATCACGGCGCAGAACGCGACGGCTTCGTTCGACCTCACGGAAGACGTGGCGACGAAGCTCAACGACGTGGTGATCTGGTACCGCGCCCTCTGAACCGAGCGCTACCCGCGCAGCGCCCGGCCGGTTTCCGGCCGCCAGCAGCCCGGTGGGTGGCTGGGACGAAGTCGTAGACTTCGCGCCCTACCCCGCTACACTCCCGCGCCCGATACCCCGTGGTGTAATCGGTAGCACAGCAGGTTTTGGTCCTGTTGGTTCCTGGTTCGAGTCCAGGCGGGGTAACCACGACCCGGTCGGGTGAGCGCCCGCTCTTTCGACCGAAGATCTTTCTCTGAAGCGGTTTGCGATGCCCCGTGGTGTAACGGTAGCACAACAGGTTCTGGTCCTGTTTGTAAAGGTTCAAATCCTTTCGGGGTAACCAACGACGCGCGGGTCCGGAGCACCGGATCCGCGCGTTCTCTTTCGCCCCGACCGCCCGCGCCGCTCAGAGTCCTTCGCTCGCGCGGTGCAGGAAGCGGTCGGTCATGCCGGCGACGTAGTCGCACGTGACCCGGTGGTGGCCGTCGCGATCGAGGCGCGCGCGCGCCGACGCGGGCAGCCGATCCGGAGCGGCGAGCAAGGCCGCGAACACCTTGCGGATGCGCGCCGCCCCGTCGTGCATCACCGACAGCACGCGCGGCGACTTGTAGAAGCGCGCGCGCAGGAACTCGAGCAGCTCCTGCGCCAGCACGGTCATCGTTCCGCTGTGCTGGATGCGCGGCGGCGTGCCGCCGGCCGGCGCGGTCGCGATCGCGGCATCCGCGGTCTCGACCAGGTCGTGGATCAGCAGCGACGCGACCTCGCTGACAATGCGTTGGCGATTGGCGCTGCCGGCCGAACCGCGTGCCGCCTGCCACAGGCGCAGTTCGGCGGCTTCGCCTTCGGCGAACAGGCCCGCGCGCAGCCCATCGTCGAGATCGTGGCTGAGGTAGGCGATCTTGTCGCAGGCGTCGACGAGGTGCGCTTCCAACGGCATCGGGGGCTTGGGCAGCAGGTCCGGGCTCAGCGGGAAGCCGTCCGGGATCCGACCCTTCAGCAGGCTCGCGCGCACCGCGAACGTCAAGTTCAGCCCGTGGCCGTGGCTGTAGCGATCTTCGAGCCAGTCGACGATGCGGGCGCCCTGGGCGTTGTGGCGGAAGCCGCCGTGGTCGGCCATCGCTTCGTGCAGCGCTTCTTCGCCGACGTGACCGAACGGCGGATGCCCGAGGTCGTGCGCGAGGGCGATCGCCTCGGCCAGGTCGTCGTTGCAGCGCAGCGCCCGCGCGACGCTGCGGCTCATCTGCGCCACTTCGAGCGAGTGCGTCATCCGGCTGCGGTAGTGGTCGCCCTCGAAGGCGGCGACGACCTGGGTCTTGTGCTGCAGGCGCCGGAACGCCGTCGCGTGCAGGACGCGGTCGCGGTCGCGCTGGAAGACCGTCCGCAGTGGGTCCTCGGTCTCGGGGAGACGACGCGGCCCGGCCGAACGACTGGGCGTCGCCCAGCGGCACAGCCACCGTAGCTCGCGGTCTTCGTGGTCTTCGCGGCGCAGCCAGACCATCGCCAGAGGCTACTGCCGTCGACGACGGCGAGAAAATCGCCCGGCAGGCAAGGCCTGCCGAGCGGATGGTACCCCCAAGGGGATTTGAACCCCTGTCACATGACTGAGAATCACGGATCCTAGGCCGCTAGACGATGGGGGCCCGTAGGAGGGCGAAGGTTCTAGAGAACGCGCGCGCATGGGTCAAGTGCGCACGGCTCCGTGGGCGATCCTGGAATGTTCCCGCGGTACGCTCGTTTCGCGGCCGCTCGGCGCGTAGATGGCGCCGTCCCTTCGTCCGCGCGACGCGAACCCCACTCCAACGATGCACACCTCGACCGCCTCGTTCCTCTCCCTCCTCCTGATGGCCCCTGTTGCCGATGGCTGGCTTGGCATCTACCTCGACAGCGAACGCACGGAAGCCGTGGTGGTCGAGGTCATCCCGGAGAGCCCGGCGGCGAAGGCCGGGTTGCAGGCGGGCGACGCGTTGCTCGCCGTCGACGACAAGGCGACGCCGACGCGCGAGGAGTTCGTCGGCGCGATTCGCGCCGGCAAGGCCGGGGATCGGGTGCGCATCCAGGTGCGTCGTGGCGAACAGGAACACGTCGTCGTGGTGCGGCTCGGGGAGCGCCCCGACGAGGTGGCGGCCCCGACGGCGCCCACGGCGCCGCGGCAAGTGCAGCCCAAGGCTCGGGAACTGCCCCGCCCGGCGGCAGAGCCAGCACCCCAGCAACGTGGCTACCTCGGGCTCGCGGTGGGCGAGGGCGAGAGGGGCATCGTGGTCGATCGCGTGGTTCCGGACGGCCCGGCGGCGGCGGCGGGCATCGTCGAAGGGGACATCGTGACGAAGGTGGGTGACACCCAGATCGGCTCGCTCGAGGACCTCGATCGCGCGCTGCAGACGATGCCGCCCGGTCGCCAGGTTGCCGTCGGCCTGCGTTCCGAGGCGGGCGTGCGTTCGGTCATGGTGACGCTCGGCAAGCGGCCCGGCACCGCCACGGCCGAGGCGCGTCAGCCGGCGATCGCCGTGGCGCCGATGAAGGCGGAGCCGCCGCCCCCGACGCCCGCGCCGGCCACGAGCAAGTCGCCGTCGGCCGATCTCGAGGCCGAACTGCAGGCCCTGCGCGCCGAACTCGCCGAACTGCGCAAGCAGCTCGAAGCGCTGCGCCAGGACAGCAAGGGCAAGGGCAAGGGCAAGGAATAACCCGCGCCCGGCGGCGTCCGAGGCGTCGTGCCGAGGAATGCGCGCGCTGCCGTGGACTCGCCGCTGCCTTCGGCCGACGCTGCCGCATCGCCGATGGACCGCACGTCCGCCGACCTCGCTCCGAGCCTCGCGTCCGAACGCGCCTCGCGACCGCTGCTGCGCGGCCCTTCCCGCGTCGCCGTGACCGGCGGTGCGGGTTTCGTCGGCAGCCACCTGGTCGAAGAACTGCTCGCGCGCGGGCACTCCGTGCACGTCGTCGACGACCTCTCCACCGGCAACCTCGACCATCTCGCCAGCGTCGCGGGGCACGACCGGCTGCGCGTCACCGTCGCATCCGTCGCCACGCCGGCGGGCGCGGCCGCGGCCTGCGAACGCGCCGACTTCGTGTTCCACCTGGCGGGCGTCGTCGGCGTGCAGCGTCTGGCGAGCGAACCGCTCGCGGTCATGCAGCGCAACTTGCACGCAACCGAGCAGCTGCTCGCGGCGGCGGCCGCGGCGCGCGTGCCGGTGTTGCTCACCTCGAGCAGCGAGGTCTATGGCGATGGGCCGGTGCCGTTCCACGAACACCAACCCGTGCGTCCTGGCGCGACCGAGGGTGCGCGCGGCGGGTATGCGTGCGCGAAGGCGATGGGCGAGTGGCTCGCCTTCGGGCATGCCGAAGCGAGCGGCCTTCCGGTGGTCGTCGCGCGCCTGTTCAACACCGTCGGGCCGCGGCAGTCGGGGGCTGATGGCATGGTGTTGCCCCGGTTCGTGGCGCAGGCGCTCACCGGCGAACCGATCACCGTCTACGGCGATGGCCGGCAGACACGCTGCTTTGCCGCCGTCGGCGACGTCGTGCGGTCGCTCGCCGATCTCGCCGCGGCCCCGGGCGGTTGCGGGCGTGTGGTCAACGTCGGCAGCGACCAGGAGACGAGCGTGATGGCGCTCGCCGAGATCGTCCGCGCCGCCACCGGCAGCCGTTCGCCGATCCACGCGGTGCCGTTCGGCGACGTGTTTCCGCGCGGGTTCGTCGACCCAAGCCGCCGCGTGCCGTCGCTGCAGCGTCTCCAGCAGCTGATCGGCTGGACGCCGTCGCGTCCGTTGGTGCGCATCGTCGACGAGTTCGTCGCCTGGGCACGCGAACGCCCGGTGGCAGCGCTGGCTGCCTTCACCGGGCCGGGCGTGGTCGCGTAGTCGGCCCCGCTGTTGTGCGCGGCGAGCGGCTCCGTATCGTGTTCGCCCCTTGTTCGCGCGCGCCGGTCAAGTCCTGGTTGTCGACGAAGCCATGGCGGGCATCCGGCTGCTCGACCTGCTGGCGCGCGAACGCCCCGCTGCCGGGCGCGTGCACCGCGAACTGCTCGCGGCGGGGGAGGTGCGGCTGAACGGCGCGACCTGCCTGCACGACCGTCGGTTGCGCGGCGGCGATGTCGTCGAGGTCGTTCCGCCCGCGGTCCCGGCGCCGAGCGGTCCTCGGTCGAGCGCCCGCACGCTGCCGGCGGTCCTGTTCGAGAGCGAGTCGGCGCTCGTGGTCGCCAAGCCCGCCGGCGTGCCGACGGTGCCTGACCGCAGCGGCGCCGACCGCGGCCTGCACGGCATGCTCGAAGCCCTGCGGCCGGGCGCGGACCTGCGCATCGTGCATCGGCTCGATCGGGACACCTCCGGGTGCTTGCTGCTCGCCAAGGGCCTTGGCGCCGCCCGCCACTTCGACACCCAGTTCGCCGAACGCCTCGTCGAGAAGGTCTACGTCGCCGTCGTGCACGGCGTGCCCGCGCGCTCCGAGTTCACGATCGACGCCTGGCTCGGCCCGGACCGCCGTCGCCCGGGCAAGGTCGTCGCCAGCGCCACCGAACAGACCGGCTTCCGCGCCGCGCAGACGCTCGTTCGCGTGCGGCAGGCCTTCGCTGCGCACGCGCTGCTCGAGCTGCGGCCGGCCACCGGCCGTGGTCACCAGCTGCGGGTGCACCTGCAGTCGGTCGGTCACCCGATCGCCGGGGATCGCGACTACGGCGGCGAGCCGCTGCTGCTCTCGCGGATCAAGCCCGGCTACAAGTTGCGCGTCGGCGTCGACGAACGGCCGCTGGCGCCGCGCATGTTCCTGCACGCCGAGCGCCTCGCGTTCCGCGATCTCGACGGCACGCCCGTCGAGGTGACGACGCCGCTGCCCGACGACCTGGCGCCGGCCTTGCGCCAGCTCGACCACCACGACGAAGCCCGGAGACGCCCGTGCGACTGAAGACGATCCCCGAGGACTTCCACGTGCGTGAACTGCTGCAGTGGCCCGACGTGCCCGGCGGCGACCACGTCGTGCACCTGCTGCACAAGGAGAAGCTGTCGACGCCGGAGGCGCTGTCGTTGCTCGCGCGCGAGGCCGACGTCGACCGCGGCGCCATCGCCTATGCGGGCCTGAAGGACCGCCAGGCGGTGACCGACCAGTTCGTGTCGATCGAACGGCGCGCCGTCGAGCTCAAGCTGCCCAACCTTCGGCTGCAGCCGGTCGGCACCACCGATCGGCCGCTGACGAGCCGGCTGAGCACCGGCAATGCGTTCACGATCGTCGTGCGCGATCTGGTGCCGCATCGCGCCGCCCAGTTGCGCCGGGCGCTGCCGTCGTTGGTCAAGACCGGGTTCCCGAACTACTTCGACGACCAGCGCTTCGGCTGCCTGCGCCACGGCCAGGGCTTCCCGATGCGCAGCGTGCTGCTCGGCGACTTCGAACGCGCGCTGCAGCAGTTCATCGCCGAACCGTCGCCGGTCGCGATCAGCGGCGACGTCAAGTTGAAGCGCACGCTGCAACTGCGGTGGCGGGACTGGGAGAGCTGTGCGCGCATCGCTCGTGGCCCTGCCTACCAGCCGCTGTTCGCCCACCTGATCGAGCGTCCGGACGACTTCCGCGGCGCGCTCGAGCACGTGCCGCTGCGCCAGCGGGTCATCCACGCCTTCGCCTACCAGTCGTTCCTCTGGAACCGAGCAGTCAGTCGCATGCTGCGCGGCGGTGTCGACAGTTCGCAGCGCCTGCGCCTGTCGACGCTCGCCGGCGACCTCCTGGCCTGGAAGTACCTGGCGCCTGAACGCGAGGAGAAGCTGAAGGTGATGCAGACGCCGCTGTTCGGCCCCGAGGGCACGGGGGGCAGCGAGCCGTTCCGGCGCGCGATGATCGAAGAACTGCAGGCTGCGGGCCTGCGCCGCGCGGACTTCACCGACCACGTCGTGCCCGGGATGATCTGGAAGGAGGAGCCGCGCGCGGTGCTGGCGAAGCCGACCGACGTCGCCGACGTGCGCCTCGAGCCAGACGACCTCAACGACGGCCAGGTCAAGGCGACGCTGCAGTTCGCGCTGCCGCGTGGCGCCTACGCGACGATGTTGATCAAACGGCTGTTCGCGCCGAGTTGGTTCCAGCGGTCGCCGATGGACGGCGACGACGGGCCACACGGATCGCGGGGCGGCCACGGACCGGAAGCAGACGAGGACGACGCATGAGCGAGCGCACGTTGGGCATCATCGGTGGGTCGGGCATCTACGAACTGCCGGGCCTCGAGAACCGGAAGGAGGTCGTCGTCGACACGCCGTTCGGTCCGCCGAGCGACGCGTTGATCACCGGCACGATGTTCGGAGTGCGCATGGCGTTCCTGCCGCGCCACGGTCGCGGCCATCGCCTGGCGCCGCACGAACTGCCGTTCCGCGCCAACCTGCACGCGATGAAGCAGCTCGGCATGGAGGCCGTCGTCGGCATCTCGGCGGTCGGCTCGATGCAGGAGCACATCCAACCGGGGCACCTCGTGCTGGTCGACCAGTTCATCGATCGCACGCGCGGCCGCACCACGGAGTCGACGTTCTTCGGCGACGGCTGCGTCGCGCACGCGCACTTCGCCGACCCGGTGTGGGAGCCGCTGCGCCAGCTCGCGCTGCAGGCCGCGCGCGCTGCCGGCGCCACCGCGCACGACGGCGGCACCTACGTCTGCATGGAGGGGCCGTTGTTCAGCACGCGCGCCGAGTCGCGGCTGTACCGCAGCTGGGGCGCCACGGTGATCGGCATGACCAACCTGCAGGAGGCGAAGCTCGCGCGCGAAGCCGAGATCGCCTACACGACGGTCGCGCTGGTCACCGACTACGACTGCTGGCACGAGAGCGAGGCCGACGTCGACGTCAGCGCCGTGCTCGCGGTGATCCGGCAGAACGTCGACCTGGCGCGGCGCGTGGTCGTCGAGTTGGCGCGCCGCATCGCCAGCGCGCCCGAGCCGATCCGCGACGCGGGCAGCATGCGGCACGCGGTGATGACGCACCGGGACGCGATCAGCGCCGACGCACGGCGGCGGCTGCAGCTCCTGATCGGCCAGCACATCGGCTGAGGACGGCTGCGCCGGCGCGCGTCGGCGGCGTTCCCTTGGGGTCGTCGGGAGGGCTCGTGGACCCGCACGCAACCTGGTCCGTACGTGCCACGGGCCCGGCGGTCTCGCGACCACCGGGCCCGTGGCGTGTCCGGCACTCAGTAGACGCTCACGTAGGTCTCGAGTGCCTTGCTCGTCACCAGCCCCGCCGGGTTGGTCGGGAAGACGTAGTTGACCTGCGCGACGCCCTGGACGAACAACTGCACACCCAGTGGGGCGAGCGGCGGAATCGTGAAGGCCCACGTGTCGTTCGGCACGTTGTTGGGCAGGAAGAAGACGTTGACCAAGCCACCCAACGTCAGGTGCGCGAGGCACGGGCTGTTGAGCTGGCCGAACGACGCGGTCAGCAGGCTCGTGCCGGGAACGTCCGCGGCGAAGCCGACCGCGAGCGCGCTAGCGTAGAAGTTCTGCGACACCCACTGCGGGATGTTGTGCGCCGTCCAGACGACCGGCGTCCCCGGGATCGGCGCCGGCGTCGCGGTGATCTCGTAGCCAGGGACGCAGGCCGCACCGTACTGGTAGTGACGGGCGTAGCCGGCCGAGCCGACGACGACGTTGTCGATGAAGGCATCGTTGCCGAAGCCGGACGTGCCGAGGAACCGGATCCGGTTGGTGCCGGGCGTCAGCGCGAAGCTGCGGTTCTTCCACTGGCTGGCCGTCGGGGTGAACTGGCCGGTGTAGGGAGCGGTGTAGAGCACGCCACCTGGCTGGTTGGTCATCGTGACGACGGTCGCCCACGTGACGCCACCGTCGTTGGACTCTTGCAGCGCGATGGTGTCCCACGACGCGAGGTTCGGCGGGTAGTTCGTGCCGGCCACGTCGAAGAACGCGCGGTCACCACCGCCGGTCGGGAACAGGAGAACCGGGCCGGTCAGGTGTGCGGTGTTCCCCGCGCCCCACGTCCGGAAGTTGAACCGCACGGCCTGCGCGCCGACGCCGAAGGCGCTCACCGGACGGAGGCCCGGACCCACGGTACCGCCGCTGTTCGTCCAGCAGCCGGTGAAGCCGGCTTCGAAATCCTGCGGGTTCCCCGTCGGGTCCATGTCGATCTGCACCGAGGCGGTCGTCACCGAGCTGCCGCTGGGGGTGCAGCCGACGGTGCAACGGTAGTACGTCGTCGCCGATTGGCTGATGACCTGCGTGGGAGCCATGCCGAGTTGGCTCCAGTTGAGGTCGTCCGCGCTGTACTCCCACAGGTAGGTGACGTCGGTGCCAGGCGTCGCGTTCTGCAGCCCGAGCGTGTAGTTCACGCCGTCGCAAGCGAAGGCCGGGGCGCCCGTCACGTTACCGGGGGCCGGAAAGCCCGAGCAGAGGGCCTGGGCCGGAGCGGCCGCGGCGAGCAGCGACAGGGCTGCCGTCGAGAGAAGGAGCTTGTTCATGTCCGGGTGGCGTGGAAAGCAGAAGGCGAACCGCGCACGGAATTCACGCAATCGCCGCGTTCGATGCTACTCGAACTTGCGGCCTCGCCTGCGTGGCTCCTTGCGCGTGCGGCTGGGCGGCGCGGGACGTTCCGTGGGCCGCAACATCGTTGCAGTCGTCCGTGTGGTGGCGAACCGCGTGGCCGCCAGGCGTTGCCGGCCGCGTGCTCGGCCCCGCGGCGGGACGGCGAACGGTGCGTCGTCGTGGCTCGCTGGCCTCGCGCCGAACCTCCAGGGGTACCGCGTGGAGGCGGTCCGTACATGCCACGGGCCCGG
>DDSQ01000193.1:2798-3158 GCA_002343845.1 Planctomycetes bacterium UBA2386 | reverse complement strand
GTTGCCGCCGATCATCAGCACGACACCGAACTCGCCCACCGTGTGGGCGAAGGCGAGGATCGCCGCCGTGACCAGGCCGCCGCGCGCCTGCGGCAGCGCGACGGTGAAGAAGGCATCGAGCGGGTGGGCGCGCAGCGTCGCCGCGACCTCGAGCGGCCGCGAGCCGATCGACTCGAAGGCGTTCTGGATCGGCTGCACCGCGAAGGGCAGCGAGAAGACGATCGAGCCGAGCAGCAGCCCGCCGAAGGTGAACGACAGCACGCCCCAGCCCAGCGCCTGGGTCAGCTGCCCGAGCGGGCCGTCGGGCCCCATCGCGACCAGCAGGTAGAAGCCGAGCACCGTCGGCGGCAGCACCAGCGG
>DDSQ01000193.1:314-2748 GCA_002343845.1 Planctomycetes bacterium UBA2386 | reverse complement strand
ACGAGCAGCGCCAGCGTGGTCAGCGTGGCCAGCAGCAGCGTCAGGCGGATCGCCTGCAGCGCCTCGGCGCCCAGTTCAAAAGGTGTAGCCATGGCCGAGGATGATCGTGCGGGCCTTGTCGCCGCGCAGGTACTGCAGCAGGCCAGTGGCGGCCGGATTGTCCCTGCCGCGGACCAGCAGCAGCGCGTCCTGGCGGATCGGCTCNNCGCCGATCCTTCGCCGACGCGGCCGTCGGCCATGACCTGCGACAGCGCGACGAAGCCCAGCGTGGCGTTGCCGCTGGCGACGAACTGGTGCGCCTGCGCGATGCTCTCGCCCTGCACGAAGGTCGGCCGCAAGGCGTCGAGCAGTCCCAGGCTCGCCAGCGTCTGGACGGCCGCCCGGCCGTAGGGGGCGAGCTTCGGGTCGGCCAGGGCCAGTCGCTCGAAGCGACCGCTGCGCAGCACCTCGCCGCGCTCGTCGACGACGCCGGGCTGCCGGCTCCACAGCACCAGCTGGCCGGTCGCGTAGGTGAAGCGCGAGCCGGCGACGCCCGCGCCCTCCCGTTCGAGCCGGGCCGGCGTCTCGTCGTCGGCGGCCAGCAGAAGGTCGAAGGGCGCGCCGTTGCGGATCTGCGCGTAGAAGCGACCTGTCGAGCCGAAGGCCAGCGTCGCCTTGTGTCCGGTGTCGGCTTCGAAGGCGGCGGCAATGCGGCGCATCGGCACGCTGAAGTTGGCGGCCACCGCCACCGTGACCTCCGCGGCGCGGGCCGTACCGATGCCGGGGGGCGTGACGCACAGCAGGACGATCGCTGCCAGGGCCGACAGGAGAGTATTCATCGAGGCGGGCTTTCTGTTCGACGGGGACAACGGTCACGTTACCGTGAAAGCCTCCCCCGAGGGCGCGCCGTGGCGGAGCCGGCAGCGCGGCGTTGCCTGCTCGCGGGGCGTGAGGTGCACGACAGCCGCGTCACTGCCGCCTGGCGGCGCGGGTGTCCCGGTCAGGCCGTCACCGCGGATGGCGGCGGCACGGGCGCCGCCGTCGCGTGGCTCGCCGCGAGCTCGTGGGCCGGCACCGGACGGCCGAAGTGCCAGCCCTGGGCGTAGGTGCACCCCATGCGGTGCAGCGCGAGTGCATCGTCGGCGCTCTCGATGCCTTCGGCGACGGTCGGCACGCCCAGGCTGCGCGACAGTCCCACGATCGCCGCGACGACCTTGGTGCCCGCGCCCGGCTGGCGCAGCGCCGCGACGAAGGCGCGGTCGATCTTGATGCGATCGAAGGGCATCTCGGCGAGGTAGGCCAGGCTCGAGTAGCCGGTGCCGAAGTCGTCCAGCGTGACCGTGAAGCCGGCGCGGTTCATCGCCGCCATCACGCGCCGGGCCATCGCCGTGTCGGCCACCAGCGCCGACTCGGTGATCTCCAGATCCAGTCGTCCGGCCGGCGTGTCGTGCTGGCGCAGCACCGCGAGCAGCTGCGCGACGATGGCCTCGTCCCGCAGCTGCTGCGCGCCCAGGTTCAGCGACATGCGCCTGTGCGCCGGCAGCAGCTTCATCGAGCGGCAGCCGCTCGACAGCACCGCCAGGGTCAGCTCGTCGACGAGCCCACACGCCTCGGCCAGCGCGACGAACTCCGACGGCGGCAGCAGGCCGCGCTGCGGGTGCTGCCAGCGAGCGAGCAGTTCCACGCCCTGCACGCGGCCGTCGGCCAGCGCGACGATGGGTTGCAGGTGGGCGACGATCTCGCCCCGCGCCAGGCCCTCGCGCAGCGCCTGTTCGAGCGCGGTGCGCTCGGCGATGCGCTCGTCGACGCGCCGGTCGTAGTCGCATGCGCTGCCGCGGTTGCCGGCCTTCGCGCGGTAGAGCGCCGAGTCGGCCTTGCGCAGCAGCTCGTCGGCCAGCTGCGCGTCGCCGGGGAAGCGCGCGATGCCCACGCTGGCACCGATGCGCACGACCAGGCCGCCCAGGTCGATGGGCTCGGTGAGCGCAGAGCAGATCCGCGCGGCCAGGCGGTGGGCCTCGCCCGCATCGCCGTCGTCTCGTGCGAGCACGACGAACTCGTCACCGCCGTAGCGTGCGCGGGTCTCGCCGCCGCGCAGCACCTGGGTGAGCCGGCGCGACACCTCGCGCAGCACCCCGTCCCCGGCCCGGTGGCCGTGGCGGTCGTTGACGGCCTTGAAACCGTCCAGGTCGATCAGCAGCAGGGCCAGGCGGCCGCCGTCGCGCGTCGCGCGCGCGAACTCGCCGGCCATCGCATCGTGCAAGGCGGCGCGGTTGGGCAGCCCGGTCAGCAGGTCGCTGGACGCGAGCCGGCGCACGCGCTCCTCGGCCCGCAGGAACTGCTCGCGGGAGCGGGCGAGGCGCCGCCAGACCAGCAGGCCGAACAAGGTGACGCCGGCCAGCAGGGCCGTGCCCAGCGCGGCGTGGCGCCGCCGCAGGTCGTCGATCTCGCGGCGGGA
>DDSQ01000193.1:0-260 GCA_002343845.1 Planctomycetes bacterium UBA2386 | reverse complement strand
CTCGAAACGCTCGATGGCCTGCTCCGGCGCGAGCCGCCGTGCCTGCGCGAGCAGCGCCTCGAAGCCCGGCCGCAGCGAGTCGAAGCGCACGATCCACTCGCGGTCGCCGGTGGCGACGGCCATCTGGGCGGCCTGCGACAGCTGCTCGTCGAGCAGACGCAGATCGCCGGCGATGCGCAGCGCCTCGGCGTGCCGTCGGGCGGCCTCCTGCTGAGCAGCGGCGAACCACCATCGCTCGCCGGTGACCAGCGCGATCAGGG
>DDSQ01000095.1 GCA_002343845.1 Planctomycetes bacterium UBA2386 | reverse complement strand
CGTCGATCTCGTGTTCGGCTCGAACTCGCAGCTGCGTGCGCTCGCAGAGGTCTACGCCTCGAGCGACGCCGGCGAGAAGCTGGTGCGAGACTTCGTCGCCGCGTGGGCCAAGGTGATGGAGCTCGACCGCTTCGATCTCACCTGAGGCAGGCTCGCCCGAGCACGTGCACGGACCCGCTGCGAGGCGGGTCCGTCGCGTCGCTCATCGGATGCAGCCGATGCGCTCGGTGGCGAGCACGACGTCGTCGAAGCCCAAGCTTCCGCTGCCACCCGCCTCCGAGATGTAGTTCTGCGGCCAGAAGGCGTTGATCTTCAGCTCGGTCGTCGAGCGCACGTGCAGGTCGAGCACCTCGAGCTCGGGATTGGCGGGGCGGTAGTCGGTGCACTCGGTGCCCGTCGCGTCGTCGGGGCAGAACTTGTCGCGCACCCAGTATCCCAGCGGGCCCGTGTCGTCGTAGCGCGCCTCGAGCGCGTCTTCGCGCCACAGCTCGAGCACGGCGCCCGCGCCGGAGGCCGGGCTGGGGTTCAGCCGCAGATGCACCTCGAAGCACTGCCACGCGTCCTCCGCCACGAGGCCCGGATCGTGGATGATCGAATTGCCGTAGTAGGCGGTGTTTCCGGAGGGCTGGTCCATCCACGAGCGCATGTTCATCCAGTACCCGTAGAAGTCCATGCGAGGGCTCGCGCCGCGCTCGAAGGGCTCGAAGGCGAAGTGAAAACGATCGTCGCCATCCGGCTTGAGCCCCGCCTGCGGGCTCGGGTAGCTCAGCACGGGGTTGTAGCCGCCGATCCACATGCCCGAGTGATGCCAAGCGCCGTTCGCCTGGTACCGCGCATACCAGCGCACGAAGAGCTCGTCGTAGCCCGGGTCGAGGCGCTTGTAGAGGTCGACCGCGTTGGGGCCATCGCCGCTCGCGGTGAAGCGACAGCTCGTCGACCCCGAGCTCGCACCGGGCACGTCCGGCACGAGGGCCATGCCGTTCGTACGCACCTGGTCGTAGCGGCTCGCGAGCGCATCGACCGTGGCCGCCTCGCAGTTCTCGACCCACACCACGGCTGGGTCGGTCTCGATGCCCACGTCGCCTGGGTACTTGGCGGCGAGGCCCTCGCCTGCCGAGCTCCCCCCGGCGCCTTGGCTCGTGGTGCCCGAGCTCGAGCTCGTCGGGCCGCCGGCGCCGGAGCCCGAGGGCAGGCTGCCGGTGGACCCTCCACCACCGGCGGCGCTGCTCGCGGCGTCGTCGCCACAAGCGCACACGAGCGAGGCCATCGACGACAGCGTCACGAGGAGCACGGATCGCATCCCGAGAGCCTAGCGGAGCCCGGGACGTGATCGAAGCCCCGAGGGCTCGCGCGCTCCACGCCCGAGTCGCGCCGAGAGGCCGGGCTCGGCGCCCCACGGCCAGCGGGCTGCACGCTCTGCACCCTCCGGTGCAGCGCCTGCACCCGAGGTGGCGAGCGGCCCATCGAACCTCGTGGATTCCGCCGAATTCCGGGGCCTCCCGAGTCGCAGCGCGGGCACGGCCGATGCCTCTCGATGGGGGCATCATGTCCATCCAACTTCGACGAACGGTAGGCGCTGGCGCCGCGCTGCTGTTCGCCTCCACCCTCTCCACGGCGTCGTGGGCCCAGTGGCAGGCGGGACGGATCACGACCAAGGACGTCAGCGGTACGACCAGCCAGTATGTCGAGGTCGGAAGCACGCGCACGCCCGCCGGCTGCGAATATCGACTCCAGCTACCGCTTGCCTGGGGGATCAACGAGGTCTCCGGCGACCGCGGCCCACCGAGACGCCTGAGCTCCGCGAGCTGTGCAAACCCCAGCTTCGACTTCACGTCGGGGCGCGAGCTCGAGGAGCAGACGGCGTACTACTGGTCCTTCGTCGCGAGGTCCTACGCGATCGCGAACCTCTGGATCACGCCGCCGGGCTGGCCGCTCGGGCCGATCGCGGTCAGCAAGACCGGCGTGCAGCCCAACGTCATCGGCGGGGGGAACTTCGCCACGGCGTGCTTCCCGATCGCGCCCAACGCCGACGGCTGCATGCGCGTGTGGCCGCACGAGGGGCCGAAGATCCACCTCGAGGCCGGCGTGCTCACGCCCGAGCTCGTGGTGCACGAGTATGGCCACTACGCAGCGGGCTTCGCCTACGGTCACATGGACGCCTTCGGCTTCTCGCTGCCCGCCGCGACCGGCGACTGCATGAAGCTCGCCTTCCAGGAGGCCATCGCCGACATGTTCAAGTTCCTGGTCATGCACGACCGGCGCTACGCGGCCTACGCCGGCAGCGACGGCTTCGGCCCTGTCGCCGCGAGCCACTCGGCCAGGGGGCCGATCGCCTGCGGCGACGCCTACGTGACGGCCCTGCCCGTGCAGCAGGCCTTCCAGCAAGCGCTGTGGGGCACCGACTACTCGCGCAAGATCGTCGTGAACTGGCGGGCCAACCCGCTCGACACCACCAAGCCGAACGACCCCCACATCGCCAATCGCAAGATGGCCAACGCGTTCACCTACGCGCTCGCCCTGAACCGCGGACACCGCATCGACCAGCTCGCCGGCTCGCTCGTCGAGTGGTTCGACGTGAACGAGCCCAGGCGCGCCGACGCGATCCGCAAGATCTTCGGGGCGCACGGCTATCTCGTGCAGCCCTACGGCGCCGCGTGCACCGCGCACCCGCAATGCGCGTCGTTTCGCTGCGACAACCGCCCGGGCGCCGGCTGTGTCGCGCAGGACGGCATGTGCCCCGCCGGTGGCTTCTGCACTACGCATCAGCAATGCAGGACCGGCACCTGCAAGGTCGCCGCAGGCTCGCTGCGCGGCGTGTGCACGAACTGAGGAGCTGAACGGCTCGGCCGAACGGCGCTCGGGTCTGGCGACCCGAGCGCGGCGGGCGACTCAGCTCTCCCGCGCCGCCGAGATCACTGCACCTCGCTCACCTGGCTCGAGCACTTGCCGTCCGCGCTGCAGACCTTGACCTCCATGGTCTCCATGCAGTTGGTGTCGCCGGGCGGACAGAGCTTGCAAGGATCGCCCTCCTTCTTGCCGGCGCAGGGGTCGTAGCTGCCGCTCGACGGGGCGTCGCCGGAGGGCGGCGAGTCCGGCGAGGGGACCTCGCTGGACGAAGACCCACAGGCGACGAGCGCGAAGAGGGAGACCGAAGAGACGATGTGCTTGAGCTGGAGCATGGCGCGGAGGGTAGCCGGAGCCTGCGCCGATTCAACGGGGCACCTCGGCTCGAGCCGCGCGGGGCGTCGGCGATGCGCGTGATCGGCGACGCTCAGAGCGCCCAGTACTTCTCGTCGTCGAGGCCTTCTTCGCGCTCGGGCAGGCCTCGGGTGAGGCGAGGCGAGGACTGCACGAGCACCTCGTAGCTCACGCGGTTCGCGTAACGACAGACCTGGCTCATCGACGAGTAGGTGAGAAAATCGCGCGCGTGCTTCGCCGAGTTCGGCACGCTCGAGCGGTGGTAGCGGTTCGCGCTCATGTCGTGCAGCAAGGCCGAGAGCGCGGCGTCGCCCGCGCCGTTGGTGCTCGTGATGCGCGCCGGCCCGCCGTGGTAGGGCGCGATGTGCGCGTAGACCTTCACGGCCGACTCGCACTTGGCGCGCAGCATGGGCCGGCTGAACTCGTAGCGGTTGAACTCGGGGATGGCGCCGGGCAAGAGCGGGTAGCGCGTCTCGCGCTTGACCGCGTCGTCGGTGTAGCCGGCGAGGTAGAGGCCCACGGGGCCGGCCGTGCACAGCACGAGGCTCGTGAGCTCGAGGGCGCGATCGCAGGCGAGCAGCGGGTCCGGCTCGCCGGTCAGCGCCTCGGCCTCCTCTTCGTTCATCGCGACGATGTCGACGTGCTCGGCGATGAAGTCCCGCCAGAACGCCGGCCGCTCGGCGATGACGAAGCGCGTGCCGAGCGTGAGCACCACCGGCACACCCGCGGCGCGTGCGAGCGCGATGGCGCGCATCGTCGCCTGGGGCATGGGCTCGCCGGGCTGGCAGCGCATCAGGTAGGCGGAGACGACGAGCGCCGAGGCGTCTTCGAAGACGCCTTCGGGGACGCTCTCGGGGCGCAGCTGGTTCATGAGGCCCGCGCTGATCGCGAAGCTGCGCTCGCCGTCGGGTGTGACGAGCGCGAAGCAGCGGCCGATCGGGCCGTCGACCGGCTGCAGGTGGTCGAGGTTCACGCGGCTCGAGGTGTTCGAGAGGTAGCGGTAGCCCGAGGTTCCGAGGCGGATGCTCTCGCTCATCACGCCCAGCAAGATCGACGGGTCGTCGGCCAGCAGCGAGTAGTTGTGCAGCGTATTGCCCACGGTGCCGCCGGCGAACTCGTAGGAGATGAGGCCCTCTCGCAAGAGCTCGTCGTAGAGCTCGGCGGCGCGATCGCCGGGGATGATCGTCGATGCGCCCTTCGGGAGCGCGTAGCGCGCGAGCAGCTCCTCGGGCACCCGCGCGTCGATGTCGACGAGCGTCTGATCGACGCCGACCACGTGCGTCTTCGCCTTCGGCGGCTCGATGCCGGCGTGCGCGAAGAGCGGATCGCGAGCGTGAACGGGGAAGTAGTGCTTGTGCTTGCGGCGTCCGGGGAAGCGCACGGCGGACCTCTCGTGGTGTTCGAGGCTATAGCCTGAACCCGCGACGCAGCGCTCGGAAACGGTGCGGCGCGCGCGCGAGGGTGGGCCCGTGTGCGCGTGTCGCGCCGGCGTCCGAGCTCGCGCCCGCGGCGTGCGTGGTACGATCCCACGGCTGCCGCGGCCGCTCTGCTGAGCCGCCGCAGGAGCTCCGCGATGGCCTGCACGACCGACTCCCCTGCCCGCTTCGAGCTCGCGCAGGCCAACGTGGCCTACGCGCTCGCCGAGCACGACGACCCTCGCCTGGCCGACTACCTCGCGCGACTCGACGAGATGAACGAGCTCGCCGACCGGAGCCCGGGCTTCGTGTGGCGCTACCTCACCGACTCGCGCGACCCCACGCAGCGCGAGTTCGACGACCCACGCGTGCTCTTCAACCTCTCGGTGTGGGCCTCGATCGAGGCGCTGCACGCCTACACCTACCGAACGGCGCACGCCGAGGTGTACGCCGCGCGCAGGCGCTGGTTCTCGCCCGAGCGGGCCGTGGTGGGCGGGCACGCCCTCGCCATGTGGTGGGTGCCAGCCGGCGAGCGCCCGAGCGTCGACGAAGCCCGGCGGCGGCTCAGGCTCATCACCGAGCGTGGCCCGAGCCCGGAGGCCTTCGACTTCAAGCGGCGCTTCGCATCGCCCGCGGCCTGATCGACCCCGCGCTCTGGCCTCAGCGCCCGACGCCCATCCACACGCCGAGCGAGACGGGCCCGCCGTACGCGCGCATCGCGCTCGCCACGGCCTCGCCGTTGCCCCACACCATCGCGTCGGTCTCGCCATGCTCGGCGATCGCCGACGTGACGCGCTCGCAGTGCAGCCCCGCGTCGCGCTCGGCGTAGTAGCCGTAGGTGCGGCAAGCGATGGGTCGCGCCTCGTAGACGAGGCAGGCCCCTCGCTCGGGATCCAGCAGCGGACAAGTGAGCGGCCCCCTCCGGGGCGCGGCGCGGGCGCGCGCGTACACGGCCTCGCGCACCTCGGACGCGAGCGCGTCGATCGCGGGGCGCAGGCGCTGCCACTCGACCTCGCTGATGGTCGGCAAGTGAGGGAGCGAACGACAGCAGAGATCGCAGCCCTCCTGGCAAGGCCAGTAGGCGTGCTCGGCTCGGATCGAGGCCACGCGGAGGTCGATCTCGGCGTCGAGGACGGGCAGCGCGACGCGGCGGCTCACCGGACGAAGCTAGCCGATTCGTGGCGGGAGAGGCGCGCGTCCCGCCGCCCACCCCGGAGCTCAGCTCCCGCCGAGCGCCTTGCGCAGCACGCGGAGCAAGAGGTCGGCGGTGTAGGGCTTCGGCACGAAGTGCTCGACGCCCGAGCCCCTCGCCTTGGCCACGTGTCCGTTCGCGTTGAGGCCGCTCGAGGCGATGATGCGCACGCCCGGATCGATGGCCTTGAGCGCGACGATCGTGGCCGGCCCATCGAGGATCGGCATCGTCATGTCGGTGAGCACGACGGCGATGTCGGCTTGGTTGCGCACGTAGACCGAGAGCGCCTCGGCCCCGTTCGCGGCGGTGAGCGCGCGGTAGCCGAAGCGCTCGAGCGTGCGCGCGGTCACCGTGCGCACCGGCTCCTCGTCGTCGACCACGAGCACGAGCTCGCCTCGACCACGCGGCAGGCGCGTCTCGTCGTCCTCGGAGCCCACCGCTTCGAGCGGCGTGAGATCGGCGGGCAGGTAGACCCTGAAGCGGCTGCCCTTGCCGAGCTCGCTGTACACGTGGATGAAGCCGCCGTGGCTGCGCACGATCGAGTGCGCGGTCGAGAGGCCGAGGCCGGTGCCCTGGCCGACGTCCTTCGTGGTGAAGAAGGGGTCGAAGATGCGCTCGACGACCTCGGGCGACATGCCGACGCCCGTGTCCTCGACGCGGATGAGCACGTAGGGGCCGGGCCGGGCCTCGACGTGCATGTGGGCGTAGACCTCGTCGAGCACGACGTGCTCGACGGCGATGACGAGCGTGCCGCCTTCGGGCATCGCGTCGCGCGCGTTGACGCAGAGGTTCATGAGCACCTGGTGCATCTGCGTGGCGTCGGCGCGCACGAGCCACGGGTCGGCGGGCAGCTCCACCTCCACGCGGATGTTCTTCGGGAAGCTCTCGCCGATGATCCCGCGCATGTCGCGCACCAGCTCGGCGGGCACGATGCTCGTGCGCTGGTCGTCGCCGCCGCGCGCGAAGGCGAGCAGCTTCTGGACCATGTCGGCGCCGCGGCGCGCGCAGCGCTGGATCGTGTCGAGATCGGCGCGCCGCTTCGGATCGCTCTCCCCCAGCCGGAGCACCGAGGAGGCGAGCAGGATCGGCGCGAGCACGTTGTTCAGATCGTGCGCGATGCCGCCTGCCAGGGTGCCGATGCTCTCCATGCGCTGGGCGCGCATGATCTGGGCCTCGAGCAGCTTGCGCTTGCTCACGTCGCGGATGCCGCCGACCATGCGCACGCCGCGCCCCCGAGCGTCACGCAGGATGCGCCCGCGATCGAAGACGTGCGCGTAGCTGCCGTCGTTGCGCCTGAATCGATACTCACACGACCAATCGTCGTGGGTGCTCGCGATCGCCTCGTCGAGGCTGTCGACGGTCCTCTTGCGGTCTTCCGGGTGGATGCGGTCGGCCCAGACCTCGAGGCTGCAGCCCATCGCGTCGCGCTCGATGCCGAAGAGCTTGGTGATCCCTTCGTTCCACCAGAGCACGTCGGTCACCAGGTCCCAGTCCCAGACGGCGTCGTTCGTGGCCTCGATGAGCAGCCGGAAGCGCTCCTCGCTCTGCGCGAGCACGCTGAAGGGGTGCACGTAGCTCGAGACCGTCGCCGTCGGCGCGCTCGCCGACTCGGGCGCTGGGCCGTCGGATGGCTCCGCCGGTGGCGCGGCGCCGTTGCCGCCGCCGTCGGGCGAGGTCGGAGGGCTCGGATCCTGGCTCAAGGATCCGAGCCTACGCCCGACGCTCGGCGCTCGTCGAGGGGCGCCGAGCGCTCGGCTCCGTCGCTGACCGCGGCGGTGCGGCGCGCCCGCCACGCGGGCCTGCTATCGTGAGGACCGTGCGGCTCTCGGTGCCCACCCTCGCACTCTGCTTGCTCGCCTCGGCCTGCGCCCAGGTGGCCGAGGCGAACGTCCGCTCGGCCGAGACGCTGCTCCGCGGCGACTCGAGCGACACGGCGCGCGACGTGTCGATCGCGGTGCTCGCGACGACGGGCGTGGCCGGGCTGGTCCTGCTCGGCTTCTTGATCGACGGCTCGAGCCCCGACGGAACCACCGAGCAAGTGGCGTCGCGGCCTCCGGATCCGGGCATCGTCGAGCACGGTTGGGGGCTCGTGCGCAGCGGCGGCCGCGCGACCTGGCAGGCCTGCCACGCCCCACACCACTGCGGCTACGAGCGGCGCAGCGTCGACGAGGCCGACCTGGTCGACGCCGAGCCCGTGGGCACCACCTACCCCGTGCGGGCCGACACCTCGAGCGGTCCGGAGGTCGGCGTGCTCGCGCTCCGGCTGAAGAGGCCGTCGGGCTCGGTCTCGCCGCGCTGAGCTCGGGGGCGAGCGCTCAGCTCGTGGGCCTCAGATCGTAGATCCCGCGGATCGCGGCGAACTCCGCCTCCATGTCGAGCCCGAGGTCGACGAGCTTGCCGGTGCGTACGTCGAAGACCCAGCCGTGCACCTCGGGTGTGCGCGTCTTGTACCAAGCGCGCTGCACGTGATCGATCTTGAGCACGTTGAGGCACTGCTCGTAGACGTGCAGCTCGACGAGCCGGTCGAAGCGGCGTCTGCCGTCGGCGATGGAGTCGAGCTCGGCGCGGTGGATCCTGTAGACGTCGCGGATCGACTGCAGCCAGCTGTTGAGCTGGCCCAGATCGCTCGGGCTCATCGCGGCCTTCACGCCGCCGCACTCGTAGTGCCCGCACACGACGACGTGCTTCACCTCGAGGTGCTCGACCGCGTACTGCACCACGGCATTGAGGTTGTCGTCGGTGGCGATGACGACGTTGGCCACGTTGCGGTGCACGAAGATCTCGCCGGGCAGCAGCCCGATGATCTGGTTGGCGGGCACGCGGCTGTCGGAGCAGCCGATCCAGAGGTAGTTTGGCGACTGGGCGGTCGCGAGGCGGCCGAAGAACCCGGGGTCCTCGCGGCGCATGCGTTCGCTCCACTTGCGGTTGTTGGCGATCAGGTTCGCGATGCCGCCGCTGCCGTCGTCGTGGCCCATGCGATCAGTTCCAGTGCAGGGTGATCGGGGCCTGGATGTCGGGATGCAGGCTCTTGTGCACCGGGCACGCGTGCGCGGTCTGCTCGAGCAGCTTCTTCTGTTCGGCGGTGAACGCGCCGGCGATGCGCACCTCGACCGGTAGTCGGGCGATGCGGCGTGGTGCGGACTGCATGTGCTTCTCGACCCGCACGGAGGCGCCCTTCAGGTCGATGCCGTGGCGCCGGGCGACGAGCCCCATCGTCGTCAGGATGCACGTGCCGAGTGCCGTCGCCACGAGATCGGTCGGCGAGAAGTAGCGGCCGAGCCCTTCGTTGTCCTTCGGCGCGTCGGTCTTCAGTTGCGCGGACGACGGGCCGTGCACGGCGGTGCAGCAGAGATCGCCTTCGTAGGTCGCGGTGATCGTCACCATTCCGCAGAGCCTACGCGCAGCGTGCTCACGATGTCAGCGTCTCGTAGGCGCGCTGAATCGTCGTGAAGCGCTCGGTCGCCTCCTGCTGCGCGCGCGGCCCGAGGTTGGGCTGGGCGTCGGGATGGAACTTCCGCACCAGCTCGCGGTGGCGTTTGCGGATCTGCTCGACCGTCGCGTTCGCGGGCAGGTCGAGCACCGCGAGCGCTTCGGCCCGCGCGTCGCCGGCCGGCGGTCGCGCCGGATGCGGGCCGTTGCGTTCGCCGCGGCGGTCGCCGCGCAGGAACTGCGCCCGCGCCAGGTGGAACAGCATGCGCGCGCGGCCGGCCTTGATGCCGAGGCCCTGGGCGACCTCCTGCAGTGCCTTGTGCTCGGGCTCGGCGTACGTGCCGTCGGCGAACGCGACCAGGCAGCACCAGCAGAACAGCGTGTCGAGTTCGGTGTCGTCGAGGCCGACGCCGATGCGCGCCGCGAGCCCGCTGCGGTCGCTGATCGGGAACGGCTGCGATTCCCACGCGCGCAGTTCCGCGGCGTGCACCGACTCGACGAAGCGCTCGAGCACGAAGTGGCGCACGGCCTCGCGTTCCTCCTGGCTCATCGGGCCGTCGGCCTCGGCGACCGACGCGAGCAGGTACCAGATGCGGCGCGGCAGCGAAGCTCGCGCGAACGCATTGCGCGCCGCCTCGTGCCATTCGCCGCGCACGCGCGCGTTGCGCGTCACGACGCGCACCAGCGGGCCGATCGCCGTGTAGGCGTAGTGGAAGCCGAGCAGGCCGACCAACACGCGCACGAGCCCGATGCGATCCGGGATCGGCGCGATCTTCAGCAGCAGCCCGGTGCCGGCCAGCGTGAGCAGCAGGAGCCCGAGCAGGAAGCGCAGGCTCCAGTAGGACACGGTCGACCGATCGAGCGCCACCGGCGGGAAGGTAGCCGGGCGCGCGCCGGGAACGGAGCGCGACGCGGCGCGTGGCCGCGCCCGTCAGGGGTCAGCGCGCGTAGATGCCGCTCGGCGCCCAGCAGGCGCCAGGGCTGCCGCCCATCGATGCCGGCGGCACGGTGACCGCGACCGCCTTGCCGTTGATCTTCACGTCGGTCTTGGCCGCCGCGGCCTCGAGGCCCTGCTGGGCGAACGGCATCGGGCTGCCGGCGGCGCGGTTCACGACGGCGAGCGGCGACAAGCCGCTCATCGTGACTTCGAACACATGGCCCGCCACTTCGATCCGCGAGCCGACGCGATCCGCGGCAACGCTGATGGCGATCTTCGCCTGGTGCGCGGGCGCCTTCTCGAACGGCGTGCCGGCGAAGATGTGCGGCCCGAACCACGCGGCGAGCTTTGGATCCGTCGAGACGAAGCCGATCACCGCGGGAGCGCCCTTCGGGTCGGGCTGCCAGAACACCATGCCGGAGGCCGCCGAGCCGACGGGGGTGTGCACGACGCGCGCGACGTGCAGGATCAGGTTGGGGGCCGCCAAGCCGGGCTGCGTCATCGCGACGAGGTCGACACCGCCTTCCCAGGACATCCAGTGATTGATCGCCATGTGAGTTGTTGGCGCGATGGTGCCGGTCGGTTGGGCCGCAGGCAAGCGATGCGATCGCGCGGCGGCACGGCGGGAATTGCCCGCGCGCACCACGACGGCATGATGCTCCGACCATGCAGAGCCCTCGCCCGATCGGAACCCTCCTCCTGCCGGTCCTCGGCGGCGGCGGCACCGCTGCCGCAGCGTTCGCCGTCGACGAGTTCGCACGGCTCGCTGCTCGCGAGGCCAGTCACCCCGAGCTGCTGCAGTTCACCGGTGGCGATGGCGGTCTCGTACTGCTCGGCATCATCATCGTCGTGCTGACGATCGGGCTCGTGATCATGGAAGGGGCGCACGGCTGAGGCCGATGCTGCGGGCGCTGCTCTTCGCGTCGGCGCTGCTGCTGGCGGCGTGCTCTTCGTACCGCGGGGCGGCCGTGGTGGTCGTGCCGCCACGTGCGCAGCCGGACCTGCTGTTGTTGGACGGGGTCGAGCTCGAGCGCCAGGCCGGATCCGCCGACTGCGGGCCGACCGTGCTGCGGATGGCGTTGCGGCGGTTCGGCCGCGAACTGCCTCCCGACGAGCCGCCACTCGTCGACGGCGGCGCCACGATGCAGTCCCTGCGCGACGCAGCGCGTGCCCACGGCTGCGAGGCGTTCGTGGTGCGCGGGCGGATCGACGACCTGCAAGAACACCTGGCGAAGGGAAGGTCACTCGTCGTCGGACTGCACAAGCCCTTCAGCGACGGCATCCACCGGCACTACGAGTTGATCGTCGGCTGGCACCGGGGTGAGCGTTACGTGCTGACCGCTGATCCGGCGCGCGGCTTCACGCGCGTGGACGAGGCCGGGTTCCTCGCCGAATGGGAACCGGCGGGCTGCCCGTTGCTCCTGATCGCGCCGTCGCCGACCGGCAAGTCCTGACGGTGGCCTTCCTCGTGGGCGGCCTCTCTAATGCCGGGGAGGTATCCACCATGCGAAGATTCTCGTCGGCT
Source organism: Planctomycetes bacterium UBA2386 (assembly GCA_002343845.1). The sequence continues at coordinate 6,939 of DDSQ01000095.1, read as the reverse complement.
CTCGTCGTCACTCTCGCCGCCCTGCTGGGCGGCTGCGCGTCCACCTGTTGCGGCTCGTGCTCCAGCCCCGATGCCCAGGCCGTCGTCGAGGCGATCGCCAAGGCGAACCCGGATTGCACTCGCCTGACCGTGCACTGCACGCCAGCCGGCGCAGCGGGCCCGATCGCCTGCGCGAGCACCGCGCCGGCGAAGAAGGGCAAGCCGTCGGATCCCGAGGACGTGAAGGCGATGGCGACCGGGCAGACGGTCGTGCTCGAGGAAGGCGACGCGCTCGACGTCACCGTTCCGATCCGCGCCAAGGACGGCAAGTTCCTGTCGGCGTGCGGCGTGACGCTGAAGACGGCGGGCATGTCGCGCGACCAGGTCGTCGCGAAGGCGACGTCGATCGCCAAGGACGTCGAGGCCAAGATCGGTGACTGCTGCACCGAGGGTGCGTGCTGCGCCGACGGCGCCTGCTGCGCCAAGTAGGCGCCACGAGCGGAGTTCGCCAGAAAACAACGAGCCCCGGAAACTGCGCCTGTTGCACGGTTTCCGGGGCTCGGACTGGCGAGGACGACGGGAATCGAACCCGCAACCACCGGATCGACAGTCCGGTACTCTAACCAATTGAGCTACGCCCCCGTGGCGTATGAACCGACGCGAGGACCGGGCTTTCGCCCGTGATTCGCGGGAGGAAATCTAGTCGTCAAGACGCCCATGTCAAGCCCCGGGCGCCTCGGATTTGGCGTGGGGGGATTTCGCGTGGGGGTCGGGGGCAGCCGCGCCCGCCCGCACGGGCCCGCTCAGGGCGTCTCGCCGGGCAACTTCACGTCGCCCGCCTTCTGGATGCCGAAGGCGTTGCCCTCGGGCCCCAGTTTGGCGCCCTGCATGTACACCACCAGGCACGCCGCCGCCAGCGCCACCACGNNGCCGAAGCCACTCTTCGCTCTCGTCGTTGCGGCGACTCGCGCGGTCCGACCGTCACCGGCCGGGGCGCTGGCCACCGCCTCGCTTGCTACCGTGATCTAGGACGGCGCGTTCGCGCACCCAAGACCCACGCCATGAACGGACCCGGTCCCGCCGCCCGCTTGCAGCTCGGATTCGCCGGCAAGAACGGGCTCGCGGCGCCCCACCTCTCGGTCGATGGCATGACGCCTTCGGGGCCGAACCTCTCGCACTGGCCGGGCAACCGCACCCCGCCCCAGTGGCGCGCCGATCTGAGCACCGGCATCGCGCTGCGCTTTGCGCGCGCGCCCGCGGCCGAGCAGGACGCGTTCCTCGGCGACGCCGAGTTCGTGGTCAACGACCACTACGACACCGATGGTCTCGGGTCGCTGCTCGCCGTGCTGCGTCCCGAGGTCGCGTTCGCGCGCGAAGAACTGCTGCTCGCCGCCGCCGCGACCGGCGACTTCGGTTGCTGGCAGACGTGGCGAGGCTTTGCGATCGATCGCATCGTCGCCGGTCTGGCGCGGCCCGAGTCGCCGATCGCCGGCGCCTTCTTCGGCATCACCGACGCCGACGAGCTGTCGCTGCGGCGCTACGCGTGGCTGCTCGACCATGCGACGGCGGTGCTCGACCACCCGGGTCAGTTCGCGCCGCTGTACGCCGAGGAGATGGCGCGCGTGCAGGCCGAGATCGAAGGCGGGCTGCGTGGGGGCGTCGAACGTCGACGCGACGCCGGGCTCGGCCTTGCCGTGATCACGAGCCGCGGTCCGCGCCACCGCATGACCCTCAACACGCTGGCCGGCGGCTTCCGCGTGCTGCACGTGCAGCAGGATCCCGACGGCACCCGGTATCGCTACCACGACCGCACCGAGAGCTGGTTCGAACTGGTCACGATCCAACCGATGCCGCGCGTCGATCTGCGGCCGATCGCGAACGCGCTGGCAGCGCTCGAGCCGACGCACGATGGCGCGTCGTGGAACGCCGATCCGCCGACCGACCCGATCCCGGAGCTGTACTTCGGCGTGCCGAGCCCCCAGGAGTACGGCCAGATCACGCGCACGTTGTGTGCGAGTCGCTTGCCGCCGGAGCGCGTCGTCGCCGTGCTCCGCGCCCGACTCGGCGTCGCCGCGACCGCGTGAACGCCGCGAACTGGCGCGCGTCGCCGCGGCACTGCATCATCGCCGGGATGTTCGAGCGAGTGGTCCCCTCCGCGTTGCTGCTCTTGGCCGCGTGCGGAGGCGACGCCCAGCCGGTCGACGACGCCGGCAGGGTTCGTGTCGTCGCCGAACGGACGCTGCCGGCCGATCGCCAGGCGTTGCGCGCGGCGAGCGGAGGCAAAGTCGTCGTGGCGCTCGACGCCGCCGCCAGCCTTGCCGCCATCGAGGCGACGTCGCCGGCCGCCACCGCCGAGCATGTGCTGCGCGTCACGATCGACGCCCCGCCGGAGGTCACGGAGAAGATGGACCGCGAAGTGCGCGTCGTCGACGAGACCGGTGCTGCGGTGGCGGTCGATCTCGCGTTGCTGCACATCGCCGGAATCGCGCTGCCCACGCGGATTCCCCTCGGCACCCGTTGCTACACCGGCCTCGAGCCAGCACCGACGACGCGCGTCGGCCCCGGGGATGTCGTCGTGGCGATGTTGCGCAGCCAGCATGCGGCGGAGCTGGACCCTCGCCCAGCGATCGACGTCGCGTATCCGGTGGGGTTCGTTCGTGGCGACGGCAAGCCGTGGCACCTGCGCTGCGAACGGGAAGTGCTGGCGGCAGCCGGCCGCTACACGCAACTGCACCTGCAGGTGCGCGATGCCGCAGGCGACGCGGCCGCGCTGGCACGCGGGGTCGGCGAACTGCTCGACCTCGGCTGCCGCGCGATCGTCGTGAGCCTCGACGACCCGGCCGCGTTGGCCGCGGTCCGCGCTCGCGCCGACGAACAACGGGTCGCGCTGATCGCGCTCGACCCACAGCTGCGGCCGGGAGCCACCTGCTGCGTCGGCGCTGACCAGGACGTGCTCGGCCGCGCCGCGGCCGAACAGCTGCGCGCCGCCGTCGCCGGTCCCGCCGAGGTCGTGCTCGTGAGTACGGCCGGCGATGCGCTGGCGCCGGCGAGGGCCACGGGCTTCAAGGCGGCCCTCGGTTCGAAGCGCCCGTGACGGCGGCGCCTGCGGTCGAGCGCGCCAACGGGATCGGCTGCATGGTCCAGGCGGCGTTCTGGTTCGCCGTCATGGGTCTGCTGGTGAAGCTCGCGAGCCGCGACCTGCCGACGATGCAGATCGTGTTCCTGCGGGGCGTCGTCACGCTGGCGATCGCCTCCGTGGTGCTGTGGCGCGTCCGGCGTTCGCCGTTGGGTTCGCGCCTGCTGCTGGTGCGTGGGTTCGTCGGCAGCCTGGCGATGATCTGCTTCTACCAGGCCGTGGTGAACCTGCCGCTCGCCGAGGCGACGGTGATCCACCAGACGGCGCCGCTGTTCACGGCGGTGTTCGCCGCGTGGTTCCTGCGCGAGCAACTGCACGGCCGTGTGCTCGCATCGCTGGCCGTCGCATTCGCGGGCGTGGTGATGATCGCGCAGCCGACCTGGCTGTTCGGCGGCGCCACGGGCGCCAGCGGCTCGTGGGTGTTCGCGTTCGTGGCGCTGCTCGGCGCGATCCTCTCGGCGATCGCCTACGTCACCGTGCGGCGGCTCGGCCGCAGCGAAGACCCGCTCGTCGTCGTGTTCTGGTTGCCGCTGGTCACCATCCCGGTCGCGACGCCGTTCGCGCTGCCCGTGTGGACCTGGCCGGATGCGCGCGGCTGGGCCTGCGTCGTCGGCATCGGTGTCGCGACGCAGATCGCGCAGGTCGCCTTGACGAAGGGTCTCGCGCGCGAGGCCGCCGGTCGCGCGACCGCGGTGGGCTATCTGCAAGTCGCGTTCGCGACCCTGTTCAGCGCGATCGCGTTCGGCGTCTGGCCGGACAGCTGGGGCTGGATCGGCATGGCGGCGATCGTCGGCAGTCTGCTGTTCGCCTCGCGCCGGAGCGGCGCGGCGTCCGGCTAGCGCTTCCGCTTCTTGTTCTTGCGCCGCTTCTGCGGCTCGGAGACGCCGCCCTCCGGCGTCGACTCGGGCTGCTTCAGCGTCATCTCGAGCAGCGCCTGCTGGCTGCGCAGCGGCAGTTCGCCGTCGGCGCGCACGATGCGCTCCGATTGCCCGTTCGGCAGGATCCGGCGTGCCTTGACGTTGTCGGCGAGCGTCATGCCGAGCACTTCGTCGACGACGCGCTTCTTCAACTCGGGATCGAGAATCGGCGCGGCGACTTCGACGCGGCGGTCGAGGTTGCGTGCCATCCAGTCGGCCGACGACAGGTAGACCAGCGGATTGCCGCCGTTCTCGAAGTAGTAGACGCGGCTGTGCTCGAGGTAGCGGTCGACGATCGCGTTGACCGTGATGTTCTCCGAGAGGCCGGGCACACCGGGTCGCAAGCAGCAGACGCTGCGCACGCAGAGCTGCACCTTGACGCCGGCGCGCGACGCCTCGTAGAGGGCGATGATGACCTGCGCATCGGCGAGGTTGTTGAGCTTGGCCTTGATCGCCGCGGGGCGGCCGGCCTTCTTCGCGTCGACCTCGTTCTTGATCAGCAGCAGCAGTCGATCGCGCAGCGTGAACGGCGCGACGAGCAGGTGCTCCATCTGCGGCGCGCGCGAGTAGCCGGTGATGACGTTGAACGTCTCGGCAACCTCGGCGCCGAGATCGGCGCGGGCGGTCAGGATGCCGATGTCGGTGTAGAGGCGCGCGGTCGCCGGGTTGTAGTTGCCGGTGCCGAGGTGGCAGTAGCGGCGCAGGCTGCCGTCGTCCTCGCGGCGCACGACGAGCGTCACCTTCGCGTGCGTCTTCATGCCGACGATGCCGTAGACGACGTGCACGCCGGCCTGCTCCATCCGCCGAGCCCAGTGGATGTTCGCTTCTTCGTCGAAGCGAGCCTTCAGCTCGACGACGACCGTCACCTGCTTCTTCTGCTGCGCGGCTTCGATCAGCGCCTCGACCATCAGGTTCTTGCTGCCGGCCCGGTAGATCGTCTGCTTGATCGCGAGCACCTTCGGATCGCGCGCCGCGAGGCGCACGAAGTCCTCGACGGTCGAGAACGACTCGTACGGGTGGTGCAGCAGGATGTCGCCGTCGCGCAGATCGCCGAACATGTCGTCGGCGGTGGCCCAGCTCCACTGGCGCCGCGGCGATGCCGGCGGGTCCTTGAGCTCGGGCTGCTCGACCATCTGGTGCAGCTCCAGGATGCGACCGAGGTTGACCGGACCGTCGCAGAAGTAGATGTCCTCGGGATCGAGGCCGAACGCCTTCTGGAAGCGCTCGAGCACGTCGGGATGCGCGCTGGCGTCGATCTCGAGCCGCACCGGTTCGCCGCGGCGCCGCTTCACCAGCTCCTTCTCGATCGAACTCAGCAGGTCGGTCGCATGCACGTCGTCGACTTCGAGGTTGCTGTCGCGCGTGACGCGGAACGTCGACGCGTGCACGACCTCGAGCCCCGGGAACAGGTCGCGCAGGTTCGCCTGCACGACGTCGGCCGTGAACACGTAGCTGCGCGGGCCGTCGGCGTCGGGAACGACCAGGATGCGCGGCAGCGACCGGGGCACCTGCACGACCGCCATGCGGTGCGTTCGACGCGCCTGCTTGGGATCCTGCAGCAGCACCACCAGGTTCAGCGACTTGTTCAGCAGCACCGGGAACGGGTGCGCCGGATCGACCGCGAGCGGTGTCAGGATCGGGTAGATCTGCTTGGCGAAGTACGCGTCGACCCACTTCTGCTGTGCTGGTCCGAGCTGACGCACGGCGCGGAAGCCGACGCCGGCTTTCGCCAGCTCGGGCAGGAGCTGCTCGCGCCAGATGCGGTGCATCGCGGTCGTGAACGAATGCGCATCGGCGCGCACGCGGTCGAGTTCTTCCGCCGGCTTGATGCCGTCGGGGTTCTCGCCCTGCAGTCCCGCCTCGACCAGTTCCATCACGCCGGCGACGCGGATCTCGAAGAACTCGTCGAGGTTCGTGCTGGCGATGGCGAGGAACTTCACGCGCTCGAGCAGCGGGTTCGTCGGATCCTCGGCCTCCTCGAGCACGCGGCGGTTGAAGCCGAGCCACGACTGCTCACGGTTGACGAACAGCGTCGCGCGGTCGAGCGAGGCGATCGGCGTCTGCGGCGAGACGATCAGCCCCGATACCGGGGTCGGTGGCGCGGCCGGGGGGGTGGTCGGAGCGACGGGACCGGTCGTGGGGCTGGCCGCGGGCAGGGCGGCCGCTGGTTGGACTTCGCCCGTCAGCCCGCCGCCGTTCGGCGGTTGGGCAGGGTCCGGCAGGCGGTGCTGCCGCACGAGGTTGTCGTCGGGCGAGCGCATCGGTTGCAGTTGCAGGTCACTCATCGGCCGGGCGCGGGGGGAAAGCGGCGGGCCATTCGAGCGCCCCTCGGCGACGGCGGCCACCGGACCGCCGCACCTTCCTGCGAGCGCCGGTGGGACCGGACCGGTCCCAAGGTGGACCCAGCGTCCACGCGGCGGGGTCAAGCACATGCAAGTCGCGTTCGATAGCCGGGTTGGGATCTGGAGTCGGCGCACCGCAACCGCCACACGCCATGACTCTGCGCATCGACGATCTCCTGCAATCCCTCGTGAAGATGGGCGCCTCCGACCTGCACGTGAAAGCAGGCAGCGCCCCCGGTTTTCGCATCGACGGTGAGGTCCGGCCGCAGGAGGAGCACGGCAAGCTGCTGCCAGAACAGACCTCCGACCTGGCCCGCCAGCTGATGAGCCCGGAGCAGTGGGAGCGCTTCGCGAACGAGAAGGACATCGACTTCTCCTACGCGGTGAAGGACCTGGCGCGCTTCCGCGTGAACGCGCTCCACCAGCGCGGCGCGGTTGGCCTCGTCGTGCGCGTGATCTCCGACCAGATTCCGGACGCCCGGAAACTCGGCCTGCCGCAGATCTGCATCGACCTCGCGGCGAAGCCGCGGGGACTCGTGCTGGTGACCGGACCGACCGGTTCGGG
>DDSQ01000174.1 GCA_002343845.1 Planctomycetes bacterium UBA2386 | reverse complement strand
CTGATGAGCACGCTGCGCGTGCATCCGGACCTGGGCGGTGACCATGACACGGCCGCGCGGCTGAACGCGGCCTACGCGGTCCTCGGCGACCCCGAACGCCGCGCGGCCTACGACCGCAGCCTGCGCCGGCCGCGGCGGGCCACGCCNNGGCCACCGCGCGGGACGTGGCGCGCTGGCGCGAGGAGCACAGCTGCCCGCTGTGCGGCACGCCGTTCGCGCGCCTGGCGGGACGCGATCCCCGCTGCACGAGCTGCGGCAGCCCCCTGACCCCGGCGCCCAGCGGCGACCTGTCCGAGGCCGAGCTGCTCGGCCGCCGGCATGGCGAACGTTATGCGCGTACGCAGGACGCGCAGCTGCGCCTGCCCGGCCAGGAGGTTGCGCAGGGTGTGCGGCTGAAGGACCTGTCGCTGACGGGCCTCTCGCTGCACAGCCGCACGCCGATCGCGGTCGGCGCGCCCTTCCGCGTCACCGGTGCGGGCTTCGATGCCGTCGCGGTCGTCGTGGCGCAACGCGCGCAGGGCGAGGTCCACGCGTTGCACGCGCGGCTGCTCACGCTGCAGGTGTTGCGCAGCCCGAGTGGCCACTTCGTCAGCACGCGCGTCTGAGCCCGCATCCCGGCCGCCCCGGCGGCGTGGGCCGAGACCGTACGCGCGGCACGCCGCGGACACGCCGGGCACAATCGATCGCATGGGACAGCGGCTGACACAGATTGCGACGCGCACCGGCGACGACGGCACCACCGGCCTCGGCGACGGCAGCCGGGTGGCCAAGGATCACCTGCGCGTGCAGGCGATGGGCGATGTCGACGAACTGAACTCGACCCTGGGCGTGCTGCTGGCCGAGCCGCTGCCCGACGACGTGCGCGAGCTGCTGGTCATGATCCAGCACGAGCTGTTCAACCTCGGTGGCGAGCTGTCGATCCCGGGCTTCGAGCTGCTGAAGGCCGAGACGGTCGTGCGGCTGGACGAGGCGCTGGAGCGCTACAACGCGCGCCTGCCGAAGCTGCAGGAGTTCATCCTGCCCGGCGGCACGCGCAGCGCCGCGCTGGCCCACGTCGGGCGCACGGTGGCGCGGCGTGCCGAGCGGGCCGTGGTCGCCCTCGCGGCGCACGAAGCCGTGAACGCCGCCCCGCGGCAGTACCTGAACCGGCTGTCCGACCTGCTGTTCGTGCTGGCGCGCACCCTGAACCGCGCCAATCTCGACGGACTGGGTGGCGACGACGTCTACTGGAGAAGCGAGCGACTGAAGGCCGCCGGCCGCTGATCGCCCCGGTCACCGGCCGCACCGGTCCCGAGCTGCGACGATCGGCGATCCCTTGCGGCTGCCGCGGCGCGCGGGTGCCGGCTCAGCTGTCGAACACCTCGGCGCAGCGCGTCAGGGCGAAGCCCGTCGCGCGCGTGTCGCGCGTGATCTTGAAGCCGGTGATCTTGCCGGCCGTATCGACGGCGATCTGCGCTTCGCACAGGATCTCGATGCGGCGAGCCGGCGTGACGACCACCGGCGCCGCCGCCGGCAAGGCCACGGAGGTGCCGACCGTGGACGAGCGCGTGGTCGTCTGCGTCACCGTCGTGCCCGGCGCTGGCTGGCTGACGGTGGTCGTCGTGGTGGAGCGCGTCGATGACTGGGCCGCCGCGGCGGGCGCCGCGGCGTTGGGTGCCGGCTGGACCTTGGCGGGCTCGACGACGTGCGTCTCCCCTCCCCGCCAGGTGTAGAGGCGGCCGCCGTCCTGCAGCGCGAAGACGGATTGCGGCGCGCCGTGCGCGCGGAAGAAGTCGTCGGCCGGCTTGCCGATCCAGCGGTTGCCCTGCTGCCGCACGACATCCGACGTCGTCTTGCAGCCGGCCGCCGCCGCGCAGGCGGCCAGGACCAGCAGGGTGGCGCGAATCGCCATCGAGCGTCTCCAACGTTTGTTCGGTGAGGGCCGCAGTCTAGTCACCCGCCGCCGCCGGGCGCAAGCGCTGGGAGCGCCGGGCCTTGACCGCGTCGCCGAGCATCTGCAGCAGCGCGAGCGAGTCCTCCCAGCCGATGCAGGCGTCGGTGATGCTCTGTCCGTACGGCAGCATCGCCGGGTCGTCCTTGCCGGGGTTGAACTTCTGCGCGCCGCCCGTCAGGTGGCTCTCGACCATCGCGCCGACGATGCAGCGGCTGCCGCCGGCGATCTGCGCGGCGACATCGCGCGCGACGTCGAGCTGGCGCTGGAACTGCTTGCTGCTGTTGGCATGGCTGAAGTCGATCATCAGGTTGCAGTCGAGCCGGGCGGCCTCGATCTCGCGGCAGGCGGCCGCCACGCTCGCGGCGTCGTAGTTCGGCGCCTTGCCGCCGCGCAGGATCACGTGGCAGTCCTTGTTCCCGCGGGTCTCGACGATCGCCACCTGCCCGTTCTTGTGCACCGACAGGAAGTGGTGCGGCCGCGCGGCGGCCTGGATCGCGTCGATCGCGATCTTCACGTTGCCGTCGGTGCCGTTCTTGAAGCCGATCGGTGCCGACAGGCCGGAGGCCAGTTCGCGGTGGACCTGGCTCTCGGTCGTGCGCGCACCGATCGCGCCCCAGGACACCAGGTCGCCGATGTACTGCGGACTGATCGTGTCGAGGAACTCGCCGGCCGCGGGCACGCCCAGGCGGTTGATGTCGACGAGCAGCTGCCGCGCGATGCGCAGCCCCTCGTGGATGCGGTAGCTGCCGTCGAGGTACGGGTCGTTGATCAGGCCCTTCCAGCCGACCGTCGTGCGCGGCTTCTCGAAGTACACCCGCATCACGACCTCCAGCGTGCCCGCGTGCGCGTCGCGCTGCACCTTCAGCCGCCGCGCGTAGTCCAGCGCCGCCGACGGATCGTGGATCGAGCACGGGCCGATGACCACGAGCAGCCGGTCGTCCTTGCCGTGGAGGATGTCGCGCACGCGCTGGCGCGTCGTGGCGACCAGCGTCTCGACCGGCGTGCCCGCGATCGGGAAGAACTTGATCAGGTGCTCGGGCGGCGGCAGCGGCGTCACGTCCTTGATCCTCTGGTCGTCCGTCTGGCTGGTGCGTTCGCTGTGCGCATACCAACCATCGCTCGCGCTGCGGTTCGTCATGGGGGCTCCTGGTCGTCTGGGGTCTGCGGGCTGCCGACGCGGCGGCGGCAAAAAAAAACCGCCGGGGTCTCCGGCGGTTCTTCGGGGGTCTCGCGCTTCGTTCGTCTACGCGCCTGACTCTCCTGCCGCCGGACGGGGCGAGGACCAAAAGTAGGCAAAGAAGAACGCGAACGCGCGATGCATGGCGCGCAATGTAACACGCCGCCCGGCCGGCGCCTGCAGCGGCGTTGCGGCGCAGCCGCGTCAGCCGAGCCGCAGCTCGAAGGTGGCGTGCGCGACGACCCGGCCGTTGATGCGAAGGTCGAGCGCGTGGCGGCCGGCGTGGTAGCGGCGCACGGTCACCGGGCGCACGGCGTGGCGCTTGCTCAGCGTGCACGATGCCCGCGGGGCCAGCTCCAGTGTCCAGCCCTTGAACACCTTCGGGCGCAGGGAGCCGTCCGCCTTCACGTGGTGGACCGCGTAGTCGACGACGAGCCGCTGCGCGGCGTCGGCCCGGGAGTGCAGCCCGACCTCGATCCGGATCGCTTCGCCGAGGTGGATGCGTCGCGGCTGGACGCTCAGCTGCACGCGGCCGGCGAAGTCCTCGCCCGCGCCCCACAGCGCGAGCATTGCCGGGTGGCCGGACTTGACCAGCGTGCGACTGGCGTGGCGCAGCAGCGCGCGCCGCTCGGGTCCGGCACCCGGCAGCTGCATGCGCACCCAGTCGACGACCCGATCCGGGTGGTCCTTGGCGATGTCGTTCAGGTGGTTCGCGACGCTGCGCCGCACGTACTCGCTCGGGTCGTCCTGCAGCGCCGCGAGCAGCGGCAAGGTCGGGGACGGNNTCGGCCTGCAGCGAGGCGAGCCGCCGGCCCCACGGCAAGCGCGGCCGGCTGCCCTCGCTGACCAGGCGCCGCACGTGCTCGCTCGGGTCGTGTGTCCACTGCCGCAGCGTCGCGAAGACGAGATCCGGGAATCGCTCG